>DATLIA010000374.1:0-3546 GCA_035540215.1 Actinokineospora sp. | reverse complement strand
GCCATCTGCGTCGACCTCGGCGGGCACGACCCGCATCCCGGCGGCCCGCAGCGCGTTGACCGCGCGCTGGTACCCCGGCTCCTCCACCGCCACGACGTCGCCGCGCCGCAGTGCCGCCAGCGCCACCTCCCCCACGGCGGCGGTGGTGCCGCCGTCGCCGAGGGCGCGGCGGCCGTGCTGCGCCGCGGTCGTCGAGGTCGGCCTGCTGCTGGAGAGCCTGCCGCCCACGACCCGGCTGGTCGACTGCTCGCCCGCCCACCAGTACCCGCTGGGGCGGCGGATGTCGGCGGGCAGGCGGGTCGAGCTGGTCGAGCGGGCCCGCCGCGAGGGCTGGCTGGTGGTCGAGGACGACTACGACGGCGAACTGCGCTACGACGTCGCCCCGCTGCCGCTGCTCGCCGCGCTCGCCCCGGATGTCGTGGTGCACCTGGGCACCACGAGCAAGATCCTCACTCCGACGCTGGGCACCGGCTGGATGGTCGCCCCGCCCGCGGTGGTCACCGCCGTGCTCGAACACCGCGACCGCACCGGCACCAGCCCGGCCGCGGCGGGCCAGCTCGTCGTCGTGGAACTGGCCCGCAACGGCGACCTCGGCCGCCACCTGCGCAAACTGCGCCGCGAGCTGTCCGAGCGCCGGGCACTGGTGGTGGAGGCGTTGGCGGCCGCGGCCATTCCGATGCTGGGCGACGACGCGGGCGCGCACCTGGTCGTCCCGCTCGACTCCGCCGCGGCGGAACGCGTGCTGATCGACACCGGCCTGCGCCGCGGCCTGCTGCTCGACGGCCTGGCCCGCCACCACAGCGGCCCGGCGACCTGGTTCGGCATCGCACTGGGATATGCCGCGTGCTCACGCGATCAACTCCGCGCGGCCATCCCGGTTCTGGTGGAGTTGTTCGCGAGGTCGATCGGATCTGGCGTTAGCCCATCCAGGTAGTGTCAGTATTCATGTCCAGCTCAAAGATTCGTGTCGCGGTCGTGTTCGGTGGACGCAGTACGGAGCACACCGTGTCCTGCGTGTCCGCCGCCAGCGTGCTCGCGAACCTGGACCGGGACCGGTTCGAGGTGGTGCCCGTCGGCATCACCAAGGACGGCTCCTGGGTGCTCGGCCCCGACGACCCGGACACCCTGCGCATCCAGGACCGGAAGCTGCCCAGCATCACCTCGGGCACCGCGGTGACCCTGCCCGCCGACCCGACCTCCGGCCGCCTGGTCATCCTGGAGAAGGGCCACGAGGGCCGGATCTTCTCCGCCGTCGACGTCGTCATCCCGATGCTGCACGGCGCCTACGGCGAGGACGGCACCATCCAGGGACTGCTGGAGATGGCGGGCCTGCCCTACGTCGGACCGGGCGTGCTGTCCAGCGCCGTCGCGATGGACAAGGGCGTCACCAAGAAGCTGCTGAAGTCCGAGGACCTGCCGGTCGGCCCGTACGCCGAACTCCGCCGCGACCAGACGACCCTCGACGCCGCCGAGCGCGACCGCCTCGGCCTGCCGGTGTTCGTCAAGCCGTCCCGCGCGGGCTCGTCCACCGGCATCACCCGGGTCACCGACTGGGCCCAGCTCGACGCGGCGATCGCGCACGCCCGCGAGATCGACCCGAAGGTGCTGATCGAGGGCGCCATCGTCGGCCGCGAGGTCGAGTGCGGCGTGCTGGAGTTCCCCGACGGCCGGGTCGAGGCGTCGCAGCCCGCCGAGGTGCGGCTGCTGGGCGGGCTCGACTGGTACGACTTCGACTCCAAGTACCTCGACGACACCAGCGAACTCGACATCCCGGCGAAGCTGACCGACGAGGTCACCGAGCGGCTGCGGGCCATGGCCGTCGACGCGTTCCGCGCGCTGGACTGCCAGGGCCTGGCCCGGGTCGACTTCTTCGTCGGCGAGGACGGCACGCTGACGATCAACGAGGTCAACACCATGCCCGGCTTCACGCCGACCTCGGCCTACCCGAAGATGTGGGACGTCACCGGAGTCGACTACACGACCCTGCTGACCATCCTGATCGACACCGCCATCGCGCGCGGCACGGGCCTGCGCTGATCGTCAGGGCTGAACCTTCTGCGCCGGCAGCGCGGCACCGACCACTTCGGACACTGTCTGCAGCGGTCCGGTGCCGACGCCCTTGGGCAGGGTCAGCGCGACGAACACCGGCCGGTCCACGGCGAACCAGGTCTGGCTGTCGGATCCGTCGACCGGCAGCCACTTGACCCCGGACACCTCGCGCAGGGCCGAGGTCGCCGTCAGCTCCGGCGGTTTTCCCAGCCCACAGCGCAGGATGACCGGGTCGCCGACCCGGTCGCCCCATGCCACGGCGCCGACCGGGGCGGGTTCGGCCACGGGCAGCTTCACCAGCGTCGCCTGGCCGCTGGCCAGCGAGCCGGGCAGCGCGGCGGTCAAGGCCGCGCAGTGCGTCGAGCCCGAGTCCGGCGCGTCAACGGGCACCAGGCCGATCGGGCCGGTGCGTGGCGCGGCGCTGGTCGGCGCTGGCGACGCGGGTTCGTCTGGCAGGAACCGGCTCGCCACGACAACACCGACGGCGAGCAGCCCGCATAGGGCGACGGCGGCTACGACGGCGGCGCGGGAAGGGCCGGTCCGGGGAGGCGAGACACTCACCGGACCACTAGACCACGGCTCAGAGATGCACGACCGGGCAGGTGAGCGTGCGGGTGATGCCGTCGACACTCTGGATCTTGGCGACGACCAGCTGGCCGAGGAGGTCGACATTGTCGGCCTCGGCCCGGACGATGACGTCGTAGGGTCCGGTGACATCCTCCGCCGTGGTCACCCCGGGGATCCCGGCGATCTCGGCGGCGACGGCCGCGGCCTTGCCGACTTCGGTCTGGATCAGGATGTATGCGTGGACCACGGCGCGCCCCTTCGCGGCTAGGAGTCCCCAAGAGGTAGGAACGTGTTCAGCAACGTACCCCAGGTTCCGGATCGTTGGGGGATCCGAACATCGGTGATCGGAGGATGTCGTGCGACCGGATACGACCCAGGGCCAGCAGACTGTGGCCGACGTGGGTGAGTTCGGTCTCATCCGCCGGGTCACCGACGGACGGACCCAACCCAAGCCGACGCTGTTGGGCCCAGGCGACGACGCCGCCGTGGTCGCCGCGAGCGACGGCAGAGTCGTCGCGAGCACGGATGTGCTGGTCGACGGCGTGCACTTCCGTCTCGACTGGTCCACTCCGGACCAGGTCGGGCGCAAGGCGGTCGCGGTCAACCTGGCCGACATCGCCGCGATGGGCGCGGTGCCCACGGCGGTGCTGGTCGGACTCGCGTGCCCCGCGTCAACCCCCGTCCAGGTGATCGATGAGCTGTCGGCGGGCATGTGGGCCGAGGCGGCCAGGGCCAAGATCGGCGTCGTCGGCGGCGACATGGCCGCCGCGGACACCATGGTGATCTCGATCACCGCGCTCGGTGATCTGCAGGGCCGCAAGCCGGTCACCCGCGGCGGCGCGCTGCCCGGCGACATCGTCGCGGTCGCGGGCAAGCTGGGCTGGAGCGCGGCCGGGCTGGCCGTCTTAGGCCGCGGATTCCGTTCCCCGG
>DATLIA010000373.1:0-25311 GCA_035540215.1 Actinokineospora sp. | reverse complement strand
ACCCGTGGGAAGCGGTCTACCTCGACCACCACATCGACACTCTCGGCGAGATGGTCGACATCGCGGCCAAGCTCGGCGCCGAACGGTTTGTGCTCGACGACGGCTGGTTCGCCAACCGCACCTCGCTCGACGACGGACTGGGCGACTGGATCCCTGATCCCGCGGTGTGGCCGCACGGGCTCGCGCAGCTCGCGGACCGGGTCCACAGCACCGGGATGGAGTTCGGTATCTGGTGGGAGCCTGAGGCCGTCAACCCCAACTCGGAGGTCTATCGGGACCATCCTGACTGGGTGCTGCGGACCGGCGACCGGAAGCCGGTGCTGGAGCGCAACTGCTACCTGCTCGATCTCTCCCGCGAGGACGTCCGCGCACACCTGCTCGACGCCTTCGACCGTCTCGCGTCGGCGAACCGGATCGATTTCGTCAAGTGGGACCACAACCGCGACCACGTCGACGCGGGCGACTCACGCGACGGCAGGCCCTCGTCGCGACGGCAGACGCTCGGCTTCCGCGAACTCCTCGGCGAACTGGCCCGCCGCCACCCGGGTATCGCCTGGGAAAGCTGCGCCTCCGGCGGCGGCCGTGTCGACTTGGACGTTCTGGAGCGCGTGCAGAGCGTCTGGACCTCCGACTGCACCGACCCGCTGTCGCGCCAGCCGATCCAGCACTGGACCGCCCAGCTCGCGCCGCTGGAGTACCTGGGCGCACACGTCACCGCCGCGGTCAACCATCAGACCCACCGGGCCACGACCCTCGATCTGCGCGCGGCGACCGCCTTCTTCGGCCAGTTCGGCATCCAGTGGGACCTCACGAAGGTCGCCCCCGCCGACCACGAGCGGCTCGGGTGCTGGACAGACCTCTACAAGCGCCACCGGGCCCTGCTGCACACGGGCCGCCTGACCCGGGTCGAGTTGGGCCAGGGCATGCTCGCGCACGGCGTGGTCGCCCACGACCGGTCCGAGGCGATCTTCTCCTACGCGCAGCTCGACGAGATCGTGCCGGTGCCGCCTCGGCTCCGAGTCCCCGGGCTGGATCCGGCCCGGACCTATCGGGCCGCGCTCGTCTCCCCCGCCGACCCGACGGTGGCCTGGCCGGTGACGGGCATCGAGGCGTCCGGGGCGACGCTCGCGGCACTCGGGCTGCCGGGACCGCAGCGGGCGCCCCAGAGCGCCGCCATGGTCCACCTGCTCGCGGTCTGACTCGAAGGTGTCCCCAGGCCACCGGGCCTCGGGGCACCTTCGGGCGGTGGACTCGGGCCGACACGCGCGTCCCGGTCTCGTCGTCGTACAGATGGACCCGCTCCGGGTCGGTCGTCGTGCAGGACATCACCCTTGAACGCCTGGCCCCAGCCGGACACCGAGCCGTTCCGCGCGCCCACCGGCACGGTGTACCCGCCGACGCGGATCTCCCCCGCCGCCGCGACCGTGCCATGAGGTTCATCAGCGGCGAGCCCACGAATCCCGCCACGAACACGTTCGTGGGCTTGCCGTACAAGGTCAACGGCGTGTCCACCTGCCGCGCCTCGCCATTGTTCATCACGGCGACCGATCGCCCATCGTCATCGCCTCGAACTGGTCGTGGGTCACGTAGACCGCGGTGACGCCGAGGGTGCGCTGCTGTCGTCGCATCGTTGTCGCCGAGTTCGCGGGCCGGATCTGTCCAACAAGCGGCACCACCCACCGCTGATTAAGGGCGGCCCTCACTGGACACTCTCGCTTGTGGCTACCCGGGCGCTGCCAGTCCTCGGTCGAGCAGCTCGGTCGGCAGCACGATGGTGCGTGGCGGAGCCTGGTCGCCGTCGATGCGGGCGAAGAGCAGATCGGTGGCCAGGCGGGCCGGCCCCACGGTCGTAACTGCGGGCTGCTGGCGCCGCACGCACGGGTGACCTGGCTTTGACGGCGTGAAGTGACCGCACACGGTGGTTCGACATCATGGCGGGGTCTCGGCGAGGCCGAACAGCAGGTCCTGCGGGAGGGCCTGGAGGTGCGACGCGGCCAGGGTTTACACCCTGCGCGTCACCGCGACCCAGCACCCTGTTGACCGCAGCCCGACGGCTGGTCGACCCGGCCACGCGGGCGCAGCGAGTTCGACCGGATGAAGACCCGGCGGAGTCGGCCACACTGTTGGTGGGACGGAATACGGCGGAAACGGGCCGCGGTGAACGATAGGCGCTGGTTGGCGGGTGGGGGCAGTCGCAGCGGCGCGGTCGGACAGTGCTTCGGTGGCATGTTCGACGGCGTCGAGTCCGGGTTCGACGTTCAGAGCCGGAACCGGGACCAGCCCGCCGCCGCGGGCCCGGTCCTCACGGACCGGGCCCGCGGGGTCAGCACCACATGCCGGTGTTTCCGGTGGTCACATCAGGTCGGTCTGGCTGGCGAAGTGGACCTGGTTGTCGGTGGCGCGGTAGAAGACGTCAATGATGCCGATCGTGAGCAGGTGTGGCACGGTGACGGCGGTGACGGGCTTGACGGGGTCGCCGCTGAGGTCGCCGCCGATGCCGGTGAGGGCGGAGAACCCGGTGGTGTTGATGGTGCTCTGCTCGGCGGTCAGGATCTGGTTGTCGGCCTTGGCCGTAGCGAACACGTGCAGCCGACCATCGGCACCCAGGCAGGCCGACGACGGGCCGACGACGGTGCCGCCAAGATCGGTGTGAGTGGTGGACGCCCCGGCGAAGCCGTAGTTGCCGACCTGGACGATGTGGTGCACGCAGTTGTTGGTGGAGGTGTAGACGACGGCGAGGCGCTGGTCGGCGTAGTGGGTGACGAACGGGTCGCTGCCCGCGTTGCCGCCCTGCGACACGAAGGTTCCCCACGTCGAGGCGTTCACCGATGTCTGCGTGGTGACCCACAGTGCGTCGTCGCCGCCCCGGACCACCACGGACAGCAGTCCGTCCCCGGCGCGGCCGATGGCGGGCCTGCCCTTGACGCTCCCGCCGAGCGAACCGGCTTGACGCCAGGTGTTGTTGGCGACCGAACTCTGGGTCACCTGCCAGCTGGCGCCGTCGCTGCCGCGGTAGACCACGGTCATCCGGCCGTCGGCGTTCATCGCGACCGACGGATCGGACACGCAGCCCCCGGTGAGCTTGACCGGGTCGCCGAAGTTCTGCCCCGGCCGTTGCTGGGTCAGCACGAACAGTTCGTCACCGGTGCCGCGGTAGAACACCCGGATGAGTCCGTCGGTGCCCAGCAGCGGCACGGGGTCGCCGCCGATGCCGGTGGCGTGCTGGGCCCAGCCGTTCCAGGTCCGGCAGTCCCGCTCCTGGGGATTCGACCACAGCGTGTCGTCTGCTCCCCGCACCCAGACCGAGTCGCGGCCGTCGGCGTTCACGGTCACACCAGGCTCGCCGACGAGGATGCAACCAGCCACCTGATCCTGGTGATCGGGGTACCAGGTCTGCTCGCTGGTCATCGTAGATGTCACAAAATCCTCCAGTACTCGTCCCACAACGCAGCCGGAGATCAGCTCCGACCCGACCCTCCGAGAACGACTTCCGCACCGGCCGGAAATGCCCGACGATGAAGATCCACTCCGTTGGTCCAACGCCTCCGCAGGCAACCGACGCACAGGTGATTTCTCTTAGCCCGTATGGGTGTTCACCATCACTAACAGCCGCGCCATGATCATCTCTGGCGCCGGAGCCCGAGGCCGCACCTGCCGGTCACCGCGGCCCACTTCTGCCGTATTCCGGTCCCACCCCCGGTACGGCTTGGTGACAGTCGGGCTCCGCGGCGCTCGGCGAGGGGACCGTCCGGGATCTTGTGGGAGTGATCTTGACCATGCTGGAGCGGATGCTCCGGCTGGAAGGGATCGATGTTGACAGGCAAGGACCCGGCGGCCGTCCGGACGCCGACTCGACCGCAGGTGATGATCTTGACGTGCGGGTCGCGCGGGAATTGATCGACAACGCGCGCGCCGAAGGCGAATCGCCGGTCGGCCCGTAAGGGCTGTTGCGGCAATTGACGAAACGGTGTTGGAAGCGGCGTTGAACGCCGAGTTGGATGACCATCGCGGATACGAGAAGGGCGATCCGGCGGACAAGTTCGGCTCGAACGAGCGGAACGAGACCAACACAATCGCAACGACCAGTCCGCACCGTTTCTTATCCACGAGATCAGCGCCGACGGCATCGACTCGCTCGTAGCCAGCGGTCACGCCACGCGCTTTCCCTACCTCGTTCAAGAACACGAGCTGAGGGCTGTCTCGATGGCGGGCGTCTGGTGGGTGTGCGGCGGTGACCAACACGAAGACATCTATCGGAAAGCATCCACGGCGTTGAGCACCGTTCTCAACGAGGCTTTGACACTCCAGACGGCCGCCGACGCGGCAGTCGCCGAGGTCGACGACCGAGAACCCATGGGAACACGCCCTGCGGCTTGGATCCATTGACGCGCTCCCGAAACCCGCCGGGTTCGCTCACACACGTGTGCTCGCCAACCATGCGAAGAACTCGGCAACCGCGCAGATGATCGACTCGGCAGCATCGTCGCCGAGTCGATCGCCGCCACCCGCAGTCGCTAACGGGCGTCGGGCGGTTTGGCGAGGCCGCTGCCGAGCACGAGGGGATCGCGTCCGCCGACGGGCACGCCGAGGTCGGCGGCGCGGCCTTCGCCGTGCGGGCTGCTCGTGGAACTCCCGGCTACGTTGCGGCAGTTGTAGATGCCCAGGTTCTTGCCGCCGCGTGCGGCGTAGGCGCCGAGGAACCAGGCCATCAGCGCGCGGACGAGCCTGCGTCGGTCCTCGACGAACGTGCGGCGGACGGTGACGGGTTCGGCGTCTCGGTCGCCGTAGGGTCCGGTGCCGAGATACCGGCGAACGGTGATGGTGTGCGGGAGAAGAACAGCGGGCACCTGCAACGCGGCCACTCCCGTCACGGTTGGCGGAACAGCGCCTGGTCGGGGGCGGCGAGGGTACTTGGCGACGATGCGCCGCGCATGGGTGGAGGTCGTGGTATCTGCGGCGGCTGACCCGGTGGCATTCAGGGTGGCCAGGGTCGCCACGAGGAGTGCGGCAGAACTGGCCGAAAGCAGACGGCGGTGGGTGCGGGGAGGCTTCATTGCTTCACCTTCGGGAAACTGGACCGCTGGGCTCCGGGTTGGCCACCCGGATGAAGTGGGCATTCCGCGCAGAGCGCACAGCTGTCGCGACAGCGGCGACAGTTGAAATTCTCGACTCCTCATCTTGTGTACTAGTAGCCCAGGCGTGGACAGTGTGCTCGATTGATCCTGTTGTGACGGCACACGCCACCTACACAACGAAAGGTTTGAAATGCTCAGTCGGAGGAGTTACATTTCCCTGCTTGCCGCCGCTGGTGCCAGCACGCTGGCCGTAGCGCGGTCGACGCCGTCGCACGCCCAGGGGCTGGCCGTCGGTGCCGCGGGCACGGGAGACCCGAGTGCCGCCCTGCTCGCATCGATGGCCGCACTCAACGGGGCCGTTGAGGTTTCGGTTCGCACGTATGAGGGCACGACGTTACTCGCGAGCCACTCGTTTGCCGGCGACACCTTGGTCGTCGGCGAGCAGCAGTGGAAGCTGGCGTCGCAGACGGTGGCGCTACCCGGTGGGCTGGGGTCCGACGTCACCGTGACGTGCACGTTGGAACGGGGGTCCGCCCAGCAGACCGCGATCACGATCGACTTCCCGTTCGACGGGTGGGAGACGGCGAACTACGTCATGATTCCCGGAATCGTCTACAACGGCAATCGGTACCGCGCCCTCGGCAATGGGTACAACCCTCCGTACCCGGTCGACATGTACTACAACCCGCAGTCCGAGCTGTCGACCTCGAACAACCCGCGGCTCGCCCTGAACGCCACGGACAAGTCGCGCATCGAGCTGGAGACCACGGCCACCGCCGCGCCGTCGATGAGCTTCTTCTCGTCCACGCTGAAGAAGGGATGGATCGTGCTCACCGAGCAGGCCACCCGACTGGGCAACAGCGGGCTCACCGTTGAGGAGAGCGCGAGCCGGGCCAGCTGCGACTTTCGCATCTCGGCACCGGTCATGCGCCAGCAGGCGCCCGGGTTCGGCGACTTCCGAGCGAGCGGCGACCGTGCGTCGACCTGGGTTGCCGGCGACGCCGTGTCGATTCGCTACCAGGTCTTCACGTTCGACGCCGACGGGATTCCCGCGTTCCTGAAGCAGTTCATGGACCTTCGCAAGTCGCTGACGGGCCCGACGAATCCCCGCAACCTGCTTCCCATGAGCAAGCTGGCCGAGTTGGGCACCGGCATCTGTAGCGGAAACTTCATCACCACCGATGTCGGCAAGTACTACACCCCGGAGAACTCGCGCGACTTCCAGTTGTGCTGGGTGAGCGGCATGATCAACACCTTCCCGATGTTGGCTCTCGACAACGCGACCGAGCGCAGCCGGGTCGCCGACGAGCTCGACTTCATCTGTTCCAAGATGCAGGGGGCCAGCGGCTACTTCTTCGGCACCATCACCGCAACTGGCGTCATCCGCTCGGAGAAGGCGCACGCCAATTTCCCGGCGGTGCAGGCCATGGTTCGCAAGAACGGCGACGCCCTGTTCTGGCTGGTCAAACACCTGATGCTGTTGAAGGCTCAGGGGCACGGCGCTGTCATCAAGACGAGCTGGGAGACGGCCGCCAAGAATCTGGCCGCCGCCTTCGCCCAAACCTGGGAGGACGACGGTGAGTTCGGTCAGTACATCGTCCCCGCAACGGGGGAGATCGCCGTCTACAACTCGACCGCTGGGGCCATTGCTCCGGCCGGACTCGCCCTGGCTGGGGCGTACTTCAGTCGGACCGACTGGTTGACCGTGGCCGAAGCGAGTGCTGAGTTCTACTACACGCGCGACATCAGTTCTCGCGGGTTCACCAGTGGGGCCTGCGGCGACATCTCACAGGATGCCGATGCCGAAACGGCGTTCGGCCTCATGGAGAGCTTCATGGCGTTGTACCAGTACACCGGAAAGACCCTCTGGCTCGACCGCGCGAAGGTTCAGGCCGCCCTGTGCTCGTCGTGGACGCTCGCCTACAACCCGCAGTTCCCGGCGACGAGCACCATCGCGAAGCTCGGCGGCAAGATGGCAGGCGCCGTCTGGGCGAGCAGCCAGAACAAGCACGCTGCTCCGGGCGTCTGCACCACCTCGGCTGACTCCCTGTTCAAGCTGTATCGAGCGACCGGGCAGAAGAAGTACGCAGAGCTCATCGGTGACATCCAGCATGCTCATTCCGAGGCCGTCAACATGCCGGGTCACATCACCACGAACTACCTGGTCGGTTCGAGCATGGAACGCATCCAGCCGAGTGACGCCGAAGGTGATGGGGCAATCGGCAATTTCATCTATACCCGGAACTCCTGGACCGAGACCAACGGTGTCTTGATGGCGCTCGAACTTCCCGGAATCTACGTACGGCCAGGCGAAGATATCCTGTTCGCCTTCGACCATGTCAGCGTCGAGCGTGTCTCCGACAACGCCACTTCCGCGGTGCTCCGCCTGACGAACCGAACGGCCTATGCGGCCCAGGTGTCGGTGCTGGCCGAAACGGCAACCAGAGCGGCCGTGCCCCTGGGCTATACGGCGTTCCGCAACTGGCCACGGGTCGACGTTCCGGCAGGCGGAGCGGTGACGGTGACCGTCACAGGCGACGGGAAGGTGACAGCCTCGTCGGTTCTCAACGGTCCAAGTGCCGCGACCAGTGCCGACGGCAAGATCACGGTTCAGGTCCACGGCCTCGACAACCAAGTCTATGAGCGCACTTTCAACGGCACATCGTGGGGCGTCTGGACCGGCCGTGGCGGGCCCAACAGCAACGCGTTCACCGGCGCCCCCGCGGTGGTCGCGATCAACGGCCGCACAGACACGTTCGTGCGCGGCACCGACAATGCGCTGTGGCAGCGCACGTGGACCACGGCTGGCGGCTGGACCGCCTGGAGCTCGCTCGGTGGCGTCCTGACCGACAGCCCGAGGGCGGCAGCCAGCCCCGACGGCAAGATCACTGTGCACGTCCGCGGTACCGACAACCAGATCTGGGAGCGCACCTTCAACGGCACATCGTGGGGCGGCTGGACCGGCCGTGGCGGGCCCAACAGCAACACGTTCATCGGTGCCCCCGCTGTGGTCGCGATCAACGGGCGCACCGACACGTTCGTCCGGGGCACCGACAACCAGCTCTGGCAGCGCACCTGGACCACGGCTGCTGGGTGGACTGGTTGGAGTGCCTTGGGCGGTGTCCTCGCCGACAGCCCCGGCGCGGCGGCCAGTTCCGACGGCAAGATCACTGTCACCGTCCATGGCACCGACAACCAGGTCTACGAGCGCACCTTCAACGGGACTACGTGGAACAGCTGGACGGGTCGCGGGGGCCCCAACGCCAACGCATTCGCCGGCGCCCCGGCCGTGAGCACGAGGGCAGGCCGCACCGACATCTTCGTGCGTGGCACCGACAACGCGTTGTGGCAGCGCACGTGGACCACCGCGGGCGGCTGGACCGCCTGGTCGAGCCTCGGCGGCGTGCTCGCCTGACCGCGTCGTTCGTGAGGTCGGACTGTCCCGGGCGGCGCTGCCGCCCGGGACAGTGCCGTTGCGAGGTTGTCGGGGGACGTGACCGGAGCGTCACAGACAAGGCAACGGCACACGTATGCCGCTGGGTGGCTCTGGCGGTTTCACTTGGTTCTGCTTCTCTGGCCCATATTTCGTGATCGTCTGACCCCTTGGCGGCCGTCATGTGGTCAGCAGGATTCGCTTGCGGATTCTCTGAACTTGGTCGTGAGCGTTCGTGAAGGGTGGTTGGTGCTCAGGAATCTGTTGCGAGAGTGGGCATTCCGAGGTTGACGGTTCTCGTGGCGTTGGTGCGCTTGTCGATCTGGGCGAGTTTGTCGGTGGCGCCGGTGAGGCTGATGCGGAGTCCTTCGACTTCGCCGAGCCATCCTTCGCGTTCGGCCTCGGCGATCCGGGCGAGGAGGTTGTCGCGGATCTCGACGATTCGTTGCCGTTGAGACGGATCCGGCCAGTGCGTCGAGCATCGCAGGCAGGCATGTTCGTGGATGCATGGTGTGGAATATGCGCGTCCGCAAAGTCCAGTTGAGACCTTGCGTCGCTCGAAGTGTCCTAGGAACTCCTGCTATTCCTCGTCGGTGGGGACGCGATACTCGTCGCTGGGGCGTAGGTTGCGGCGGCGGGCCAGGAACGCCAGGTGCGCTTGGATGGCCTCCTCGGGATAGATGGCCTTGTAGCCCATCGTGACGTTGATATCGCGGTGTCCTGCGATGATCTGGGCGATGTGCGGTGGCAGGCCATGGAGGATGGCGTCAGTGATGAAGAGCCGGCGGAAGTCGTGGGGTGTGCAGTTGAGCGGCCTGCCGTCGGCAGGGTCGGTCAGGCCGGTGTTGGTGAGCGCGGCTTGGATCATCTTGCGGATCGTGCCGTGGCTGATCGCCCGGTTGTCGGTGCCGAACCTGCGCTGGAACAGTGCGGGGGCAGGCGGTCTCCAGACGCACTCGCGCCAGTCGTAGGCCGGGACCCGCGGAACGGTGCCGGTGTCGTCGCGGACTCGAATGATCATGGCGGACAGCACGTCGGCCAACTCGGGGCTGACCACCAGCAGCCGCTCGGCGTCGGTCTTGGACGGCGCGATCTGCAGCAGCGGCACGATCTCCCCGGTTGTGGGTAGCCGGTATTGGATCGGGCTGTGATGGGTGAGCTCCATCAGCTCCTCGATCCGGACTCCGGTCAGGCGCAGGACATTCACGGCGGCCCATGCCCAGAACGCGTATTCCTCCTCGCGCCGCAGATCGCGCCGACAGTCGGCGGAGTCGGTCACCATCAGCTTCCCCGACCAGGCGCCCAGGCGGGTGAACTGATGCCCGTCGGTGGTGAAGCGCTGTCCCGGCTCGACAGCCTGCGCTGCGGCCAGCAGCTCCGCGGCCTCCCAGATCTTCGGCACGAGGGTCGAACCCAACGGCGCCGCCACCGAACTCGCGCCGAGCAGCCTGCGGATGACACCGCTCGGCTCGTGGACCAGCCCCCGCAGCGGCCGGACCTACTCCAGCGGCTGGGAAGTCACCGTCCCGGGCGGCCAGCTCCGGATCGCGCCCAAACAGTTGGACCAGGAATCCAACCCCGTCTTCCCCGACCTCGACTACTGGGAAGGCGCGACGACGGTCACCGGCACGGTCAACGGAGCCGCCGTGACCGGCAAGGGCTACACCGAGATCACCCCAGTGCAGTGCCTGTGCGGATTCTGATCGACTGCCTGACGGGCTTGGATCGGCTGCGCGGCCACGGATCCACCGTGGCCGCGCAACTGGCGTTTCGGCCGCCGGAAGCGTCCCGTCCAGTCCGATTTGGAGTCCGGGTGGCAGCCCAAACCGGTCGGGGCGCCGGTTCGGAACCTGGCAGCGTTCACCGCTGTCGTGGTCGTCTCGACCGCGTCGAGCACCCTGAGGTGACTGGCGGGTTGAGGTCATCATGGCCACCTACCGGGTTCTCGGCGTGTCGTCACTCACCTCGTTTTGCATAGGCATTCAGTACAGTGCATACTTTCCCATGTGTCCAAGGTGCTGACTTCTCTCCCGACAGGCGAACGCGTGGGTATCGCGTTCTCCGGTGGTCTCGACACGTCCGTCGCGGTGGCGTGGATGCGCGAGAAAGGCGCTGTGCCGTGCGCGTACACAGCCGACATCGGGCAGTACGACGAGCCCGACATCGCGTCGGTGCCGGACCGTGCGATCGCGTACGGCGCCGAGTTGGCTCGGCTCGTCGACTGCCGTGAGGCGCTGGTCGAGGAGGGCCTCGCCGCCCTCTCGTGCGGCGCGTTCCACATTCGCAGTGGTGGGCGGACCTACTTCAACACCACCCCGCTCGGCCGCGCCGTCACCGGCACGCTGCTGGTCAGGGCGATGCTGGAGGACGACGTCCTGATCTGGGGCGACGGCTCGACCTTCAAGGGCAACGACATCGAGCGGTTCTACCGCTACGGGCTGCTCGCCAACCCGAACCTGCGTATCTACAAGCCGTGGCTCGACGCCGGGTTCGTCGGTGAGCTCGGCGGCCGTACCGAGATGTCCGAGTGGCTTCTTGAGCGCGGCCTGCCCTACCGCGACAGCGTGGAAAAGGCGTACTCGACTGACGCCAACATCTGGGGCGCGACCCACGAGGCCAAGTCGCTCGAGCAGCTCGACACCGGCATCGAGATCGTGAAGCCGATCATGGGCGTGCGATTCTGGGACCCCGAGGTCGAGGTCGTCCCCGAGGACGTCACCGTCGGGTTCGAACAGGGCCGCCCGGTGTCGATCAACGGCAAGGAGTTCGCGTCGGCCGTGGACCTGGTACTTGAGGCCAACGCCATCGGCGGGCGGCATGGCCTGGGCATGTCCGACCAGATCGAGAACCGCATCATCGAGGCCAAGAGCCGCGGCGTCTACGAGGCGCCCGGCATGGCGCTGCTGCACGCCGCGTACGAGCGGCTGGTCAACGCGATCCACAACGAGGACACCCTCGCCCAGTACCACACCGAGGGCAGGCGGCTCGGCAGGCTGATGTACGAGGGCCGCTGGCTCGACCCGCAGGCCCTGATGATCCGCGAGTCGCTGCAGCGGTGGGTCGGCACCCCGATCACCGGCGAGGTCACCCTCCGTCTGCGGCGCGGCGAGGACTATTCCATCGTGGACACCGCGGGCCCTGCGTTCAGCTACCACCCGGACAAGCTGTCGATGGAGCGCACCGAGGACACCGCCTTCGGCCCCGGTGACCGCATCGGCCAGCTGACCATGCGCAACCTGGACATCGCCGACTCGCGGGCCAAGCTGGAGCAGTACGCCCGCATCGGCATGATCGGCGGCGCCCACGCGACGCTGATCCCCACCCCGGCTCCAACCAACCTCATCGGCACGATGCCGGAAGGCGGCGCCGAAGCCATCGCCTCCCGAGGCGTCGACTCGGAACCCGGCGAACTACTGGACGCCGCTGCCATCGAGTCCGGCACGGACTGACCCTGAGCCACACCCCCAGGTGCCCCTCTCCGGCCTTGTCGGAGGGGGCATCTTTCATGCGCGGAGGGCGTCCGGCCGTCATGCTCGGTCGATCGGGAAACGTTTCCGCCGGTTAGGGCGGCCTTTGACGCAGGAGCCCCGCTGACCGGTATCCGCTGTCACCCTGCTCCTCGCGAGGGACCGCAATCAGTGCGAGGAGGGGCTAATCGTGGCACACCTATTTCTGGGTCACGGCGGTTGGATCCCGAGAGCGACCACCGCTACAACGAAGGGATGGGCATCGTGGCCATCCCGCCGGGCACCACCCTCCAGTTCTATTCGGACGCGGGGCAGACCCTTCGGATCGGCAACATCGAGCAGGCGTTCGGCCAGCTGGAGGCTCCGTGGCCGGTCCTGACTTCGGAGAACGTCACCTACAACCTGTCCCTGACGGCGGAGACCGAAGCCACCATGACGGAGTGGGCGCGGGTCACCGCGGACTCGGTCCACGAACTGCACACCCCAGGCAAGGGCGGTCTGTCCGACCCGCTGCTGTTGTGCGACGGCACGACGGACACCTGCCCCACTGACCCCAGGGACAACGCCGCCCACGGCTGCACGGGCCTGCTGGGTCTCTACACCGGAGAGCTGCACTGGCTCGCGTGTACGGGCATGGTCGATCCAGCGGATCAAGCGGTGGCCGACATCGCCCTCGGTGACGGTCCGTCGTCGGTGTTCTTGAACAACGACCCGGACAGTTGGGACGAGCACACCGCCACCCTCCTGACGTCGCTGAAGGACATTCTGAAGCTGCACCGGGAACTGAGCGACGAAGCCGGTTTCGTCGAGTACTTCAACGGCGACGGGTTCAGCGATGAGGAACGGGAACACCTGTTGGACGCCGACGAGGACATTCGTCAAACCGTGACAGGCTCCTGAACGCGGGAACGTAATTGGGAGGCAGGGCGGGTGCGGTTGCGCGACACTCCTCAGGTGATCACGTTCCAGCCCGTCGTGGAGGTCTACGCGTCTGACGGTTTCACCCTATGGCCAGTCGCTGAGGTCACATCGTTCGGCCATCTGGCGCTCAGCGGCGAGCTCACGGCCCTTGAGGTCGGGACGGTGGTGATGCGCATCGCCAGTTGCAACGACATCGACCCTGAGGATGGTGACCGCCCGCCCCGCCCCACCGACCCGCTGGGGACGTTCTTGCACGGCTTGCTCACCTTCGACACGCTCTTCGCGGCGGGCGGCCTGCGGGTGACCGACAGCGCCACGGGCGTGGTGTTCCTGCCGGGCTGCTGCAACGGTCTGGAGGACTGGCGCGAGTGGCACCAGGTCCTCGACGGCAACGGGCAGGTCTGGTTCGGGCACGATCCCGATCCGCGCGCCGAACGCCTCGGCGAGGCCGTCCGGTTGACCGTCGATGCTGAGCAGAACGACAGCCCGGTGATCGAGTTGCCTGCCGCCGATTTTCGGCGCCTCCTCGCTGGAGCAGAGCACGATCTCACCGACTTCCTCGCGCTGGCAGCCGACTGGGCCGCCCAGCACCTGCCCCGCCACGCCGCCCCAGTCACCGCGGCCCTCGCCCGCGCATTGAACCTACCGACACCGGTCGGGAACCCTGAGGCACACGCGGAGAGCTGAGGCTGGGAGATACAGGCATGGTTCCCAGATCGTCACCGGGTGGTGAAGGCAAACTCGATCGAGTTGGTGAACTCGCACGCGAGGTGCCAACGGTGCTGGGTAATCATGTGTGGGGCGACGAGGGCGGGGAACTCCACGCGCAGGCGGGCATGGAAGCCGCCGGGTTCGTCGCGGAACCCGTGGCGGACGCCGCCGATCGCGCGGCCTGTGTTGTCGCGGGCGACGCCGGAGAGGTCTAGGGGGAAGTCGGGGTCTCGGGGCGTGACAACGGGTGTCGTGTCGTCGTAGTCGACGAGGAAGCGGGTGGCGAGTGGGCTACCGCCGGTGGTCTCGATCACCTCCTGCCGCCCGCCAGGGGCGGTGTCGATCAGGAAGTGGTCCGGGTTCGCGGCGACCATGCTCAGGGTCTGGTCCGCGCGGGCGGTGTCGGCGAACCAACGGGTGAACTCCTCGGCAGTGCCGCCTGCCACGTGCAGGTCGCTAGGATCGCTTCGGTGAACGACGTCGCGGAGATCGCCGCTCGCTACGGGCTGGAGCCGTTGCCGGTCGAAGGTGGCCTGTTCCGGCGGACTTGGGCAGGGCCGGTCGACGCGACCGGTCGGCCCGCGGGGTCGGCGATCATCGCGTTGTTCGCCGCGGGCGAGCTGTTCTCGGCGATGCACCGGCTGCCGATCGACGAGGTCTGGCACTTCTACCAAGGTGATCCGCTGGACCTGCTGCTCCTGGGGCCGGACGACGCGCGGGTCGTGACGCTGGGGCCGTCGCTCGTGCAGACCGTTGTGCCCGCGGGGACGTGGATGGGCGCGGCGGTCGCACCCGGCGGGCGGTGGTCGCTATGCGGGACCACGATGGCGCCGGGGTTCATGCCGTCGGACTACGAGGGCGGCGACGCGGACGCACTGTGCGCGCGATACCCCTCGGCCGCCGATCGCATCCGAGCCCTGTGCCGCCCCGACGCACCACTGCGGTCCGACACGTGACACCCGGTCAGTGGGCGAAGATGTCGAGCCTGCCGATCTTGTTCGGCGTCAAGAGGCCGAACCACACCGAGCCGGGCTGGTGGACGTTGATATCGCAGGGGTAGGAGGCCGCCGCTGAGCCCGTTATGTACCTGTCGACCACACGTGTCGCCGACCGCCCGCCGCGAGACCAACGCGGATGGGCGGTCGGCGGTAACGTCATCGCCCTCGGCTCGGTCAGCCTGATCACCGACATCTCATCGGAGATGGTGACCGCGATCCTCCCGCTGTATCTGATGATCGGCCTCGGCGGAAGCATCGCCAATCGCGAGCAACGGCCTGCGGCCGTGATGTCGCTCAGACGTACCCGCGCTGGGGATCTTCGCACTAACAGGGTGAACTGTTCGCCCGTTGAGCCGATCCACCGCGAAACGGCGGTGTCCGGAACGGCCAGATGGGTTCCGGACCCCGCCTGTCTGCGTGTCTGGCTACTTGACCTCGGATCGGCGCAGGGACAGCAGCCCGATGGCGAGGGGGATGACGATCCAGATCGTCGTGGTCGAGCCGAGCATCGCCCATTCCTCACCGGTGTTCGTGGCGCCCTCGAAGAGTTTCACCTGCGTGTAGTTCCAGTCGATCCACGGCTGCAGGTCCAGGAACCACTCCCGCACCAACGCGAGCAGCTCGAGGATGCCGGGCAGGACGAGGGAGACCACGAAGTAGCCGACGATCGCCGGGGCCGAGGCCCGCAGCACCACGCCGAGGGTGAAGCCGATCGCCATGCCGACCAGGTCGCCGAGCACGATCTGGGGTGCGGTGGACAGCGACACGTCCCAGACGGTGTCGAGGCCCGCGAGTGCGGAGCCTGCCAGGTTGCCCACGGCCCCCACCGCGAAGGCGACGGCCACCGAGCCTAGGCCCACCAGGACGGTCGCGATCGCCTTGGCGCCGACCACGCGTCCGCGGCTCGGCACCAGTGTGAACGTCGTGAGCCCACTGCGCTGGCTCCACTCACTCGTGACGGCCAGGATCGCGATCATCGGCAGGATCACCGACATCGGTAAGCCGATCGCGGACACAAAGGTCCCGTAGGTGACGTCGCTGTCAGGAGCGAAGATGATGACCGCCCCGGTCGCGATGACCGACAGGACGCCGATGCTGACGAGCATCCAGAACCCCGAGCGGGTGTTGAACATCTTGCGCAGCTCGACCTTGACGAGCCGAGCGGTCGGGATGGGACGCGCGGACCGGCGGACCGGTGCGGCCTGCGTGGTGGAGGCAGGGACGATCGTGGCGGTCATGCCGCGACTCCTTCGCGCTGGGTGTCGGCGGTGAGCGACAAGAACATGTCTTCGAGCCCGGCGCCCTCGGCCGACCGGAGCTCGGTGAGGGCGATGCCCGCGGTCAGGGCCACGGCGCCGACCCGAGCGGGATCGGCATCCGTGCGAACCGAGCCGTCCCCAGCGATCGTGCTGGGGATCCCGGCCTGCTCGAGCGCGTGGGCGAGGTCGCGCGGTGACGTCGAGCGGGCCAGCGTCCCGGCCGCGGCGAGGAGCTCTTCCTTGGTGCCGGACGCGACGATCTTGCCGTTGCCGATCACGACCAGGTCATCGGCGATGACCTCGATCTCGTGCAGCAGGTGCGAGGACAGCAGCACCGTGCCGCCCTGCCTGGCGAAGCCCGTCAGCAGGTCGCGCATCCACCGGATCCCCGCGGGGTCGAGCCCGTTGGCGGGCTCGTCGAGGATCAGCACCCTCGGGTCGCCCAGCAGCGCGGTGGCGATACCGAGGCGTTGACGCATCCCAAGGGAGTAGTTGCGCACGCGGCGCTTGGCCTCAGTCGGGGTCAGACTCACCAGCTCGATCATCTCGTCGACCCGGGCGCGGGGCAGGCCCATGGTGTCGGAGGCAATGGTGAGGATCTCGCGTCCGGTGCGGCCTGCGTGCTGGGCCGAGGCGTCGAGGAGGACACCGACCTCGAGGCCGGGATTGGGGAGGTCGGCGAACCGGACGCCGTCGATGGTGGCCGAGCCGGACGTCGGGGCGGTCAGACCCACCATGACGCGCATCGTGGTGGACTTGCCCGCACCGTTCGGACCGAGGAAACCGGTCACGCGACCGGACTGGGCAGTGAAGGAGACATCATCGACGGCGGTGAAGCCGGCGTACCTCCGGGTCAGCGACTCAACAGCGATCATAGGCTCAACCCTCGCGGCATCGCGTCGTGCGCGCATCGGTTCAATGGCCAGTCTTGTTCCAACCGAAAGCACGGCGCCGGGACCGTGCTTTCGGCCGGCCTCAGGAACGTGACGCATCCCTACACTTGCCACAGTGACCAGAACACTGGTGGGCGGGGGCGGGCCAAACCGACCACGGAGTCCAGCCGGTCCACTCCCGGACCCGGCCAGTCTCGTGCCCCACATCGCGACCGGCGTGGCTGGGAGCCAGGCCAGAGCGAAGGTCCCGACGTCGACGGCTACGTGCCGGGGATACCGGCGCAGAGCGAGGGCATGCACAGGTTCGAGGCCTACTGCGAGCCCGCGGGACCCGGCGGTTGGTACGCCCCAACGAGATCGACCTCGGCGCCGCCTGGTGGTGCCCGACACGCGCGTCTATGTCCACTGGACGCGCAGGGCTGTGGTGAGGTCGAGCGGGGCGATGCCGCGGTTCGCGGCGAGGAGGAGGGAGCCTTCCGCGGTCCGTGTGTAGGTCGGGGCGGCGCAGTCGCTTACCCACCGGCGCCAGGCTTTCGCGAACTGGTCGGCGTGGGCGCGGTGTTCGCCGAGTGCGGTCGGGACGGCGTGCACGACCACGCGGTTGCTCGCGGTGTGGCGGCGGTGGCGCCAGCCGACGTGAATCCCGCGGATGGCGCTGGTGCCAGGGTCGTCGGGCAGGAAGCGCTCGATCAGGTAACGCGGGTCGGCCGGGGTGCAGAGAACCTCGTCGAGGGCGTTGGCGAACCGGCGAGACTGCGGTGTCGGGACGCCGGTCAGCTGGAAGTTCCATGCCCCCGCCGCATCGATGGTCATCTCGACTGCCTCGTGGCCCGCGTCGGTCTGACCCGCGTCGCGCAGCGCGTCCGCCGTCGCCCGTGCCATCGCGGCCACGTCCGCGCCACGCCCGGCGGCCTCGTGCAACCGCACCCCGACTCGGTGGGCCCGCGAAGCGGATACACCGAGGTAGCCCACCGCGGCGGCGAGCGGTAGCACGGCGAGCAGTGCCCCGGCTGTGAGTAGCGACCCCAGACTCAAGGCCGCCAGCACCCCGGCGGGCCACCAGCCCAGCGCCGCACGCGCCACGGGTGCCACACCGTGCCGGGCGGGCCGGACGTCCGGCGCCGCGGCGGGTCGGGGGACAACGGCCCGCCCGGACACCCGCACGGCTTGGACCACCTGGTCGGCGTACGGCTCGCCCACCCGCCACAGCTCGCGCACCTGGCCCCGGTCGTCGCAGCCTGTCAGCATCACCGCGTTGAACGCCGGGAAGTCGGCGGCCGGTGGCGGCGCGTAGGGCGAGAGCGCCGCGTGGACGTGGGCGACACCGGAGGTGATCGCGCCGGACGCGGTCACCCCGAAGTAGCCGTCGTGCTTACGGACGAACCGGTCGTAGTCCGACGCGCCCTTCGGGTGGTCCTCGGCCACGCACACCACCGACCAGGTGTGCGCGACCTTGTCCGGCCACCGCGGGTCGCGACGCAAGGCACGGCCGCGCAGCTGCACGACGGAGGTGCTGGTGGTCGACTCGGTGAGATCCACGACGGTGTTCACTCCCGCCGCGTTCCACCCCTCACCGAGCAGCGCCCGAGTCCCGATGAGTGCGCGCGACCGGCCTGCCTCGAAGAACGCGGTCACCAGCGGTACCCATTGTCGTGACCGCCACCCGCCGCCGATCGTGGCGATCCCGTTGTCCACCGACAGCTCCAGCGCGTGCCGGTCGCCGACGAAGGCGACCAGGTCGGCGGCGACGTCCACCGGCGCGGCGACGGTTCTGCCGGTGACCAGCACTGGTCGCAGCTCGGGCAGCGTGGCTAGGGTGCGCAGCGCCAGCCAAGCCGACCCGGCGTCCTCGTCGAGCACGCCGATCAGCCGTGACGGCAGGGTGGCGGTGGCCCGCTCGTGATCGCAGACCACCAGCGCGCGCATCCGCTCGCCCAGCGCGGCCTGCTCGGCGGCCAGGATGGTGTGCACCGCGTCGACCTTCGCCGCGCTTCGTGTGATCACGCGGTCCACCGGCGAGCGCCCGCCGCGAATCCCGGTGCGGGTGAGCTGGTAGCCCAGGCCGGGCAGGGCGTCGCGGATGGCCCCGAACGCGTGCTTGTCGCGCGGGTCGTCGCTGCCTGCCAGGAAACGGCGGGTGTACAAGTGTAGTAGCCGCATCCAGTCGTCGGCGGCCGGGGCGTGCCGGTGCGGTTCGAGCAACCGGGCGTCGGCGGGCAGGTCCAGCAGCCCCGCGTGGTGGAACCGCAGCGCGGCGTCGGCCACGTGGGGTTGGTCCCGGCTGAACCGGTGCCACGGGATCGCCGGGCCGTCGCCCGCCGAGTGCGAGCGGCGCACGACCGCACTGTCCAACCAAGACAGAAAGGGCACGGTGGCGAACGCGGGGTCGAGCAAGTCGGCGGTCAGCTCGTCGAACCGGTCGGCCTGCGCCGCCAGCCAAGTCTGCTCGCGGCTGGTCGGGCCGACGAGCCAAGCCAGCTCGGCGTAGGGGGCGAGGTGGCCGTCGCGGACCACCGCCGGGATGGACGGTCCCATGAGCACGTCGCCGAACAGCCGCTCCACCAGCGCGGCCTCGTCGCGGGTCAGCGCCCCCGGTGGCGTCGCCGTCATACCGATCACGTTGGCGTCGGGCAGCTGGTCGAGCACCTCGGCGAGGAGTTCGCCCCACACGTCCAACAGGTGATGGCATTCGTCGAGCACGATCGTCACCGGCCGCCGCCCCAACGCCGCGACGAGGTCCCGGCCCGACTGGCGCAGCCGGTGCAGGTGGCCTTCGCGGTCCGCGCCGTCCTCATCCACCTCGGCGTCGGGGTCGAACACCGCCAGCGCCTGATAGGTCAGCGCCGTCACCTCGGCGTCGAGGGTGCGCTCAGCCGAACCCGGCGGGACGTCGGGGCCGAACCCGGCCCACTCGGCCAACCACTGTCCCTGGATCGCGGTATTCGGCCCGAACACCACTATCGCCCGCCCCAACCGCCGCGCCGCCTCCAGTCCGACGACGGTTTTCCCACTCCCCGGCGGCAACACGACCCACACCCGCCGCCGCCCGCCCGCGAACGCCGCCGCGATCCGGTCGAGTGCCGTGACCTGGTAGTCGCGCAACCGCACTCCGGGTCGCACCCGCTCCATAACCATGGCCAAACCTTAGCGGTGCAACGTATTTGACAGCGCCCGGTTGAGCACGCCGATCAGCCGCGCGAATGCGGTGCGACGATGCGGAGCAACTGTTCTTGGACCCGATGACGGTATTCGCTGGAGAGCGGGTCGACGCCAAGGATGCCATGGACGTGTTGGGGAAGCGCGATCGGCGCGAAAGCGAGCAGGTAGGAGAGCAGCAGCACGAACTCAGGGTCCAGGTCGTCGACGATCTCGCCGTCGCGCTGACGCCGTCTGACGCGTTCGACGGCCTCCTGCATCCCGACTCGCCGGCGTTGTGTCCTTTCTCGAGTTTCGTCCTCGCTGTCCGGAGTGTCGCCGAGCGCCTGCCAGATGACCAGTCGAGACCACTCAGGACGGTCGAGTGTGGCGTCGAAGTAGGCGGAGAGCGACTGTGCGAACGTGGCGTCTTCGGGAACACGCTCGGCATCGGCGGCGGCCCACTGCCGCCGAAGTTCGTTCAACAGACCCTCTTTCCCGCCGAAGTGATACGAGATCAACTGCTGGTTCACGCCTGCTCGCGCCGCGATGCCCGCTGTCCGCGCGCCCGAGTAGCCCTTGGCCCCGAATTCCTCGACCGCTGCCTGCAGGATGCGCTTACGTGTCTGCTCGGCGGCTTTGCCTCGCTCCTCCGCCTTGGGCGCGCGACGGGGGCTTCGTTCAGTGGGCATGGTCGCATCGTAGTTCATCATGCGTTCAGATGACAAATATCAATCATCTGATTGACACACGTCATCCAGGCAGGTGACACTGGTGCTCACGGCGAGGCAGCACATCGCCACGTCCTGACGATCGTCAGCGGGCAGGTGGCCAGACAGTCCCGTGTCAACGAAAGGGATCAGCAGTGAGCAGAGCGGTCGTCTTCACCGAGTACGGAGATCCGGATGTCTTGCGGGTGGTGGACGCCGAGATTCCGCGACCCGGAACCGGGCAGGTTCGAGTGCGGGTGAAAGCCGCAGGCCTGCAGCCCTTCGACAGCCTGTTCCGCAGTGGCAAGGCCGCGCAGTTCGTTCCGGCGACGTTCCCGCAGCGGCTCGGAAACGAGGTCGCGGGTGTCGTCGACGCGGTCGGCGCGGGCGTCACCTACTTCGCGGTGGGCGACGAGGTGCTGGGTCCGGTGATGCTGGCCGCGCTGGCCGAACACGCACTGGCCGACGCCGACCAGCTTGTGATCAAACCGGAGAACATGCCATGGGAAGAGGCGGGCGCGTTGTCCGCCTCTGGGCAGACCGCACATGCCTCGCTGCGGCAGTTGGGCGTTTCCGAGGGCGACACTGTGCTCATTCACGCCGCGGCGGGCGGCGTTGGCAGCCTGGCCGTGCAGATCGCGAAGGCATGGGGCGCGACGGTGATCGGCACCGCGAGCGAACGCAACCACGACTACCTCCGCTCCCTTGGCGCGATCCCAGTCGCCTACGGCGAGGGTCTGACGGATCGAGTCCGTGCCGTCGCGCCCGGCGGAGTGGATGCCTCCCTGGACGGCGTGGCCACCGAGGATTCATTGCGGTCGGCCATCGAACTGGTCGAAGATCCTGCTCGCCTGGGCGTGGTCGCCTTCAATCCGCTGGCTATGCGACTCGGCGTCCAGCGGCTCAGTACCGAGCGGTCCGCGGGCAGGCTCGCCGAGCTGACCAGCCTCTACGAACAGGGGAAGCTGCGGGTCACCGTGCACAAGACGTTCAGCCTCGAGCAAACCCCCGATGCGCAGCGCGAGGTCGAAGGCGGCCACGTGCGCGGCAAGGTCGTTGTCACCGTCGACTGACCGTCCACACCGAACAGTAGGAGAGCAACCGTTATGGCACACGTTCTTGTCACCGGGGCCACCGGAAAACAGGGCGGAGCCCTTGCCGCTCTGCTGTTGCGGCACGGCCACGAGGTGAGCGCCTACGTCCGCGACCTGCAATCGCCCTCGGCGCAGGCCCTTGCCCGCACAGGAGCCAGGCTGGTCCAAGGTGACCTGGCGGATGCCGTGGCCCTCGGTCGTGCGGCGGCGGGTAAGGACGCGATCTTCGGATTGTCGGTCCCTTTTGGACGGGGTGGCAAGGAGGAGGAAATCGGCCAGGGCCGCGTACTGGTCGACACAGCCGTGACGCGGGACGCGTTCCTGGTCTACTCCTCGGTCCGCGGCGGCGATCGACTCAACGCGAGCCAGGTCGAGCACGCGGACAGCAAGCAGGTCGTCGAAGCGTATCTGCGGGAGAAATCGCCCCGCGCCACCGTCCTCGGCCCGGTCTACTTCATGGAGAACGCGCTCAACGTCGGCTTCAACCGCTTGTCGGAGAACATCTTCTCGCTGCCACTGTCTCCGGACAAGAACCTCGACCAGGTCACCGTGCTCGACATAGCAGGTATGGCCGTACACGCCATCGAAAATCCATCGGAGATGGCAGGCCAGCGCGTCGACATCGCCTCGGACAGCATCAGCGGCGCCGAGATCGCTCGAATACTTGGCCGGATCCTCGGCAGGGAGATTCCCTACGAGGTCTTCCCCATCGACATGGTTCGGCAGTGGGCGGGCGACGAGATCGGCACGATGTTCGAAGCCTTCGAGAAGAACACCAGCTACGTGGACCTCACCACGCTGCACTCGCGATACCCGACCGTGAAATGGCACTCGTTCGAAGAGTGGGCGAACCAAGTCGATTGGGGACGTGTGCTGTCGTCCCGATGAGCGATCATCGCCGCGATTGCCGTCCGCGAAGGAGGGAAGGCCTGGCAAGAGCGTCACCGCTGCTGGATGATCGGGAAGGGTGACACCACAGGAGATCTTCAAGCGGTATGTGTACGCGGGCGCGATCACCCGAGACCCGGCTGCCGTCGCGGCGATGTTCACCGAGGACGGCGTACTGGAAGCGCCGCTGGTACCCGACGGGCATGTGCTACCACGCCGCCTGGTCGGTCGGGAGGCGATCCGGACGGGGATCAAGAGGTTTCACCGGGAGTCGTCCTTCGAGGGCACGGTGAACATGGCGGAGTCCCGCTACGTGCTGCACGAGACGGCGGACGCCGATGTGTTCATCGCCGAGATCGACACGGCGCTCGACGATCCGGCCGGGCGGCGCACGACGATGTCGCTAGTGCAGATTTTCCGCATCCGCGACGGCCGGATCGCGATGCTGCGCGACTACTTCGCGGCAGGCGCGGTGAGCCCTGGTCGGTGAAGTTCGCCCAGCGCCACCCGCCGTCCGGCGATGGCCAGGAGCAGTACCAGAGCCCGTCATCAACGCCTCGTGCACCGGACGGTCCAAATCGACGAGGCCGCTGGCCTCGGGGAGACACATTCGCACACCCAACCCGTTCAGGTATCGCGCCACTGTGCGGAATTGATCACCCTCGAACGCTCGCTCGTACTCCCCCACCACCCGACCGAAGCCATCGACCAGGTCATCCCGACACGAATAGCCCACAGCGCACGACCCCTTGCTGGGCCAGTGGTAGTACCCCGCCGACATGATCCCGGCCCGACACGGTCATCTGGGTGGTGGACCACGGGCCGGGCGCGAGCTCGCGCCTACAAGCGCATCATGGCCAGGCCCCACGGCCAAGGGCCTCCTGGCGGGCCTCCTCGTCAAGCCTGTGATCCGCCCATGCTTTGAACAGCGCATCCCCACCGTCGCCCTCACAGCGGATGAGCGCGATCGACAGCCCGACCAGGCTGATTGAATGGGCCGGTGAACGAGGCGTATCCGAGACTGCTGCAAGACCGAGAAGTGCTCGTCACACGAGCCGGTGACCAGCAACAAGCCCGACTGCGAGGCTGGCTCGACGGACACGACGGACCACGGCCGCTCTACCGAATCGAGCTGCTCCTCGGCGCCGACCGGTACACAGCCACCGCCATGGACATGTTCGAAGCCCTCGTCCGGCTGCGCCGTCAGCTGGAGCCCAATGGCTGGCTGGTCGCCATTCAGGGAGCGCGCCGCGACACCTATCCGAGCGGGATGTGCCGGGACATGGGTGGCGGTATGCAGATCTACATCATGCGACCAGGCCACAAAGCATCCATCGATGATCTAGTCGGAACCCTGGCCGACGCGCCGATCGAACAAATCGGGACCATCGCCGAACAGCAGGCTTGCCACGCCGAATGGTGGACCAAGGCGGTGAACAGCCGAGACTGAACACACGGACCGCCCTTTGAGCCGGCGGCGTGCCCGCCCGGCACCTAGGTCAGGCCCGCCGGATGCTCGAGAAAGTAGAGCGTCCAGCTCTGGGCCCCAGCAGCTTGGTACCGCGAAGATGGTCAGCGATGCCCGCGTCCGCAAGATGCTGAGCCCTACCCGGCGTCCTGTGCTTCGATCAGGTCGAGGTCGCGGACGCAGAAGCGGTGGTGCTCGAAGGTCTCGTTGAGTACCGTGCCGAGGCACTGTCGCACCAAGCGGCCCCGGGCGTACGGCGGCCAGACATCGTCGTCGGGGACCGGCGCTCGTGCTTCGAGCTGCACGGCGGTGACCTCGTCGAGCCAGGCCTGGAGCTCGGCGGCCTGTGCCTCACGCACGCTCACGATCTCGTCGAGAGCCGGATCGAGCGAGAGGTCAAGCCCGTGCGCTTCACGGTAGGGCTCGAGGGTCGTCCCGATGCCCATCGGCGTGAACAGCTTCGTCGAGCCCAGACAGCAGCGGCGGAACCACGAGTCGTGGACGAAGACCAGGTGGCGCATCGTCTGCACCGCCGACCACTCGTCGTTCACGCCACGGCGCTCGATGCCGGGCGTACGGCGGATTCGCTCGATCGTGGCGGCCCAGGCGGCATGGAGCTGACGCGCTGCCTCGCGCAGATCGGCAGGGTCCTCGGAGCGGATCAGCACCCGCACCGGATGACGCCGGTCGAGCTCCGCCTCGACGTACTCGGTGACCTCGACACCGTTCACCACGAGGTTGGTGACAAGCCCGTCGATCACGGCATCCTGCATCACGACACCGATCAGGCGTGCCCCGGTCAGATCGCACTCGCGGAACTCCACACCGTGCAGATCCTCATCGACGTATCGCGTCATGCTCCGCATGCTAGGACAGAGGACCGACATCCAGCCTCCCCGGCTTGACTTGGCCTCGACCAGATCTGGCCGAGCGCGAATAACGCAATAGCGCCGCGACCGCCTCCAACGAGTCCTTCTCCGGATGGACCAAGACTTTCGCCGACGCGCGACCGCGACGTGGTTCATCGCCGCGGGCAATGGTGCCGCTTGCGCTCATCCTCCGTTGCCTGAGGAACCGGTTTCGCCCGGAGCCAAGTGGCTGATGTTCTCACCGCTGCGCGGGCCACAGCGATTCGGCTACCGCGGTGATGGCTTGCGCGAGTTGCGTGGCTGACGTGCGATTCGGGCGGACGGGAGATCCACGGGTGACATAGGTGTCGAGGAGCGCTCGGCCCGCCGTGGCGCGGGTGGGGTCGGGGT
>DATLIA010000372.1:0-113482 GCA_035540215.1 Actinokineospora sp. | reverse complement strand
GTCCTGTCCCGCCGGCAGTGGCTCGAGCAGACCCAGTCCGAGGTGCGCAGCGAGTTCCTCAACCAGCTGGGCAAGGGCCAGGTCCGCAAGGGCGTCGTTTCGTCGATCGTCAACTTCGGTGCGTTCGTCGATCTCGGCGGCGTCGACGGTCTGGTGCACGTCTCCGAGCTGTCCTGGAAGCACATCGACCACCCGTCCGAGGTTGTCGAGGTCGGCCAGGAGGTCACCGTCGAGGTCCTCGACGTCGACATGGAGCGCGAGCGCGTGTCGCTGTCGCTCAAGGCGACGCAGGAAGACCCGTGGCGTCAGTTCGCCCGCACCCACGCGATCGGTCAGATCGTGCCGGGCAAGGTCACCAAGCTGGTTCCGTTCGGTGCGTTCGTCCGGGTGGACGAGGGCATCGAGGGCCTGGTCCACATCTCCGAGCTGGCCGAGCGCCACGTGGAGATCCCGGAGCAGGTCGTGCAGGTCGGCAACGACGTCATGGTCAAGGTCATCGACATCGACCTCGAGCGTCGCCGGATCTCGCTGTCGCTGAAGCAGGCCAACGAGGGCTTCACCGCCGACACCGAGTTCGACCCGACTCAGTACGGCATGGCCGCCGAGTACGACCCCGAGGGCAACTACATCTACCCCGAGGGCTTCGACCCGGACACCCAGGAATGGCAGGAAGGCTTCGACAAGCAGCGTGAGGAGTGGGAGCGTCAGTACGCCGACGCCCACGCTCGTTACGAGCAGCACATGAAGCAGATCGTCAAGGCCGCCGAGGCCGACGCCGAGGCCGCTGAGGCGGGCGAAGGCGCCGCTCCGGCCGCCGGTGGCGAGCAGAACTACTCCTCCACCGGTGGCGGCGACAAGCCCGCCCAGAGTGGCGGCACTCTCGCCAGCGACGAGCAGCTCGCCGCTCTGCGCGAGAAGCTGTCGGGCGGCGTGTGAGCTAGCCGCTAGCTGATTCACCCCCGAGGGGCCCCGCACCAGCACGGTGCGGGGCCCCTCGGTATTTCACTGTCCTTTTTGTAACGCTTTCGGGTGTAAGAGAGACCCTCCCTGGGTGACTCGCGTCACAGACCTTTGGAGGGAGCTCGATGTCGATCCGTGCTCGCAAGCGGAGTTGGCTGAGCCTGCTGGCCGTCGGGGCGCTGGTAGCCACCGTGACGGCCGCCGGACCCGCCGCCGCCGACCCGAACAACAACTCACCCAAGAAGCTCACCAACGCCGTGACCGTGGGCGGCGTCATGGAGCACTTGAACGCGCTGCAGGACATCTCCGACGACAACGGCGGCGACCGTGCCGCGGGCAGGCCCGGCTACGCCGCGTCAGTCGACTATGTGGTCGACCGTTTGACCGCCGCCGGGTACGCGCCGACCGTCCAGCCGTTCGAGTTCCCTTACTTCGAGGAGAACTCCGAGCTCCAGCAGCTCGCCCCGTCGGTCATCACCTACGCGAACAACCGGGACTTCAACCGCAACGGCTTCGTCCCGACGTTCATCGGCCAGTCCGTCGGCGCGCTGGTACCGGTCGACGTCGTGCTGCCGCCTGGTCCCGTGCCTAACTCCAACTCCAGTGGCTGCGACGCGGCCGACTTCGCGGGCTTCCCGGTGGGCGGCATCGCGCTGATACAGCGCGGGACCTGCGGGTTCAGCGTCAAGGCGCTCAACGCGCAGGCCGCGGGCGCGTCCGGGGCCATCCTGTTCAACGAGGGCCAACCCGGCCGCACCGGCCTGGTCACGCCGACCGGCGACACCCCTGGCCTCGCGATCCCAGTCGTGTTCGCGACCCTTCGCGACCGGTGCCGCACTCGCCGCCGCCGTCCCCAGTACGGTCCGGGTGAAGGTCGACTTCCTGGAGGAGACCCGCACGGCGTGGAACGTCTTCGCCGAGAGCGACGAGGGCAATCCGAACAACATCGTGATGGCGGGCGCCCACCTCGACAGCGTCCAGGACGGTCCGGGCATCAACGACAACGGCTCCGGGTCCGCCGCGATCCTCGAGGTCGCCGAGCAGATGGCGAAGGTCAAGACCAACAGCAAGGTCCGGTTCGCGTGGTGGGGTGCCGAGGAGGAAGGCCTCCTGGGCTCCGAGCACTACATCGCCACCCTGCCGCAGGCAGAGCAGGACAAGATCGCGCTGTACCTGAACTTCGACATGGTCGGCTCGCCGAACTACTTCTTCGGCATCTACGACGGCGACAACTCCGGCGGCACCGCGCCGCCCGGGTTCATCCCGCCGGGGTCCGCGCAGATCGAGGACGTCTTCGAGAAGTTCTACGCCGACCGCGGGCTGCCGAAGGACGACACGGAGTTCTCCGGCCGGTCGGACTACGGGCCGTTCATCGCCGTCGGCATCCCGGCGGGTGGCCTGTTCACCGGCGCTGAGGGCGTCAAGACGGCCGAGCAGGCCAGTCGCTACGGCGGTACCGCGGGCGCTGCCTACGACCCGTGCTACCACCAGCCGTGTGACGGCATCGGCAACATCAACCAGGTCGCGCTGGACGTCAACGCCGACGCCATCGCCACCGCGGTGATCACGTTCGCCTTCGACACGTCGACGGTCAACGGCGTGCGCGCGCCGGGTCGGTCCCACGGCGCGGGCAACAGCGAACACGTGGGGGAGGCCTCCTGACGTGAACACCCCGGATCGTCAACTTGAGGTTGACGATCCGGGGTGCGTCAACCTAAGGTTGACGGCATGGAGAAACCACGCCTTGATGACCTGATCACCGCCATCCGTACCGCTTACCCGGACAACAACCCGCTGGACCAGCTGTCCGCGGCCGTCCTCAACGCCGAGTACCTCGGCGACCTCGCCGACCACCTCATCGGCCACTTCGTCGATCAGGCCCGCCGGTCCGGCGCGTCGTGGACGGAGATCGGCCAGTCCATGGGGGTCACCAAGCAGGCCGCGCAGAAGCGGTTCGTGCCCAAGGACGACCCGAACATGTTCGCACGCTTCACCGACAAGGCCCGGCAGGCGGTCGTGCACTCGCAGGAGGAGGCCCGTCAGGGCCACTACACCGAGATCTACCCCGGGCACCTGGTGCTGGGGTTGCTGTCGAACAAGGACAGCATGGCGATGCTGGCGCTGGCCGAGCAGGGCTTCGACGCCGACAAGATCCGTGCGGGCGTTGTCTTCCCGGAACCGGGCGCGGGTGACCCTGGCCCGCTGATCCCGTTCAACGCCGCATGTAAGAAGGCGCTGGAGCTGTCGGTGCGCGAGGCGCTGCGGCTGGAGCACAACTTCATCGGCACCGAGCACATCCTGCTGGCGCTGTTCGCGATCGAGGACTCGCCGCTGACCCAGCTCGGCGTCGACAAGGACAAGGCCGAGACGTTCATCGTGGAGATGCTGAACAAGCTCCTCAAATAGCCGGAGCCCAGGCCCGTTCCATCGCCGCCGCCACGGCGCGGCGGCGCAGGCCCGCCAGGCTGTGGCGGGCCGGGAGCAGCAGGTTCGACCACCAAGTCCTGCGGTGCTCTTCGAGCGCGTCGGCCACGGAAGCGTGCGTCACGCAGTGCACCAGGCCGGGCGTGCCCAGCCGATGCCGTCCAGGATGCCGGTCGCCGCGCATCGGTCCTCCGTGTGGGTGACGGTGTTGCGGGTCACCGTAGCCACTCACCGTGGGCGAACCCGGCAGATTCGCGGCGTGTCGCCACTATCCGGGGACGGATCGCCGCCGAGCGCGGAACGCGCGCACCTTTCGGTAGGTCCACACCGCCATGAAGCCGAGTGCGATCAGGAACGCGATCACCAGGATCGGCAGGAAGATCGCCACGAAGCTCAGCCCGACCGACCCCGCGTCCTCGACGGCGCTGACCACTGGGCCACCCGCGCCCACGGTCGTGGCGTTGATGACCGGTCGGGCCGTGGACTTCATGACGTGCACGATCAACGCCGTGACGACGCCGAGCGCCCACCCGACCCACGGGTGCTCACTCATCCAGGTCGAGTTGTCCACCTCGGCGGCGGCCTGCGTCGCGCTGAAGACGATGCCACCCGACGCGGGCCGGATCGCGGTCTGGATGACGTCGTTGACGGTGTCGACCACAGGCACCTTGTCCAGCACGAACTCGGCGGCCAGCAGCACGCCGACCACGCCGAGGACCCAGCCATTGCCCAGCCAGGCGAAGTCCTTGGGCAGGGTCACCGCGTCGGTGAAGTTCGCCAGGAGGCCGACCACGAGAATCGGGATGTACGCGTTGAGTCCCGCCGCGGCCGACAGGCCCATTCCGGTCAGCGCCGCCAGCATGTGAGGAATCGTAGGGGGCCTGACAGACTGTCGGCATGTTGAAGGTCGGCCTCACCGGCGGGATCGGCTCCGGAAAGTCCACTGTGGCCGGTCGGCTGGCCGAACACGGGGCCTGGCTCATCGACTCGGACAAGATCGCCCGCGAGGTGGTCGAGCCGGGAACCGAAGGCTTGGCCGAGCTGGCGGCCGCCTTCGGCGCGGGCATCCTGAACGACGACGGCACCCTGAACCGGGCGGCCCTCGCCGCGATCGCGTTCGCCGACGAGGACTCCCGCAAGCTGCTGAACTCGATCGTCCACCCCCGGATCGGCTCACGGACCGCGGAGCTGCTGGCCGCCGCACCCGCCGACGCGGTGGTCGTGCACGACATCCCGCTGCTGGTCGAGGGCGGCCTGGCGGCCAACTACCACCTGGTCATCGTCGTGGACGCGCCCGTCGAGGTCCGCGTCCACCGCCTCGTCCACTCCCGCGGCCTCGCCGAAGCCGACGCCCGAGCCCGAATCGCCGCCCAGGCCACCGAGGCCTCGCGCCGCGCGGCGGCCGACGTCTGGCTGGACAACAGCGGCCCCCAGGATCAGGTGCTGGCCGCCGTCGACGAGCTGTGGGCTGATCGGCTCGTGCGCTTCGAGGCCAATGTCCGGCTCCACCGGCACACACCTCGGGGTGCGCCTCGGCTGGTCGACGCGGACCCGACTTGGCCCGCGCAGGCGGAGCGCGCTCTCGCCCGCCTCCGGCTGGCGGCGGGTGCCCTGGCCACGCGGGTGGACCACATCGGGTCGACGTCGGTGCCTGGGTTGGCGGCCAAGGACGTCCTGGACTTCCAGGTGACGGTGCCGGATCTCGGGGTGGACCTTGATTCGCCGCTGGGGGCGGCGGGGTTCCCGTACCTCCCGGGATTCGACCAGGACACTCCGCATGACGGCTTGGTCTGGCCCAAGCGCACGCACGTGGGGGCTGATCCGCTGCGGTGGGTCAATGTGCACGTCCGGGAGAAAGGCTCCCCAGGCTGGCGCTACGCCCTGCTATTCCCGGCTTGGCTCCGCGCGGACGCGGCGGCGCGTGCCGAGTACGAACAGGTCAAGTGGGAGTTGGTGGGCCAGTTCGACGCGATCCCGGCGTATGGGGACGCCAAGGACCCCTGGTTCACCCAAGCCGCGGCCCGCGCGGAGACGTGGGCGGCGGAGACGGGCTGGACGCCGTAGCCGCGCGCGAAAATTCGGCGGCCCGGGAGGGTCGGGTCGGCGAAGATGTGCCAATGGTCGTTTCAGTGCATCCGCCTTCCGAGCTGTCCAAAGCCACGTGGACCGATGCGGACTTCGCGGATATGGGATGGCACGACTGCAGAATCCGCGCCATCAGCGTCAGTGAGCACGAGGACGACACCGTCCCGCCGGGCAGGCTCCTGCTGGACTTGGACTACATCGTGGGCTGGGTCGATCCCGTGCGGCCCGACCGGCACTTCACGTTCTGGATCGCGCCCGCGACGCTCGTGTTCGACCAGGCGTGGAACATCACCGGCGATCTCGGCCCGCTGCACGATCTCCTTGAGATCGACGACGTGCATCGCATCGACTCGCCTGATGAACGCCCGGAGCCGACCTGGCACATCGAGGGCCAGAACTTCGACTTGCGCCTGCGGGCAAGCGGCTACCGGCAGTACATGCGACTTCCGCCACAGCATGTGTCCCAGCAGGTTCTCACCTTGGCCCAGCGCGACGGGTTGAGTTTCGCGGAGCGGTCGTTCAGCTAGCAGAGACCGCGTGTGCCCTAGGGTCGCGGCCATGAATTCGGGTCCGGTGCCGCAGCCTGCCGATCTTGACGTCGTTCGCCACTCCTATGACCGCGTCGCCGACAACTACGTGGACATGGTGACGACGACGGGTATCGGCGACATCCGCACGCACCCGTGGTTCCGTGCCGTGATGGACATCTTCGCCGATGCGGTCGGAGGGCTCGGGCTTGTGCTCGACATCGGCTGTGGGCCGGGCACGGTCACTGCCTACCTGGCCGAACGCGGTGTCGACGTCGCGGGAGTGGACTTGTCGCCACGGATGATCGAGCATGCGCGGCGTCTTCATCCGGGGTGTTCGTTCAGCGTCGGGTCGTCGACCGACCTCGACTTAGCCGAGGCGTCATATGGCGGGTTGCTGGGCTGGTGGTCGTTGTTCAACCTGCCTCGCGACATCCTGCCGAGGGTGCTGTCGTCCTTCGCGACGGCCTTGATGCCGGCGGGTCAGCTGATCATCGCCACCCACGTCGGTGACGGCGACCTGCGGCGCACCGAGGCCTACGGTGGGGTTCCGGTCCAATGGACGACCTACCAGTGGCGGCCCGAAGAGCTCGTCGCGCTGGTCGAGCAGGCCGGGCTGCGGCCGACGGCGGAGTTGCGGCTTCCCGCCGGCGGACCGGTCGGCCCCACCGTTGTTCTCGTCGCACAACGCGACCACTGACAGGTATTCAGCAGGCGCGTCCGCACCGGTACGACGACCATGAAGGCCGCGAAGTCCTGACGACCCCCAATCGGCGGAGGAGCGAGCCATGGCCGACCATCTCGATCAAGAATTGTTGTCCGCCGCGGCTCACGGAAGCCTCGATGAGGTGACGACCCTGCTGCGGGAAGGTGCCGACCCCGACGCCAGGGACGACCGTGGGCGAACGCCCTTGATACTCGCCGCGGGCAAACCGGGTCGGTTGGCGATCGTCCAGGCGATTCTCGACGCGGGCGCCGATGTGGACGCGAAGGATGGCAGTCGCCGCACCGCGGTCATGGAGGCCGTACTCGGTCGGGACGTCGACATTCTCCGGCTGCTCTTGACCCGCCTGCCCGATCTTTCGGTCCACGGGGTGTTGGGTGAGACAGCGCTGATCGTCGCCACGAGTTCAGCGCGCCGCGCGGTACCGCTCTCGCTCGCGGCGGGCGCCGATCCGAACGATCCCGACACCGTGGGCAAGTCCCCGCTGATGTGGGCGGTGGATCCGCAGTTCCACCGGGGCAGCGGCAGCCCCGAGATGGTCAACCAACTCGCGGACGCCGGAGCGCGGGTGAACAGCAAGGACGCCGAAGGCCGGACCGCGCTGATGTGGGCGGTCACCGATGACGCGATCGCCATGCACGGGCCGGTTTTGACGGCGCTGCTGGCGCGCGGCGCGGCTATCGACCTCCGCGACAATCGTGGCCAGACACCGCTGATGCAGTTGGTCACCGCCGCCGCCGACGAGAACTTTTTCCTCTCGCGCCGGTTGGTCGAAATCCTGATCGTTGCGGGAGCGGACGTCAACGCGGTCGATCGGGATGGCAGGTCGGTCCTGGCCAGGGCGAGCGGCGTCGACAAACTGGTCGAGCGCCTCAGGGCCGCGGGCGCGACAGCCTGATACGGGAACCGCGCCACCTGGACACGTGCTGGACTTCGCCCCGATTCCGGCGCTGATCGCCGTCGAGCCTGTCAGCGGCGTCTTGGGCGCGATTAGGGGTTGACGCTCGCGGGCGGGAAGTCGCACCGCGCGGCCGAATGGTAGGGGGTTTCGCGATCTCCCGACGCCACGGGCGCGTGCCATAGTGAGGTGAAGTCGCGCCCGACTCGACGCTGATCGGGTTGTTGTCGGGCGTCCTCACATTGCCTCAGAGGAGGAAACGTGCGGTTCGGCGCGCAGACCCCGTCAAGTCCCTTCCCCGAAAGAGGTCCGCTGCGGACGCTGCTCCGCGTGCTGGCGGTCGCGGCGTTCGTCCTGGCGACCCTGCCCGCGGTCGGGAACCAGGAAGCCCAGGCCGCGGTGCCGATCCTGACGATGGCGCAGCGGCAGGCCTACCTGAACTACTACGCACCGGTGATCTTCAAGCGGGCCAACGAGGACAACGGCCAGGACGGTCGCGACTGGTTGACCAACTTCGACTTCGACCAGGACAACAACTTCGCGACGAACCGGACCCACTGGCTGGAGAGCGAGCACTACGTCGCCGCCTCGGCTGTGCAGGCAACGACGAGTCCGTACGCCAGGTGGCGCATCCGCCCGACGCTCTACACCTCGCTGATCGAGTACACGAGTGGCGGCGTCAAGTCGCTTGTCCTGCTGTTCCACGTATACAACGCGCAGGACAAGGAAGGTTCCGCGATCCATGACTGGGAGCGGATCGAGATCGTCGTCCGCAATGTCACCGGAACGCCTGGGGCGACTGGTGAGTACGTGAACAACTCGACCATCACCCACCACCACGAGCACATCATTCGCAAGCGCGGTGACTCCGGCTTCAACTTCATGAACACCGCGACGGGCCGACACCTGATGGTGTGGCAGGCCGACGAGGCGGGCAGTGCCCTCGGCACGCACGCGCATGAACTGCGCTATGTCAATGACACCTACAGTTCCCTCGCGAGCCAGGCCACGACCAATACCGCCGAAGTCGAGATCAGCGGCAAGGACGAGAACAAGAACGTCCACTACATCTTCGTCCCGCAGACCTCGTCGGCCGCCGTCAGCGCGTGGAACGCGAAACCGCTGACCTTCGCCAACGCGTCGACGTTGATCTGCGGACACGACAACGAACACGAGGTCGACTGGTACCAGGCGAAGCGCCTTACCTATGAGCTGCAAGACATCGCCGACATGATTCCGACCCACTGGTCGCAGAACCCAGCGTGGTCAACGCACTGGCTCTCGTCGGCGCAGGATGACGTCGTCCTGGAGTCCCCGGTGGTCAACGAGGCCGGTGCGGTGGAGGTCAGCGCAGGGGCGCAGCGCTTCTACAGCAAGTCCCGGGACAATGGGGCTTCCGACCTCACCGACGGCCGCGAAGGGCTCATCCACAAGGACTGGCTCTACGGCGCGTATTCCGCGGAGGCGGACGAGGACATCGAGGGATCGTCCGAGGACTTCCCAGCCTATGGCGGTACGGGCAAGGACAGCACGGGTTGGACCCGCCAGTTGGCGAGCGGGCGTGCCGACTCGCCCAACTCGTACTGGTGGCAGCACGACTTCTTCGTCCACGACGGCACCGTCAACACCAACAGCTCCACCGAGAACGGCCAGTGGCTCCGCGGCGCCTGGTACACCGCCGCGAACGGCGGCTTCGACGGGCGCTGGGTGCAGCTCTTCGACGACCGCCCGGGGCTCGAAGCCGCCATTCCCTGACGTCGCGCCTGACAAGGGGCCGCCTTTCGTGTCGAGAGGCGGCCCCTTGGCCGGTACGGTGTTGGTCGTAGGTGATCAACTCACGCGAGGAGCAGTCCATGGCCGACGAGAAGCCCGATGTCACCGCTGAGGACACCGGTCTGCGAGTGGTCACGGTCGAGGAGAGCGGCCAGCTCGCGGTGGACAAGCCGGTCGGAGTCAAACCCGAAGGTGTCGCGACACTGTCGATCCACTACCGCGAAGGCAACCCGGTGATCGTCGCGACCGGCGGAACCGCGATCCCCAACACCATCGAGGTCCAGGACGCTGAGGGAAACGCCGTCGCGGTCTATACGGCTCCTTCTATGACTAGGACTAGCCAGAACGAGTACTACTACATGGACACCCCAAAGTAAGAGCTGACGGACATACGCACACGCCGGTTCAGGTGGGGATCGCGTAATTCGGTCGCGGCCTCACGTCCGCCTGGCGAGACCATCCCCGCCAGGCCAAGGAATTGGGTCGCGGCGTGGCGGGGTTCGATCAGGAACGGTGGGAAGCACACCGGTACGAGATCGTGTTGACAGGAAGCATCGCGAAGTTCGCCCAGAACCCCGACCTGTGTCGCTATCTGCTCAACACCGGTGGCCGTGTCTTCGTGGAGGCCAGCCCGCTCGACCAGGTGTGGGGCATCGGCCTGACGGCGGACGATCCGCGCGCGGGACAGCCCGCGCGGTGGCGTGGTTTGAACCTGTTGGGCTTCGCCCTGACCGAGGCGCGAACGATCTTGTCGCGGACCGTTTGATCCTGTCTTCCGCCGTGCCCGTCGCGACGTCGCGCCGGCGATCCCGCACCCCGGGGACGGGCGTGAGCGGCGGCATTGGGCCAGATCGCTCCCGCCGACCGCACCCGATTCCTCGATTCAGCGCTGGCGGACCCACATCCCGCCGTCCGGGACGCCGTGGCCGCTCGGCGGCTGGCGCACTGATCCATGGCCTGCTACCCCAATTGGTCGCGGCGGCGTGTCAGATGGGCGGTCTCCGCGGTGTTGCCCGCCAGTTCGATAGCTCTGTCGTACGCCGCACGCGACTCGTGGCCGCGGCCCAGTCTGCGCAGTAGTTCGGCGCGGGTCGCGTGGTAGGCGTGGTAGCCGGCCAACGCGTCACCGAGGCCGTCGATGGTCGCCAGCGCCACCTGCGGGCCGTCGAGTTCGGCGACCGCGACGGCCCGGTTGAGGGCGACGATCGGCGATGGGTCGGCGCGGACGAGCTGGTCGTAGAGGGCGACGACCTGCGACCAGTCGGTGTCGCGCACGTCCCGGGCCGAGGTGTGCACGGCGTTGATCGCGGCGAGGATCTGGTACCGCCCGGGAGCCACCCCAGTGGCCAGGCGTTCGCGCACCAGCCGATGCCCCTCGGCGATCAACGTCGCGTCCCAGGCCCCACGGTCCTGCTCGCCGAGCGGGACCAGGTCGCCGCTCGCCGAGACTCGGGCGGGGCGGCGGGCCTCGGCGAGGAGCATGAGCGCCAGCAGCCCGGCCACCTCACCGTCCTCCGGCATGAGGGCCCGGATCAGGCGAGTGAGCCGGATCGCCTCGGTGGTCAGGTCGGGACGCACGGGACCGGTGTCGGGGCCGGTCGCCAGGTAGCCCTCGTTGAACACGAGGAAAAGCACGGCGAGGACACCGGAGACGCGACTCGGGAGATCCTCCGCGGACGGCACCCGGTAGGGGATACGCGCTGTCTTGATCTTCACCTTCGCCCGGGTGATCCGCCGCCCCATCGCGGCTTCCTGGCCCAGGAAGGCGCGGGCGATCTCGGGCACGGTCAGACCGCCGACCATGCGCAGCGTCAGCGCCATCCGGGTCTCCATCGCGAGCGCCGGGTGACAGCAGGTGAAGATCAGCTGGAGACGCTCGTCTTCGATGGCGCCAACGGGCTCGGTTGACTGGTCGTCGTACACCATCCGAGCCTCCTTGTGCTTGTCGTCGCGCTTGTTCTCACGGCGGATCCGGTCGATGGCCTTGCGGTTGGCGGTGGTGGTCAGCCAGCCACCCGGGTTGGGCGGCACGCCGTCGACCGGCCACCGCTCGACGGCGGCGGCGAACGCCTCGGCCGCTGCTTCCTCGGCGATGTCGAGGTCGCCGAAACGCCTGGTCAGCGCGGCGACCACCCGAGCCCACTCCGCGTGGTGGGCTCGGGTGATCGCTTCCCGGGCGTTGATCACGCGCCCAGGAACGGTCGCACCTCGATCTTGGCGTTGCACGCCTTCGACCCCTCGGCGGCGAGCTTGAGCGCCACGTCGAGGTCGGGGGCCTCCATGATCCAGAAACCGATGAGGAACTCCTTCGTCTCCAGGAAGGGGCCGTCGGTGACCACCGCCTCGCCGCCCCGATTGTCGACGACGGTGGCGGTGTCCGGCAGCCCGAGACCGCCGGCGAAGACCCAGTGGCCATCGGCCATGAGTCGGTCGTTGAACGCGTCGATGGCGGCCATCTCTTCCTCGGTGGAGGCTGCCTTGTCGCTCATCACGGAAACCAGGTACTGCATTGTTGATCATCTCCTGTGGGTCTCAGCCGGTCGCACGCGTCTGGCTCGCTCTGCCGTCGGCGTCTTCTCACCCTTGCTACGAACACCACCGCCCAGATCCGACACCGCCTCCGGATTTTCTTGGAGAATCTTGAGGCTGTCGGTTTCGACTCGCACATCCAACTGATCGGATAGCCATGGGCAGCCCGTCGGACACCGGCCGCGGCACAGACGTGTGGTTTCGCACGAGCCTGCCGCTGGACCAGTTGGCCGTCGAACTCGGCGCGGACGTGCGGGACGTCGACGGCGAGGACTACTGGGAGTGGGTCATCGCCGACTTCCACGGGATCGAGATCGACCTCTGTCGCACGCACACGGTCCCCGCGGGCGAGACCGACACCCGAATCTTCCGGTTGGACGGGCCACCCGACGGCCCGCGGATCTTCCCGCCGGGGCCGCTCGCCGTGCTGGTCGCCGGGCTGACGCGATTGAAGATCGATCCCGTGTACGTCGGAGAACTGATTCCCCGGCGCGGCAACGAGTTCGACCGGATCGTGCACGAGCGGATCAGCGGCTGACCCGATGTCGACGCTACTTCCCGTGGAGCTCCCGCAGCGCCTTCACCGCTTTCTCCGGGTCGTCATGCCTGACGTAGAGCTCCGACCCGTCGGCGAAGCCGATCACCACGAAGGTCGCGCTCGGGATCATGCGCCCGACCATGACCGCCCGATATCCGGCGATCCGGTTCGCATCGATGGTGAGGTGGTCGTGGACCTCGTCGCCGATCTCCCATTCGGTTCGACTGCTGAACAGCCTGAACCCACCCGCCTTGGCTTCGGGCGAGTCCGCCAGCAGCTTCCTCGGGAAGACGACCATCGCCCTGCGGCTGGTCACCCACAGCGCCGCCGCGCCCCGGGCGTCCGCCGCCCCATCGATGACACGCACGGCGTCCTGGGTCGGATGCGCGGCCTCCGCCCACCAGCCGATGGCCGAGTCGTCCGCCCAGTCCCCACCGACGAACCGCCCCTCCGCCGTCGGCTCGGCGGGCAGCGGCCACCGGTGTTCCTCGGTGACGAGCTTGGGTGCGTTCGCACCAGGCAGGTGCGGGGCGGTGACCACGCCCGCGATCCGCGAGGCCAGGCACGTCTCCAAACCGGCGAGTCCGAACATCTTGGGTTCGTCCGGACCGAAGGTGACGCTCATTCAGGTGCTCCCTGTGACAGTGCGAGCATCCGCTCGAAGTGCGCTCGCTTGACCTTGCCGCCGAGGGTGAAGTCGAACCCGGACTTGTCCGCCAACTCCACGCGCAGGAACGTGGGTTTGCCCGTCAACGAGATGTTCACGATCTGCCCACGTGGGACGGACGCCGTCTCCCGCAACTCGTCGAGCTGTCGGCGTTTACCGAATCCCTTGTCCTTCGGGGCCGCCAACTCGCGCCCGAGCTGCACGATCTCGCCCAGGAAACTGCGCTTTGGCTCCTCCGGTGGTGCCTCCCGGACTATGTCGGCGAGAAGCAGGCGAGTCGTGGTGAGCGCCCAGGGCCGCCAGCCTGTCGCCAGACGTGCGATGCCCACTGCGATCGACTCCGGCGACGTACCGAACGCCACGAGATCGGGCTGGTCCGGCCTGCCACCGCCGTCCTCGGTGGCGGCGAGAACTTCGCCCACCCCGTTGATCAGCGCGGTGCCGATCCGTACGCCGAAACCGGGCTGCGGGCTGCCGTCCCGCTGGAGCCCGCGAACGTGGTACTGGACGATGTTGGTGTGTGTCGCCCAGAGCAGTTGCTCTCCGGGTCGAAGCAGTCCCCGGATGGATGCTAGATGTGACACCGCGCTCCTTTAGTCGAATGTGAAGCCGCGCTGCTCCGCGGCTTGGCGTTCTTCGTCGGACGAGGGGTCGCGAACCTTCTCCTCGGCGAATTTGGCGCCGGTCTCGACGGCGCCGGGCAGGTTCTCCAGCGTGCCCGTGATGACGACCGTGCCCGCGCGGGTGGAGCCGCCGAGCCCGAGATAGCCGAGGCCCGCCTTTACCACCCGCTGGGCGAGCGCCTCCTCCCCGACGGCTTCCTTTCCGATGTAGCTGTTGCCCGACTTCGTCCGCAGGCCAAGCTGCTTGCCTTTTTCGATGACGGAGTCGGTGTGGTTCCTGAGTGCGCCGAGCGCGGGATTGGCCCCGTCCATCTTCCTGCCGATGTGCCCGCCGACGAACTTGGTGTTGGTGAGTCCGTCCACCCGGTCGAGTACCTGCCGGACCTTCTGTTTCTGTCGCAGACCCACCAGCAACTCCTCAAGGTCCTTGATCAACTTGTGGAGATGTTTCCGCAGCTTGTTCACCTGCTTGGCCAGCCTGCCGCCGGTCACCGCCACCTGCCCGGAGGTGGTGGCAGTCGCGACGCCGAGGGACGCGCCCGCGGTGATCCACGACGCGGCGAGCGCCGCCAGCCACTCGATGATCAGGCCGATCACGAATTCCTGGATGATGTCGACGACGATCTGCATGCACATGTCGAACAGGTCCGCGGCGATCTCGAGGATCTGCTTGAGATCGGCGACGTCGCCGGACAAGGACCGCGCGCCGTCGGCGAACTCCGCCATCTGTCCGCGGAACGCGTCACCCGCCTCGCCCTGCCAGCCCGCGTTCGTCGCGTCCGCCCGGCGATCCTCGTGCTCGGCGACGTCGTTGAGCCACTTCGAGACGTTCTCCCACCCCTTGGCGGTGGCCCGCATCTGCTCCGGGTCGCCGATCGCGGGCTCGATCACCAGCTCGACCAGCGGGGTGAGGGCGAGCGAGATCAAGAATCCGAGCCCGTTGTCGAACAGGGCCTGCCCCGGGCTCATGACGAGGTTGAGCTGTTCCATCCGCGCGTTGAACAGCGCGAATCCGGTCTCGACCGGTGTCCCGGCGTCCTGCAACTGGTCTTTGGAGTCGGCCAGCGAACTGCCGTAGCGCGCCGCCTGCTCCAGATCGGAGTCCCGCTCGTCCTCGGCGTCCTTGGAGTGGTTCAGGTCGCCCAGCGTGCCGACGCCTTGACTCGCCGACGCGAGTCCGGCCGCATTGGTCGTGTCGGTGTTCCCATAGGCGACCGCGGTCGTCTTGAGAGCGTCCGCCACCTGCTCCAGATAGGTGGCGGCCTGGGACGCACTCGCTTGGCACTCTTCGAGCGCGGTGAAGTAGTTGTCCGCGAGGTGCTTCCCGATCGGGCCGAAGCACTCGTCGTGCACCCTGGCCTGCTCCAGGAGCTTCGCCAGGCCGGTGAAGTTGTCCGCCTGCCTCGCCGAGCCGCTCGCGTGCGCGAGCAGCGTCCCGCCCGCCACATCCATGCCGCCGGTCACCCGGCACCCCCTTGATCCGGCTTTGCCACTGACCGTGACCACGGGCACCGATCGGCCCGTGGTCACGGTCAGTCAATTTACCGCTACGCCGCGCTCGGCCGGGGCGCTTCGGGGCAACAGGCCGTCAGCCAGCCGCGATCGCCGAACGACAGCGCCGCGGAGCCACACCGCCAGAACCATTTCGCTCAGTGCGAGCGCCCTGGCCGCCACGTCCTCGGGGGACCTGATCAGGCGTAGCTGAAGATCGGCGGGAAGACCAGCACGACGGCCCACGCCCACCCGGCGTAGACCCCGAGGTATCCCGTCTGCCAGCGTTCGAGCGCGGCGAACGGTGTCTGCCTGCGGACCATGCCAAGCACCAGCCAGGCCGACCAGGCGAGGTTGGCCAGCAGGATGACGTTCTCGCCGAGCGCCGCCGCCTTGTTCGGTGTGGTGCCGAACTCGGAGATGCGGCCCGTGATCTCCAGCAGTACCAGCACATCGATCGCCAACGCGCTCACCACGAGAGCGAGTTGCAGCTTGTCGAACAGGCTGGGCGGGGCCAGCGGGTCGCGAGCCGACGTCGAGTAGAGCAGCAGTGCCAGCACGACGACGAGCAGCAGATCGAAGAGGATCAACGCCTCCCGCTCGACGTCGATGCCACCACCGCTGAACACCAGCGTGACGAGGAAAGCCAGCATCACAGCGGTGAACAACGGGGTGAACAGTCGCGTGAGGACTGGGGCGATGTTCTCCACCACGCTCTGCTTGGCCTCCACGAGCCACCCGGCGACCACCGCGGCCGCCGCGGCGCCGCACGGGACGAGCCACTGCTGGACGAAGTCGTCCGGCGAGGTCCCGATCGCGTTGAAGGTGCCGAACAGGAAGGCGAGCAGCACGCCGCCGCCGAGCGCGATGAGGACGTAGTAGACGAACCACTCGCCGGTGAAGCGGATGAAGTCCATGCGCCTTCGTGGTGAGCGCAGGTCGTCGGCGATGTAGGCCAGGCCGACCACGAACCAGAGGGCGATGGGGAGGTGGATGCTGGTCAGGACAACCGATTGGGAGTCGTCGGTCAGCCGGTAGACGTTCGCGGCCACCGCGCCGACGGCGAACAGGGCGAACAGGACGCCGATCAGCGCCTTGCCCGCGTCCCGCCGCCAGGCGAGGAAAGCGGCCAGCCAGGGGAGCACGAGCACGCCGATGTTGGGTGCGTAGAACGCGCCGTCCTCTTGCAGGCTCACGCCGAACAGCTCGGGTGCCTTGATCGACGCCGCCGCGCCCGCCGCGCAGATGATCATCGCGTAGAGGTCGCGCCGGGACTTGGTGGTGGCGGCGGGGCTGTCCGGCTCACCGGTCAGCACCAGCTGCTTCCACAGCCGTTCCGAGTGTTCGCGGGCGAACTCGCGGGACAGGTCGTCCAGGCTCCCCATGCGCTTGACCGCGACGAGGAACGCCTCGTCGGCGTGCAGGCCGGTGCCGATGAGCGCGTCGACGGAGCTGCGGAGATGGTCCTCCAGTTCGTCGGCGTCGGTCGCCCGGAGCTCCGGACGGCGTCGCACATATTCGCGCCACTGGGTGAACTGGGCCTCCAGTCCGTCCTGGTCGTTCGTCATGCCCAGCCCTCCAGCGTGATCAGCGGCCGGGAGTTGCCCGGCCAGATCTCTTTGAGCGTGTCGACGACCGTCTCCCATTGGCGGCGTTGGTCGGCGAGCTCGGCGAGACCGCTCTTGGTGATGCTGTAGTACTTGCGTTTGCGCTGCCCGGCGACCGACTGCCAGCCGGACTCGACATGTCCGAGGCGTTCGAGCCGGTGTAACAGCGGGTAGAGCAGTCCCTCGGTCCAGTCGAGTTCGCCGCCGGACAGTTCGTTGATGCGCCGGAGAATCGCGTAGCCGTAGCTGTCCGCCTCGGCGAGGATGCCGAGCACCATCGGCGTCGCCGACGCGGCCACAAGATCCTTGGTGACCTTCACCAGCCCCCCTTCCATCCGTGTGCCCTAGATGTACTAGGCATAGTAGTGCTAGGTATCCAAACGGCACAAGAAAGCCCGAGAACGGCGGGCGCTCTCGGGCTGACGTGCTGAGACCTGGGCTAGTAGGGCGGCCAGACCTCGAAGATGTGCTTGAAGGCCAGCCAGGACGACAGGTCGTGCCGCACCCGGCTCAGCTCCTCCAGCGTCTTGTGCACCGTGCACAGCGCCAGGTCGGCGTCGCCGACGCGCAGGACGCGGCCCGCGACGGCCGCCGCGAACTCCTCCGACCGCACGATCCGCGCCGACGTGCCGCCGGGGGCGGCCAGGCCGAGCAGCAGGTCCGTGGTCCGCCAGTACCGGCCGTCCCGCAGGACGCGGACGGCGGTCAGGACGCTGGGGCCGCCCCTCGCGTGGCGAGAGCGGGGCTTCTGCTGGGTGAGGCGCAGGTTGAGGTCGGGCAGCAGCCAGGTGACCTCGGTGTCGGAGAACGGGTCCTCCGGCGTCGGGCATTCCAGGCGCAGGCCCCAGCGTTCGACCTGGCACGTGCCGAGAGCGCGAGACATCCCGGACGAGAAGCTGCGTACCGCGGTCACCGTGTCGACAATGTCGACCAGTTGCGGCGTGATGGCGGTGCCCACCGGCCAGAGCGTAGTCGGCCGAGTTCGTTCAGTGATCACCGGAACCGATTCGTTATGTCACGAGTCGTGTGCACTTCGATATCTATCAGGCGAATTTAGTGATCAAACTGCTACACGCTGTTGACCGAGCTGGTCGATTACCACTAATGGGTCCGCCAGATCGTGGCAATCCCGAGAGAGTGTAGCCAGGCGTCGACGTCGTAGCCGTGCCGCGCGACGCCGTCGACCGTGCGGTGGGTCCGCTCCAGGGCGCGTTGGCCCGCCGAGACGTCGATGAGCCGCGCGCCGAGGGCGGCCAGCAGTTCGTCGGTGTCCTCGACCCGCAGGTCGCGGCCGGTGCGCACGAGCACGTCGAGATAGAGGTCGACGGTGCGCCACACCGGGCCGTCGGTGATGTCGACGATGTCGATGTAGAAGTCATGGCCGAGGTCGTGGCCGCGTTTCCCACGCCACTTCGACACCCGCAGGCCCAGTTCGGGCAGCAGCAGCGACTCGAAGTACGCGATCCGGCGGTGGCCGTCGACCGGGCGGGCCATGAGCAGGCCATGGTCGGTGTGCCGGTACTCGTCGACCGCGCGGACGAACCCCTTCGGGTCCGTGTTCGTCATCGCGGCCACGTCGAACAGCTCCACCTTGGGCGGGTGCACCTCGTGGTGGGTGTCGTCGCGACGGGCGATCGGGACGGGCACCGGGTAGTTCGCGGCCATGTGGCCCATCGTGCCTATCGGACTCGACTTCGCCCAGTGCTTTCCGAGGGTTTTCGACATCCGAACGGGTGAAAGCCACTAAGCTCCGCGGCGCAGACCTGGTGATCGCGAAGGGACAGTCGAGTCGATGTTCGGAATCATCCGCCCTTGCCGTCACCGGCTTTCTCCCACGTTGCGTACTTCGTGGATGGCCCACCTGTGTGGACTGTGCCTCGCGCTGCGCGACGACCACGGCCACCTTGCTCGCACGGTCACCAACTACGACGGCCTGGTGATCTCCGCGCTCGTCGAGGCCCAGTCGCCGTCGGTCGGCGGCAGGCGTGTCGCCGGGCCGTGCCCGCTGCGCGGGATGCGTCCCGCGCCGGTCGCCGAGGGCGACGGCGCGCGGCTCGCCGCGGCCGTGTCGCTGGTGCTGGCCTCGGCCAAGATGCGTGACCACGTCGGCGACGGTGACGGCGCGTTCCGCCGCGCCCCGGTCGCCGGGGTCGCCCGCCGCATCGCCACCCGCTGGGCCCGGCAGGGTTCGGCGACGGGGGACCGGATCGGGTTCTCCACCGCCGTGTTGCTCGACGCCGTGGGTCGCCAGGGCGAGTTGGAGTCCGGCCTGGGTCTCGGCGCGTCCGTGTTGACGGCGACCGAGCCGACCGAGACGGCCACCGCCGCCGCGTTCGCCCACACCGCCGTGCTCGCGGGCAGGCCGGGCAACGTCGCGCCGCTCAGCGAGGCCGGTCGGCTCTTCGGCCGGGTCGCGCACCTCCTCGACGCCGTCGAGGACATCGACGCCGACGCCGCCGCGGGCGCCTGGAACCCGCTGACCGCGACCGGCACCAGCCTGACCGAGGCGCGGCGGCTGTGCGACGACGCCGTCTTCGGCGTGCGGCTGGCGCTCAAGGAAGCCGAGTTCACCGACAGCAAGCTCGTGCACCGGCTGCTCGCGCACGAACTCGACACCGCCGTCGTGCGCACCTTCGGCCACTCCCAGGGCCTGCTCCACGGCCACGGCCAGCCCCCGCCGCCCGGCCACCGGCCGCCCCCGCCGGGCTGGCAGCAGCCACCGCCGGGGTACCAGCCACCCGGATATCCGCCGCCGGGTATGCCGCCGAACGGCCCGCGCCGAGGCAAGTCGCGGGGGTCGCTGGCGGGCTGCGGCGTCGCGCTGGCGATGTGTGTGACCTGCCAGTACTGCTGCGCGGACGAGTTCCACGACCCGTGGTCCGGCGAGCCCAAGTCGGGCTGGTGCCGCAACTGCGACTGCGGAAGCGGTTGCGGCGACTGTGGTTGCGACGGCTGCTGCTGTGACGGCTGCTGCTGCGACGGCTGCGATTGTTCCTGCTGATGTTCGGGATCCTGCGGCCCTGCCGCCACCGTCTGCCCGGCGACCTCGCCAAGACCTGGCTCGCCCACCTCTGCGGCCTGTGCCTGGCGCTGCGCGACGACCACGGCCAGTTCGCCCGTACCGTCACCAACTACGACGGCCTGGTGATCTCCGCGCTGGTCGAGGCACAGATCCCGGCGGCGTCGCGCCGGACAGCCGGACCGTGTGCGCTGCGCGGGATGCGGCCCGCGTCCGTCGCCGAGGGCGATGGGGCCCGGCTCGCCGCCGCGGTGTCGCTGGTGCTGGCCTCGGCGAAGGTGCGTGACCACGTCGAGGACGGCGACGGCGTGTTCGGCCGCCGACCCGTCGCGGGCGTGGCGCGCAAGGTCGCCAACCGCTGGGCCAAGCAGGGCGGGACGACCGGCGCCGACATCGGCTTCCCGACCGCCGTGCTGCTCGACGCCGTCGGCCGTCAGGGCGAACTGGAGTCGGGGCTGGCTGTCGGCGCGTCCGTGCTGACGGCGACCGAACCGACCGAGACCGCCACCGCCGCCGCGTTCGCCCACACCGCCGTACTCGCGAGCAGGCCGGAGAACGTGGCGCCGCTGAGTGAGGCGGGCAGGCTGTTCGGCCGGGTGGCCCACCTCATCGACGCCGTCGAGGACATCGACACCGACGCCGCGGCGGGCGCGTGGAACCCGCTGACGGGGACCGGGACCACGCTGATCGAGGCTCGAAGGCTGTGTGACGACGCGGTGTTCGGTGTCCGACTCGCGCTCGCCGAGGCCGACTTCCGCGATTCCGCACTGGTCCACGCCCTGCTCGTCCATGAACTCGGCGTCGCCGTCGACCGCGCGTTCCGGGTCCATGGGATGTCGGTTCACGACGTACCACCAGGTGGTTGGCAGCGCCCAGGCCCGCCGATGCCTCCCGGCGGCTATCAGCAACATCCGTATGGCGGCCATCAGCAGCAACACCGGCCGATGGGCGCGCCCGGACCGCAGGGTCCGCCGCCACCCCCACCCCATCACCACGGGGGTGGCCGCCATGAGAAGCCATCCCGCTGCATGTGCTGGCGTTGGCCCACCCTGGAACTTCCGCCCAAGCGGCGCGGTGTGCTGCTTGGCTGCGTGGCGTGTCTCTACGAGTGCGGCACGTGCCAGATGTGCTGCCGCGACCCGTATCCCGGCCCGTGGAGTGGCAAGCCCCGCGAGTCGTGTGACTGCGATTGCGACTGTTGTAGCTGCTGCGACTGCTCCTGCTGAGGTTGACGGGACCCTCCTGGTCGGTGACTATGACGACTGTCATAGACGCCTCTGGAGGTAACCGTGACCGAGTGGCAGAAGTCCGCCTGCATCCTCTGCGAGTGCAATTGCGGCATTGAGGTGCAGGTCGAGGACCGGTCGCTGGCCAAGATCCGCGGCGACAAGTTCCACCCGGGCTCCGAGGGCTACACCTGCGAGAAGGCATTGCGGCTCGACCACTACCAGAGCCGGACCGTGCGGCTGACCAGCCCGCTGCGCCGCACCCCGGACGGTGAGTACGAGGAGATCAGCTGGGACACCGCGATCTCCGAGATCGCCGACCGGCTGACCGCGATCCGCGCCGAGTACGGTGGCGACAAGATCTTCTTCTATGGCGGCGGCGGCCAGGGCAACCACCTGGGCGCGACCTACAACAAGGCACTGCAGGCCGCTGTCGGAGCGCGCTACCAGTCGAATGCGCTCGCCCAGGAGAAGACGGGCGAGATGTACGTCGACGGCAGGCTCTACGGCGGCCACACCAAGGGCGACTTCGAGCACGCCGAGGTCGTCGTGTTCGTCGGTAAGAACCCGTGGCAGTCGCACAGCTTCCCCCGCGCGCGCCCGGTGCTCAAGGCGCTGGCCGCCGACCCGGAGCGGACGATGGTCGTCATCGACCCGCGCCGCAGCGAGTCCGCCGCGATGGCCGACATCCACCTGCAGGTCAAGCCGGGCACCGACGCCTGGTGCCTGGCCGCGCTCGGCGCCGTCCTCGTCCAGGAGGACCTGGTCGACCACGCGTTCATCGACCGGCACACCATCGGCGCCGAGACGGTCATCGAGGCGTTGCGCGCGGTCGACGTCGCCGACTACGCGGTCCGCTGTGGGGTCGATGAGGCGCTGATCCGGGAGACCGCGCGGCGGATCGGCGCGGCCGAGAGCGTCTGCACCTACGAGGACCTGGGCATCCAGCAGGCCCCGCACAGCACGCTGTCGTCGTACCTCAACAAGATGCTCTGGATCCTGACCGGCAACTTCGCCAAGCCGGGCGCGATGTTCCTGCACTCGTCGTTCGCCCCGCTCGCGGGCGCCTCGCCTGGCTCAGGCAAGCCGCGCAAGGCCAAGAGCGGACTGGACATGCTTATCGGGACGGCGACAGAGGTGGTCGCCTCGACGCTTCTCCGGCTGCCCGCGCTGCTGCCGGACGCGCTCGCCGCCGGAATCGGGTCGGGTCTGCGGCCGCGGGCGGCCAAGGTCGCGCGGGGCACGTCGGGCAAGCCAGGTGGGCCGGGTAGGCGGACCCCGGTGACCGGCGCGCGGATCATCGCCGGGCTGGTCCCGTGCAACTCCATCGCCGAGGAGATCCTGACCGACCACCCCGACCGGTTCCGGGCGATGTGGATCGACAGCGTCAACCCGGCCCACTCGCTGGCCGACTCGGCGAGCTTCCGCGAGGCGATGCGCGCGCTCGACCTGACCGTCGTCGTCGACATCGCGATGACCGAGACCGCGCGGCAGGCCGACTACGTGCTGCCCGCGTCGAGCCAGTTCGAGAAGTGGGAGTGCACGTTCTTCAACGTCGACTTCCCGCGCAACGTCTTCCACCTGCGCAAACCAGTAATGGCGCCGCTGGAGGGCACGCTGGCCGAGCCCGAGATCTACGGTCGGCTGATCCGCAGGTTGGGCGCGGTTGACGAGTCCGTGCTCGCGCCGCTGCGCCGGGCCGCGCGCCGTGGGCACAAGCAGTTCGCCGCGGCGTTCTTCCTGGCGATGGGCGCCAACCCGAAGCTGATGCCGCTCGCGCCGCACATCCTGCGCGAGGCCATCGGCCCCACGCTGCCCGACGGCGCCGATGGCACCGCGTCGCTGTGGGGCGCCGCCCAGCTCTGCGCGCTGGCGAACCCGGAATCGGTCCGGCGCGCGGGATTCACCGGGTCGGGGTTCGAGCCGGGGAACAAGCTGTTCGACGCGGTCATGCGCGGCGAAGGCGTCGTCTTCACCCTCGACGACTACGACAACGCGTGGGACTACGTCCGCAGGCCGGACCGGCGCTTCACCCTCGACGTCCCCGAACTGGTCGAGCGGACCCGGGCGCTGGCCGACGAGCCGAGCTCGTGGGTCACCGAGGAGTTCCCGTTCGTGCTGTCGGCAGGGGAGCGGCGCGCGTTCACCGCGAACACGATCATCCGCGACCCGGGCTGGCGGCGGCGCGACCACGACGGCGCGCTGCGGCTGAGCCCGGCCGACGCCGACGGCCTCGGCGTATCCACCGGCGACACCCTTCGGGTGGTGACCGAGCGCGGGCAGGCCGACGCGGTGGTCGAGGTGACGGACACCATGCAGGCCGGGCACATCTCCCTGCCCAACGGACTCGGCCTCGACGGCGGCCCCGGCGTCGCGCCGAACGAGCTGACCTCGCTGCACCACCGCGACTGGCTCGCCGGGACGCCGTGGCACAAGTACGTGCCCGCTCGGCTGGAGCGGGTCGATGCCTAGGCCGCCCCGCGAAGCAATGATCGACAGCGCGGTCGCGTTGTTCCGGGCGCGTGGGGTGGCGGACACATCGTTGCGGGACGTCGTCGAGCACAGCGGCGTGTCGCGCGGATCGATCTACCACCACTTCCCCGGGGGCAAAGAGGAACTGGCGTTGGCCGCGACCGAGCGCGGCGGCACGTTCATCAGCGGCCTGCTGGCACGGCTCCTGGACGACGACGCCGACAAGGCCATCGCCGCGTTCGTCGACTACTGGACCTCGGCGCTGACCGCGGCCGGGTTCCAGGACGGCTGCCCGGTCGCGGCGGCGGCGCTGTCGTCCGACGAGACCGCGTCGGCGCGCGCGGCGGCGGGCGTCGCGTTCACGCGATGGGAGGAGCTGATGGCCGAGGCCATCGCGCGGCGCGGGCTCCCGGCCGACCGGGCCGCGTCGCTGTCCACCCTGGCCATAGCGGGCATCGAGGGCGCGTTGTTGATCTGCCGTGCCCAGGGGAACACAGAGGCGCTGGCCAGGGTGGGTGCCGAGCTGCGAAGACTTCTTGGAGAGAATGGCGGAGAGATTGTCAGGGGGTCCGCGTAGCCTCGTCCTGTGGCTTTCCCGACCGAGAAACCAGTCCTCGCGCATTCCGACCACCGCCCCGTCAGCGACATCCCGCGGGCGGGCGGGCGGTTCCGCATGGTCAGCGACTACCAGCCCGCGGGCGACCAGCCCGCCGCCATCGATGAGCTGGAGAAGCGCATCAAGGCCAACGAGCAGGACATCGTCCTGCTCGGCGCGACGGGCACCGGCAAGTCGGCCACCGCGGCCTGGCTGATCGAGCGGCTGCAGCGGCCGACGCTGGTGATGGCGCCGAACAAGACCTTGGCCGCCCAGCTGGCCAACGAGCTGCGGGAATTCTTCCCGGACAACGCGGTCGAGTACTTCGTCAGCTACTACGACTACTACCAGCCCGAGGCGTACATCCCGCAGACGGACACCTACATCGAGAAGGACTCGTCGGTCAACGACGACGTCGAGCGGCTGCGCCACTCCGCCACGATGAGCCTGCTGTCGCGGCGCGACGTCATCGTCGTCGCCTCGGTGTCCTGCATCTACGGCCTCGGCACGCCCCAGTCCTACCTCGACCGTTCGGTCGCGCTGAAGGTCGGCGCCGAGGTCGAGCGCGACGTGTTCCTGCGCGCGCTGGTCGACGTGCAGTACACCCGCAACGACATGTCCTTCGCCCGTGGCACGTTCCGGGTGCGCGGCGACACCGTCGAGATCATCCCGGCCTACGAGGAACTGGCCATCCGGATCGAGTTCTTCGGCGACGAGATCGACAAGCTCTACTACCTGCACCCGCTGACCGGCGACATCGTCAGCGAGGTGGACGAGCTGCGGATCTTCCCCGCCACGCACTACGTCGCCGGGCCGGAGCGGCTGGAGCGGGCGATCCGCGACATCGAGTCGGAGCTGGAGGAGCGGCTGGCCACGCTGGAGCGGCAGGGCAAGTTGCTGGAGGCCCAGCGGCTGCGCATGCGCACCAGCTACGACGTGGAGATGATGCGCCAGGTCGGGTTCTGCTCGGGCATCGAGAACTACTCCCGGCACATCGACGGCCGTCCCGGCGGCACCGCCCCCGCCACGCTCATCGACTACTTCCCCGAGGACTTCCTGCTCGTCATCGACGAGTCGCACGTGACGGTGCCGCAGATCGGCGGCATGTACGAGGGCGACATGTCCCGCAAGCGCAATCTGGTCGAACACGGCTTCCGGCTGCCCAGCGCGGTCGACAACCGGCCGCTGACCTGGGAGGAGTTCGCCGAGCGGATCGGCCAGACGGTGTACCTGTCGGCCACCCCCGGCCCGTACGAGATGGGCCAGGCGGGCGGCGAGTTCGTCGAGCAGGTCATCCGGCCGACCGGCCTGGTCGACCCCGAGGTCATCATCAAGCCCACCGAGGGCCAGATCGACGACCTGGTGCACGAGATCCGCGAACGCGCCGAGCGCGACGAGCGCGTCCTGGTCACGACGCTGACCAAGAAGATGTCCGAGGACCTGACGGACTACCTGCTGGAGCTGGGCATCCGGGTGCGCTACCTGCACTCCGAGGTCGACACCCTGCGCCGGATCGAGCTGCTGCGCCAGCTCCGGCTCGGCGACTACGACGTCCTCGTCGGCATCAACCTGCTGCGGGAGGGCCTCGACCTGCCCGAGGTGTCGCTGGTGGCGATCCTCGACGCGGACAAGGAAGGCTTCCTGCGCAGCGGCACGTCACTGATCCAGACGATCGGCCGCGCCGCGCGAAACGTCTCCGGCCAGGTCCACATGTACGCCGACCGGATCACCGACTCCATGCGGCACGCCATCGACGAGACGAACCGCAGGCGCGCCAAGCAGGTCGCGTACAACACCGAACGCGGCCTCGACCCGCAGCCGCTGCGCAAGAAGATCGCCGACATCCTCGACCGCGTGATGACCGAGGCCGACGACGAGGGCGTCCCCGTCGGCGGCTCCGGCCGCAACGCCTCCCGAGGCAAGCGCGCGGCCGGGGAACCCGGCAACGCCCGCAGCGCCGGAGTCATCGGCGACAAGGACGTCAAGTCGATGCCCCGCGCGGAACTGGCGGACTTGGTGCAGCAGCTCACCGACCAGATGATGAACGCCGCGCGCGACCTGCAGTTCGAGCTGGCCGCCCGCCTCCGCGACGAGATCCACGACCTCAAGAAGGAACTGCGCGGAATGGACGCGGCCGGGATCAAGTAGTAGTTCGGCGGCGACCGAACAGTCGCGGGTGGATGCTGTGGGCATGACCGGAGCAAGCGAACTCGCCACTGTCGCGGGACTGCTCGCCGACGAGACCCGCGCCGGGTTCTGCCTTGCCCTACTCGACGGCCGGGCTTGGACGGCGGGGGAGTTGGCGCGGTCGGCCGGGGTCGCCCGGTCGACGGCCAGCGAGCACCTGGACAAGCTCGTGCGTGGCGGCCTGCTGGTCGAGGAACGCCAGGGGCGCCATCGCTATGTCCGCCTCGCCGACACGTCTGTGGCCGGCCTTGTCGAGCAGTTGATGAGCCGTAGCGCGCCCGCGACCCCGCCGTCGTCGCTGCGGGTCGCGATCACCAACCGGGCGATGGCGGCCGCCCGCACCTGCTACGACCACCTCGCGGGCACCCTCGGCGTCGCGCTCACCGACGCCATGGCCGAGCGCGGCCTCCTCGACCGCGACGCCGACCTCGCGCTCACACCGCGCGGCGGTGACTGGCTGGCCGGGGAACTGGACATCGAGCCGGGTGCGCTGCGCTCGCGGACCCGGCCGACCGCGCGCGCCTGCCTCGACTGGACCGAGCGGCGTCCCCACCTGGCCGGGTCCGCGGGCGCCGCCGTGTGCACGGCCCTGCTGGAGCGGGAGTGGGTGGTGCGGGTCGGCTCGTCGCGGGCCGTGCGGCTGACGCCGTCAGGCGCCGGAGCGCTGGACCGGCTGCTGGACCTCCGGCTGCCGGACGAGTGACCGCACGCTCGGCGAGCAGACGGCGGCGGCCACGGCGACCAAGACCAGCGCCGCCGCACCGGTGAGCGTCGCGGCCACACCGAACGTCTTGGCCAGCGGCCCGGCCACCATCTCACCGACGGGGATCGCGATGAACGACCCCACCGCGTCGTAGGAGTACACGCGTGCCAGCCGGTCCTGCGGCACGTTCTCCTGCAGCGACATGTCCCACGCGATGCCGAACTGCTCGATCGCCATGCCGCCGATGAACATGACGACCAGCAGTGGGACCACCGCGGGCGCGTGCGCGAGCATCAGCAGCGGCACCGCCTGGATCCCGATCAGGGCCGTGCCGAGGGCCAGCGCCCGCCGCGGCTGCCACCGGCTCGCCACGAAGCCGCCGACGAGCGACCCGACGGTCTGCGCGCCGAGCACGAAACCCCACGCCAGCCTGCCGATCGTGTTATCGGCGATCGAGGGCCCCAGGACGTACAAACCACCGGTCATCGCCGCGTTGATCACCATCAGCGACGCCACGACCGTCCAGACCCAGGTGCGCGCGGTGAACTCACGCCACCCGGAGCGGATGTCTGCCCACGGCCGGGTCGGCGCGTCCTCGTCGATCTCCGGTGCGTCGACCCGCGCGTAGAACACCGACGCGGCAAGGAACACGACCGCGGTGCCCGCCAGTGCCCAGCCCGGCCCGGCCAGCGCCGCGACCATGCCGCCGAGGGACGCGCCCGCGATCATCGCGGTGTTGATCCCCATCCGCACGACCGCGTTCGCCTGCCGCCACAGCGGTTTCGGGACCGTCTGCGGCGTGAGCGCGGACGCTGCGGGCAGCGACACCGCGGAGACCGCGCCGTTGACGACGCTGAGAACCACAAGCAGCGGAACGGAGGCGAAGTGCATGAGCACGGCCGCGGCGGTCGCCGCCTGGGAGACCGCCGCCGCGAGGCTCGCGCCCTGCAGGATCACCGATCTCGGCAGCCGGTCGGCCAGCACGCCGCCCATGAGCAGCAGTGCGACGTTCGCGATGGACCGCGCGCCGACGACCAGCCCAAGCGCCACGACCGAGTGCGTCAGGTCCAACACGGCGAACGCCAGCGCGATCGGCGCGACGGAGTTGGCCAGGTTGCTCGCGATCCGCCCGACAGCGAGCCTGCGAAACATCTTGTGCCGCAAAGGTTCGAGCATGGCCCGCATAGTAGGGGGTGCGGGCGGTCGCGTCGGCCACCTTCATCAGTCCGGGCAGGCTCGCGCCCACTCGTGTGCGCCGACGTGCTGGTCTTCGTCGATGTCCTGGTTCTCGCCAGGCTGGACACAGCCAAGCCGCTCGCCGCCGCGGGACACGAAGAGCACCGCGTCAGCCGTCCGGTTGTTGAACACCCGCACAGCCGGGATGGCCGACGACCACGAGCAGCGGATCTCGCCTGCCGTCCAGTCCGGGTCCGGCTTGTCCCACGCACAGCGGTCGCCGTCGCTGTTCCAGAAGCGGAGCGCCCAGTAATTCGTCACCCCGGGCCAGCCAGCCCGCGGACGGCTCGGCGTCCGGCTCGCGCAGCGTGGCGCAGACCAGGAACCGGCCGGTCCCGGCTCGCAACAGCTCGGCCAGGATGCCCAGCGATGGTTCGTCCGCCCACTGGATGTCCTCGACGACGACCAGGATCCCGCTGTCCGCGCCGAGTTCGGTCAGCAGCCGCGCGAGTTCGCCGCCGTCGCCGTCCCACGGTTCGGCGTCGCCCGCCAGCACCTGACGCAGAATCCAGTACGGCGGCGGCTCGGGTGAGTCCAGCCCGGAGGCCCACCGCACGCGCATCGCCACGTTGTCCGCGTCCGCGATCAACGTGCTGACCAGCGTGCTCTTGCCCGTGCCGGTCGCGCCCGCGCACACCGCCAGCCCCGACCGCCCACGCCGCGCGTCGGTCAGCCCTCGGCTGAGCGCGGCCAACTCGGAGTCCCTGCCGATCAGCCTGGCCACCGGTCGCAGCCCCTTCCACGTAGCGGACGCGCACAAAGATGATCTCACGGGATGTGCTTGTCGTTACGGGACAACTGACGCTCGCGGCGCCCGAAATCCGGGCAGACTGCGAGAGTGCACGCTGATCGACTGCCCGCCGACACCGTGGCCGCCCTCCGCGCGGCCCCGTTCACCTATCCCGAGGTGGGACACACCGCGGGGGAGCCGCCGAGCGGCTACCGGACCATCGACCGCACGGTGACGCTGCCCGCCGCGACCGATTTCGACCACGCCGTCCGCGACCTGTTCGAGTGGCGGGTGCACCAGCGCTCTGGCCTGCGGGTCGCCGCGTCCGGCCCGATCACCCCGGACGCGGTGGTCGTGCTGAGCCTGGGGCTCGCCCGCTTCGTGGTCCGCGCGCCGTGCCGCGTCGCCTACGTCGTGACCGAGCCGGATCGCCAGGGCTTCGCCTATGGCACGCTGCCGGGCCACCCAGAGCGGGGCGAGGAGGCGTTCATGCTGCACAGGCACCTGGGCGGGACGGTGACGTTCGCGATCACCGCGTTCTCCCGGCCGTCAGGTCCGCTGGCCACCATCGCGGGCCCGTTCGGCAGACGCGTCCAGGACTTGATCACCAGCCGGTACCTGCGGGCACTCGGCTAGCCCGCCTCCCCGCATTTCTTGTTGTTGTCACGACGACGCCGGACCTAACGCCTGGCGGTCACCGTGGAGAGCGCCGTCACCCTCCTGTTGGCCTGCGGTCGTGCGCCTGAACACTCGCGGCGGGCTGTTGTTTGCGGAAGTATCGAAGCCGCCTGGAGCGGTCTATCGGCAGTCCATGTCCAGCATGTTCGCCGCGCGGACCGGGACCGTTCCCGGGGTGTGCGGGGCCTGGGCGGCGTTGTGCAGGCGGTGGCTGAGTTCCCGTGCCCGGCTGACGGTGTCGCGCCAGAGTGCCGGGTCGACCCAGATCTCGGTGTCCGTCGCGGGTGGCGTCGGGGCCGTGTGATCGAGGGCGGTGCTGCGGTACCGCTTGGCCATGCCGCCCCGGATCGGCACCTCCTCGACCATCTCGACCATGCTCGCGTCGAGGAGTTTGCGCAGGTGGTAGCTGATGTTGGGCTGGCTGTGGCCGACCTCGCGGGCGACCTCGGCCGCGCTCATCGCGGTGGTGGTCAGCATGGACAGGATGCGCAGCCGCAGCGGGTGGGCCAGAGCACGCAAGGTGGTATGAGTCTCCCCCAGAGTCATGACACGAGTGTGCCCGTGCATGTCCAGGGTCTGTCAAACAATTATGAAACAGTCAGCTAGTCCGGACGTCGACGGCGTCCTGAACTGGCGCTGTCGGTCTCGGCCTGCGCCTGCGCGGCCTCCTTGGTCGGCTCCGCCTGCGCGGCGCCCGCCGCCATCTCGCGCAGCAGTTCGTCGAAGATCGGCGTCGACATCGCCGTTTGCCCTGCCATGGCGGGTCTCCCATCCACTCCCGGTACGGACTCGGAACCTACCCCGCGCCCCCGACAAGCCTGGCAAACCCAGGCTGACACGATCGGGCGAACCGCGCGGCGTGGCCAATGCCACTCGGAGTAGAACGCGCGCGGGACAAGTAGTTACTCCTGAGTAATAATAGCGCGCATGACGGAGAACCTGGTCTCGCTCAAGGTCGACGTGGCAGACCACGTCGCCGAGGTAACCCTGCTCGGCCCCGGCAAGGGCAACGCGATGGGCCCCGACTTCTGGCGCGAACTGCCCATCGTGTTCAACGAGCTCGACGCCGACCCGGACGTGCGCGCGATCGTGCTCACCGGCAGCGGCGCGAACTTCTCATATGGCCTCGACCTGCCCGCGATGATGGGCGACTGGGCCGGGATGCTCAGCGGTGAGGCGCTCGCCGGTCCGCGCACCAAGTTCCTTGGCATCATCCGCGACCTGCAGGACTCCGTCACCGCGGTCGCCGCGTGCCGCAAACCGGTCATCGCCGCGGTCAGCGGCTGGTGCATCGGCGGCGGCGTCGACGTCATCGCCGCGGCCGACATCCGGGTCGCCTCGGCCGACGCCAAGTTCAGCGTGCGCGAGGTCAAGGTCGCCATCGTGGCCGACCTGGGCAGCCTGCAGCGCCTGTCCGGGATCATCGGCGAGGGCCACCTGCGTGAGCTGGCCTTCACCGGCAAGGACATCGGTGCCGAGCGCGCCCGCTCGATCGGCCTGGTCAACGACGTCTACGCCGACCAGGAAGAACTGCTCGCCGCGGCACGGAAGCTCGCCGCCGACATCGCGGCGAACCCGCCGCTCGTCGTGCAGGGCACCAAGGACGTCCTCGGCCACCAGCGCGACGCGCGCGTCGCCGACGGCCTGCGCTACGTCTCCGCCTGGAACTCCGCGTTCCTGCCGAGCAAGGACCTCGGCGAGGCCGTCCAGGCCTTCCTCGAACGCCGTCCGCCGAACTTCAGCGGGGAATAAGGACGCCCGCATTGAGCACGCCCGCGGGGTCCCAGGCGCGCTTGATCGCGGCGTAGAGGTCGCGTTCGGCGGGGGAGCGGGTCAGGTGCAACCAGGCCGCCTTGGCGACGCCGACGCCGTGCTCGGCGGAGATCGTCCCGCCGAGCGCGGCCGCGGCGCGCAGGACGGTCTCGGTGATCCGGTCCTCATCGTCGGCCCCGACGACGTTGACGTGGAAGTTGCCCTCGGCCAAGTGTCCGAAGAGGACCAAGGTGCCGGACGTGACCGCGGCGCGGATCTCCCGCTCGAACTCCGCGGCATGCGCGACCGGGACGCCGACGTCCAGTTTTAGTGGCGTGCCAAGGGAATTAACCGTCTCGGTGTGCGCCTCGCGGTATGTCCACAGTGTCCTGCGCGCGGCTTCGTCCACCGCGAGCGCGGTGTCCAGCACGCCCGGGATATCGGCCACCGCGTCGCCGAGCGCCTCGGTCGGGTCCTCATGATCGGCGCACTCGACGAGCAGGTACACCGGGTGCGCGGTCGGGAACGGCGGGGCGATGTCACGGTGCGCGCAGACCAGCCGCAGCCCGTCGTCGTAGAAGACCTCGGCCGACGTCAGGGACGGCACCGCGCGCAGTGTCGACACCGCTGACACCGCGTCGGCGGTACTCGCGAACGCCAACACCGCCGTCGCGCGACGGGTGAACAGCGGGACGAGCCGCAACCGCACCGCGGTGATCACCGCCAGCGTGCCCTCGCTGCCGACGAGCCCGCCCGCGATGTCGTAGCCGGTGCTGTCCTTGTCCAGCCCCGCGAGGGACCCGACGACCCGCCCGTCGGACAGCACCGCCTCGACGCCCGACACCTGCTCGCGCATCGACCCCCACCGCGGCACCCGCAGCCCGCCCGCGTTCGTCGCCACCATCCCCCCGACCGTCGCGCTGTCCCGCGCGGCGATGTCGACGGCGAAGTCCAGACCCGCCTCGACCGCGTGTTTCCGCAGCGCGGCCAGCCGAACTCCGGCACCCGCGGTGACCTGTCGCGCGGCCGGGTCGACCGCGCTGAGCCCGTCCAATCGCGTAAGGCTCAGCAAAACTTCACCGTTGTGGGGGACACCGCCGCCCACGAGGCCCGTGTTGCCGCCCTGGGGCACCACAGCGACGTCCGCGTCCCGGCACTCCCGCAGCACCCCGGCGACCTGTTCGCGATCCGCCGGACGGACCACCAGCGCCGCCGAACCCCGGTAGCGACCGGTCCAGTCGGTGGCGAAACCCGCGCACACGGCCGGATCGGTCAGCACGTTCTCGGCGCCGACCACTGCGGCCAAGCGGCGCGCAAGTGCCACATTTCCCCTTCCGGCGTGCGGAATGTCGCCATGTAAGCCGATAGATGGAGCTAACGCACCGATCAGGCGGCCACTATGTAAACAGGCTAACGAAGGTGCATCGGGGTTCGACAGTCCTGGCGGAGGTGGGCGGAGATGAGCGACGACGCGATCTCAGGCAGCGGACCCGAACCGGGTCAGCCCCCGGCGGCGACGCCGTTGCGTCCGCGTAGACTGCCCACTCTGCCCTGCAGCGTCGTGTGGAGCCGCGGGCGCGCCTATGTCCTGGAAGCAGTGGACGGATACGCGTTCTGGGTCGGATTCGACCAATACGGCAGGCCGCAGTCGCTGAGCCGATCAGCGCTCGAACGGCAGGGCTGGACCCCGCATCGTGCCGAACGGAAAACAGCGTGAACGACATCGCCGTCAAGACCGGCGTCCGCACCCACCGGAAACTCCCGACCGCGCCCTGCTCTGTCGTGTGGAGCAAAGGCCGCGCCTACGTCCTGGAAGGCTCCGCGGGTCGCCTGCGCTGGGTCGGCCTCGACACCTTCGGTAGGCCCTGTGCCCTCAGTGCCACCGCGCTCGACGAACAAGGCTGGTCGCGCCGCCGCGCCTGAGCGTCCGGCCATTACGCTCTGCGCCTATGGCCGAACCCGCACGGGACGCACTCTCCGACCGGGTGCTGACCATCCCCAACGCGCTGAGCATGCTCAGGCTCGCCGGGGTGCCCGTCTTCCTGTATCTGCTGCTGGTCCCGCACGCCGACGCGTGGGCGATCGGCATCCTGATGTTCGGCGGGTTCACCGACTGGCTCGACGGCAAGATCGCCCGTTGGCTCGACCAGTCCAGCAGGCTCGGCGCCCTGCTCGACCCCGCGGCCGACCGTCTCTACACCCTGGCCACGATCGTCGCCTTCGTCATTCGCGACATCGTGCCGTGGTGGGTGGCCGCCGCCCTGGTCCTGCGGGACGTGGTGGTGGCGGGTTGCCTCGCGGTGCTCCGGCGCAGGGGCTTCGGTCCGCCCGAGGTGACCTACATCGGCAAGGCGGCCACCTTCAACCTGATGTACGCCTTCCCGCTGCTCCTGCTGGCCGAGGGCGAATCGACCCTGGCCACGGTGGTCCGGCCGATCTCCTACGCGCTGGCCATCTGGGGCGGCGCGCTGTTCCTCTGGTCCGGGCTGCTCTACCTGGTGCAGACCAGGGCCGCCCTGCGCCTGCCCCGGCAGACGTGAGACGATCTTCGTTCGGCCATACGCGTTCAGGGGTGCCACCATCCCGTGTGCTGATCGCGCACGGTACGTTGACACTGTTCAGCGGATTAGAACAGCAGGAGGAGCTCAGGTGAGCACGAACGACGGGCCCGGCGTCCCGCCGGAGCAGTCTCCGGAGCGGACTTCCGTATTCCGGGCCGACTTCCTCTCCGAAGCCGAGGGCACGCACGCCCCGGCCCCCGAACCCGCGGTGGCGGGCGTCGACGCCCTGCCCGCCGGATCCGCCCTCTTGGTGGTCAAGCGCGGCCCGAACGCGGGCTCGCGCTTCCTGCTCGACCGCGACACCACCAGCGCGGGTCGGCACCCGGACAGCGACATCTTCCTCGACGACGTCACCGTCTCCCGCCGTCACGCGGAGTTCCGCCGTGAGGGTGGCGAGTTCGTGGTGATCGACGTCGGCAGCCTCAACGGCACCTACGTCAACCGCGAGCCGGTCGACCAGGCCGTGCTGGCCGGTGGCGACGAGGTCCAGATCGGCAAGTTCCGTCTGGTCTTCCTTACCGGACCCGGCGCGGGCGCTTAAAGGCAGGTCGAACCGTGACGGCGGCCGGGCGGCCCGCCCGTGACGGATGGAACATCGGGGCGGTGCTGCAACGGCTCCGCCCCGAGTTCCCGGACGTGACCATCTCCAAGATCAGGTTCCTTGAGGCAGAAGGGCTCGTCAGCCCGCAGCGCTCGCCTTCGGGGTACCGGCGCTTCGCCGAGGACGACATCGTCCGACTGCGATTCGTGCTCGCCGCCCAGCGTGACCACTACCTGCCGCTGCGGGTGATCAAAGACCAGCTCGAGCAAGCCGACCGCGGCGGCGCGCCGCCGCAGGCCGCCGTGATCCGGCAGCTGAGCGCGGTGCCGACCGGCCCACCGGACACCCCGGTGCCCGATGAGGCCCCGACACTGCGCCTGACCAGGGCCGAGGTCGCGGCGAAAGCGGCCGTCGACACCGCTCTGCTCGACGAACTGGAGCAGTACGGTCTCCTCGCCGTCGGTGACGGCGGGTTCTACGACGGTGACGCGGTGCAGGTTGCCCGGCTGGCCGCGGGCTTGGCCGGGTACGGCATCGAGCCGCGACACCTGCGCGCCTTCCGGGCCGCGGCCGACCGCGAGGTCGGTCTGATCGAGCAGGTCGTGGCGCCGCTCTACCAGCAGCGTGACCCCTCGGCCCGCGAGCGCGCGGACAGCGTCACCCGCGAACTCGGCACACTGGCGGTGGGCTTGCACTCACTGCTCGTCAACGCGAGTCTTCGACGGACGATCAGCAGGTAAAACCGATTCTGTCCGATTGTTCATTGTGATCTGATCACCGTGAGATAGTCGGGCGTGAGGACCGGATGGCGGGTAGCGTCGAACCAGGCGATGAGCGATCCTCGAAAGGGGACCGGGACGCCTGACGCCCCAGCGAGCGGAGGGAGGCGAGCCCGATGAGCGAGATGCGCGTCGTGGGAGTGCGGGTGGAGTTGCCCGCGAACCAGCCGATCTTGTTGCTACGCGAGACCGACGGGGAGCGGTACCTCCCGATCTGGATCGGATCGGTCGAGGCGACCGCGATCGCCCTTGAGCAACAGGGGGTGCGGCCCGCCCGGCCGCTGACCCACGACCTGCTCAAGGACGTGATCGGCGCGCTCGGCCGCGAACTGGAGCAGGTCCGCATCACCGACCTGCGTGAAGGCACCTTCTTCGCCGAACTGGTCTTCGACGGCGACGTGCGCGTCTCAGCCCGCCCGAGCGACTCGGTCGCCCTGGCACTGCGGGTCGGCGTGCCGATCCACGCCGAGGACTCCGTGCTGCAGGAAGCCGGGCTGATCATCCCGGACGAGCAGGAGGACGAGGTCGAGAAGTTCCGCGAATTCCTTGACTCGGTCTCCCCCGAGGACTTCCGCGGCGCCGACACATAACGTCTGTCCCTGATGCGGGCACCTGCTCGGGGAACCGGCGTGTCGTGCACCCGCGCGTCGCGTTGACCTGTCCCCGCCCCCGACTTACCGTCAGGGATAGCGCGTCGCCGATCCGGGCAGCCGGACCGGCCGATTCGCGTGACCGGCGGTTCCCCACAGTGGAGCGGGCGGTCTCGTTCGACGGCCATTGGTGGCCGGACGAGGGGAGGCAGCGTGTTCGAGGAAGGTCCCGTCGGGGCTGATACCGGAGAGCAGGGCGAACTGTTCCCGGATGCCTCACTGCCCGACGAGTTCGTCGGCTACCGGGGTCCTGCCGCGTGCCAGATCGCGGGCATCACCTACCGGCAGCTCGACTACTGGGCCCGGACCGATCTGGTCGTCCCGACGGTGCGCGGCGCGCACGGCTCGGGATCCCAGCGGCTCTACTCGTTCAAGGACGTCCTGGTCCTCAAGGTCGTCAAGCGCCTGCTCGACACCGGCGTCTCGCTGCAGAACATCCGCGTCGCCGTGGAGACCCTGCGCAAGCACGGGGTGCGCGACCTCGCCAAGATCACGCTGTTCAGTGACGGCACGACCGTCTACGAGTGCACCTCGCCGGAAGAGGTCGTCGACCTGCTCCAAGGCGGCCAGGGTGTCTTCGGCATCGCGGTCTCCGGGGCGATCCGGGAGATCAGCGGCACCATCCACGAGTTCCCGGCCGAACGCGCCGACGGCGTCGAGCTGTCGCACCACAACGAGGACGAACTGACCCAACGCCGCAAAGCAAGAAACGTGGGTTAAGGCTCTGCTATCGGCGAACCCTTCGGGCTCGCGGGCTCGGCCGCCTCAAGGTGACGAGAACGAGACCGGTTTCCAAGACGGCCAACTGCCGGCGCAGTCGACCATCTCGGAAACCGGTCTCGTTCTCGTCACCGCGGCCGAGCCGTGAACGGCCGGGTCGTGGTCAGCTTGCTGAACCCGGCCCGGCGCAGGATCGGTTCGCTCGTGGGTAGCGCGTCCACCTGCAGGTATCGGACCCCACGGGCTTGCGCGCGGCGAGCGCGGTGGCTGACTACCGCCTTGTAGACGCCCTTGCCTCGCCATTCCTCCAGCGTGCCGCCGCCCCAGAGCCCGGCGAAGTCGGTGCCCGGGTAGTAGTCGGTCCGCGCGGCGCACACAACTTCGCCGTCCGCGACGGCCAGCACCACGTCGAGCGTGCCGGGTGCCGCCGCGAGCAGTTGGGCCCGCAGCCTGCCCATGTCCTTGCCGAAGACCCGTTCGTGCAGGTCGGTCGCCTTCACGATGCCCTCCGGCGTGGTCGCGTCGATGATGTCGACGCCTGCGGGCGGGCCGAAGTCGGGTACCTCGGCGGCCTCGGCGACCATGACCGCCTCGAGTTCGTCGGCGACCAGGCCCGCGGCCAGCAGTCGGTCGGCCAGATCAGCGGGCTGGTCGTGGCTGTAGAGCTTCCACTCGTAGTCGCCGGTGAACCGCGACAGCTCGGCCGCGATGGCCGCGTCGGCGCTCGACTCGTCCAGGTCGGTCCAGACGACGCCCTGCCAGCTGTGTGCGACCGTGCTCACATGCCGGGTCAGCCGGGGCTCGCGTTCGACCGCCGTGGCGCTGTCACCAGGCGGAAGTTCACGCCTGAGTTGCTGATCGAATGCGGAGAGTGCCGCTGCGGTGTCCATTGTCCAAGTTGAACTTGGACACAGCACTCTGGGCAAATGAGTTTGGGCACCGTCCGTCTAGACTCAACCGTAGTCGTCGCAGAAACCCACGCGGGAGAGATCGAGCGGTCACCCGACCGGCTCGACGCCGAAGGAGCAAATCCTCCCCGGAACCTCTCAGGCAAAAGGACCGCGTGGGCGAGACGCCTCTGGAAAGCGGGCTGCCCTCGGGCGGCCCCGCCGAAGGTGCAAGTCCGGATGTTCGGGCGAAGCTCTCAGGCGCCCGGGTGCAAACGGGCACGGACAGAGGGGGAGGGCTAGCGGGCACCCCACCCGCGTCATGCCCGACCCCGTTCGCCGGAGGAGCTGCACTGATGACACGGATCCCCCTCGCCGCGCTCGAACACGGCACCCTGTTCGCCGACCGCCACGTCGGTCCCCGTCCGGCCGAGCTGGCCAGGATCCTCGACGTCATCGGCGTCGGCTCGCTGGAGGAACTCGCCCAGCGCGCCGTGCCGGAGTCCATCCGCGACGGTGAGCTGGCCATCGAGCTGCCCGCGCCCGCCACGGAGCAGGGTTCGCTGGCCGAGCTGCGGGAGCTGGCGGGCCGCAACCGCACGCTCACCCAGATGATCGGCCTTGGCTACTACGGCACGGTCACCCCGCCGGTGATCCGCCGCAACGTGCTGGAGAGCCCCGCCTGGTACACCGCCTACACGCCGTACCAGCCCGAGATCTCCCAGGGCAGGCTTGAGGCGCTCATCAACTTCCAGACCATGGTCTCCGACCTGGCCGGACTGCCGACCGCCAACGCCTCGATGCTCGACGAGTCGACCGCGGCCGCCGAGGCGATGACGCTGGTGCGGCGCGCGGGCAAGTCGAAGTCGGCGCGGTTCGTCATCGACGCCGACACGTTCCCGCAGACCATCGCGGTCATCGAGACCCGCGCGGAGCCGCTGGGCATCGAGATCGTCGTCGCCGACCTGGCTGACGGCCTGCCCGAAGGCGACTTCTTCGGCGTGCTGCTTTCCTACCCCGGTGCCAGTGGCGCCGTGCGTGACCACGCCGCCCTGATCGCCGAGGCGCACGAGCGCGGCGCGAAGGTCGCCGTCACCGCCGACCTGCTGTCGCTGACCCTGCTCCGCGCGCCGGGCGAGATCGGCGCCGACGTCGTCGTCGGCACCACCCAGCGCTTCGGCGTGCCGATGGGCTTCGGCGGACCGCACGCCGGGTACATGGCCGTCAGCGCGGGCCTGGAGCGCCAGCTCCCCGGCCGACTCGTCGGGGTGAGCACCGACGCCGACGGCAACCTGGCCTACCGGCTGGCGCTGCAGACCCGTGAGCAGCACATCCGCCGCGAGAAGGCCACCTCGAACATCTGTACCGCGCAGGTGCTGCTCGCCGTGGTCGCGTCGATGTACGCGGTCTACCACGGTCCGGACGGCCTCAAGGCCATCGCGACCCGTGCCCACCGGATGGCCGCGGTCCTCGCCGCCGGGCTGCACAACGGCGGCATCGACATCGTGCACGGGGACTTCTTCGACACCGTCCTCGCGCGGGTGCACGGCACCGCCGCCGACATCGTCGCCGCCGCCCGTGACCTGGGCGTCAACCTGCGGCTGGTCGACGCCGACCACGTCGGCATCGCCTGCGACGAGACCACCTCGCGCGAGACGCTGGCGCTGGTGTGGCAGGCGTTCGGCGTCACCGCCGACGCCGACGCGCTCGACATCGACACCGCCGACGCGATCCCGGCCGCGCTGGTCCGCACGTCGGAGTACCTGACCCACCCGGTGTTCAGCACCCACCGCTCCGAGACCGCGCTGCTGCGCTACCTGCGCGAGCTGTCGGACAAGGACGTCGCGCTCGACCGCAGCATGATCCCGCTGGGCTCCTGCACGATGAAGCTCAACGCCACCGCGGAGATGGAGCCGATCACCTGGCCCGCCTTCGCCGATCTGCACCCGTTCGCCCCCGCCGACCAGGCCGAGGGCATCCTGCGGGTCGTGACCGACCTGGAGGGCTGGCTGGCCCAGGTCACCGGCTACGACGCGGTCAGCCTGCAGCCGAACGCGGGCAGCCAGGGCGAGTTCGCGGGTCTGCTGGCCATCCGCGCCTACCACCGCTCCCAGGGCCACGGCGAGCGCGACGTCTGCCTGATCCCGTCGAGCGCGCACGGCACCAACGCCGCCAGCGCGGTCATGGCGGGCATGCGGGTCGCGGTCGTCAAGTGCGACGACTCGGGCAACATCGACCTCGACCACCTGCGCGCCAGCGTCGAGGAGCACAAGGCCGACCTCGCCGCGATCATGATCACCTACCCGTCCACGCACGGGGTGTACGAGGACACTGTGCGCGAGGTCTGCGGCCTGGTGCACGACGCGGGCGGTCAGGTCTATGTGGACGGTGCGAACCTCAACGCCCTCATCGGACTCGCCCGCTACGGCAAGTTCGGCTCGGACGTCTCTCACCTGAACCTGCACAAGACCTTCTGCATCCCGCACGGCGGCGGCGGCCCCGGCGTCGGCCCGATCGGCGTCAAGTCGCACCTGGCGCCGTTCCTGCCCAACCACCCGCTGCAGCCCACCGCGGGCCCGGTCACCGGCGTCGGCCCGATCAGCGCCGCCCCGTGGGGCAGCGCGTCGATCCTGCCGATCTCCTGGGCCTACGTCCGCATGATGGGCGCCGACGGCCTGCGCCGCGCCACCCTGACCGCGGTCGCGTCGGCCAACTACATCGCGCGCCGGCTCGATGAGCACTACCCGGTGCTGTACACCGGCGAGGGCGGTTTCGTCGCCCACGAGTGCATCCTCGACCTGCGCCCGCTGACCAAGGCGACCGGCATCACGGTCGACGACGTGGCCAAGCGCCTGGCGGACTATGGGTTGCACGCGCCGACCATGTCCTTCCCGGTCGCGGGCACGCTGATGGTCGAGCCGACCGAGTCGGAGGATCTGGCCGAGATCGACCGCTTCTGCGACGCCATGATCGCCATCAAGGGCGAGGTCGACCGGGTCGCGGCGGGTGACTGGCCCGCGGCGGACAACCCGCTGGTCAACGCCCCGCACACGGCCGCGTCGATCGCGGGCAAGTGGGACCACCCGTACAGCCGGGAGGAAGCGGTGTTCCCGGCGGGCATCACGGCCACGAAGATCTGGCCCCCGGTCCGCCGAATCGATGGCGCCAAGGGCGACCGCAACCTGGTCTGCTCCTGCCCCCCTCTTGACGCTTACCAGAGCTGATTGGGGAACCGCCCGCCACTCTCTTGTGGCGGGCGGTTCTATTTCGCTGCTTTGACCGCTGTCTGGAGGCCTTCGAGGGCCAGGCGGTCGGCGCGTTCGTTCTCCGGGTGTCCCGCGTGGCCTTTCACCCAGTGCCACTCGACCTCATGACGCTCAGCCGCGGCTTCCAGGCGCTTCCACAGGTCCTCATTGGCCACTGGCGTCTTCGCGGATGTCCGCCACCCGTTGGCCTTCCAGGTGGCCACCCACTTGGTGATGCCATTCCGGACGTACGTGCTGTCGGTGTAGACGTCCACCCGACAGGGCCGCGACAACGTCTCCAACGCCTGGATGGGCGCCATCAGCTCCATCCGGTTGTTCGTCGTCCGCTCAGCCTCGCCGCCGCAGAGGTCGCGCTCGCGGTCGCCGTAGCGCAGCACCGCGCCCCAGCCGCCCGGTCCCGGGTTCGGCACACACGCGCCGTCGGTATAGATCTCCACCACCTGATCACTCACAGTGCCGATGGTAGCGGGGAATAACTACCGGCCGTCGGAGTTGTCCACAGTGAGGGGTAGTCCACTTGGGAGGAAACGCGCCGTATGTCGGAAGTGAAGCTCAACGACGGCACCACCATCCCGCAGCTCGGCTACGGTGTCTGGCAGGTGCCCGACGACGTCGCGGTGAGTGCGGTGGCGACGGCGATCGAGGCCGGGTACCGCAGCATCGACACCGCGGCGATCTATGGCAACGAGGCTGGCACCGGTGCCGCGATCAATGCCTCCGGTGTGCCGCGTGAGGAACTGTTCGTCACGACCAAGCTCTGGAACTCCGACCAGGGCTACGACGAGGTCTTGCGCGCGTTCGACACCAGTCTTGGCAAGCTCAAGCTGGACTACGTCGACCTGTACCTCATCCACTGGCCCGCCGCGGGCCAGGACAAGTACGTCGACTCGTGGCGGGCGCTGGAGAAGATCCAGGCGGACGGCCGCGCCCGGTCCATCGGGGTGTCCAACTTCCAGCAGCAGCACTTGGACCGCCTCTTCGCCGAGACCGGCGTCGTGCCCGCGGTCAACCAGATCGAGCTGCACCCCAACCTGCCGCAGACCGACCTGCGTGCCTTCCACGCCGAGCACGGGATCGCGACCGAGGCGTGGAGTCCGCTGGGGCGGGGCACGCTGCTCGACGACGCCGCGGTGGTGGCGATCGGGGAGCGGCATGGGAAGTCGGCGGCGCAGGTGTTGCTGCGGTGGCACCTTGACCTGGGCAACATCGTCATCCCCAAGTCGGTCACCCCGGCGCGGATCCGGGCCAACCTCGACGTCTTCGACTTCGATCTCACCGACGTCGACCGCGCCGAGCTCGCGGCGCTGGAGAACGGCAAGCGGACGGGGCCGAACCCGGACGAGTTCTGGGCGTGATCAGCCGCCCGTAATCGAGCGGGCGAGGTCGCGCGCGTCGGCCTCGGTGTACCGGTGGGAGATCTGCAGCGTTCCGCCCACGATCGCCGATTCGATGCGCGGGGCGATGATCAGCTTGCCGTCGATGACGATCGCGAGCTGTTCATCGACATGCTTCGACGTCCAGTCCGCGAACAGGAGCGCGCTGTCCGACGGCAGCATCAGGGTCACCGCCCACCCGCCGGTGGGGATCTCCTGGACGGCGACGTCATCGAAGTGGGTGAACTCGCCGATCGACGGCGCGACCTGGTAGACGCCATCGTCACCGGCCAGCGCGTCCGGGCCGGTGGGGGAGCCGGGTGGGTCCACGGACAGCACGGGCCGCAGCTCCACCGGCACCTTGGTGTCCACTGGACCCGTCCTGTCACCCGATGTCGCCGTCGTCGGGACCGGGGCACCGGGTGCGGACTCCGCACAGCCCGCCAGCAGCAGCGCGGCGGCCATGGCCGCGACGAACCTCACCATGATCGCGATCCTAGCTACGTCGGGCGGACAGCTGGCCCAAAGCCGCTTGAACCCCTCGGGCGTCGGTAAGCGTCGATACCGTCCCGTTGGTCAGCTTGGCCAGTTCCCTGAGCGCGACCCGGTTCTGGCCGGGGCCGATGGCGATCACGCTGATCGCCACGGGTCGCTTCGGGTCGCCGACGGACTTGATCAGGCTGGTCAGTTCGCTCAACGTCATCGACCCGTCGGTGCCGCCGTCGGTGATCACGACGATCTCGTTGCGCTTGTCGGGCACATAGGTCGACGTCGCCGACTTGTAGGTGGCGGCGATGCTCTCGTAGAGGTCGGTCTGGCCGGTCGGCGTCAGCGTGTCGACCGCGCGGTGCAGGGCGGCGCGGCGGTTGGCGATGGGCCCGGTGGGAACCAGCTGCTGATATGACTTCCCCTTGTCGAGCGCACGGGAGAAGCGCCACAGGCCGACCGAGCCCGACACCGTGTAGTCCGCGTAGCCGTGCAGCGACTCCTTGATCCGGTCGATGCGGCTGCGGCCCTCGCCGCTGTCGCCGGTCATCGACTTGGACACGTCGACCAGCAGGGTGACGATCCGGCCGCCCTCGGTCGCGTCGGCCCACGTCGCGGCGAGCTGCTGGGTGGTCTTGGAGTTGGCGGGGGCCGTCGCGGGTGGCAGGTCCGGCCAGGTCATCGCCACCGAGTCGGCCGGGCGCTCCCGGGACGACGCCGTCCGCAGCCCGGCGCGGGCCAGGTCACGCTGCTGGTCCGGGGCGAGGATGTATTGGCGGAACTGGTCGGCCGCGTCGGCGAGGACCTGGTCGATGCCCGCGAGCCGGACGAACGGGAAGTCCGCGGTCGGGACCGGGCCGGTGGCGATGATCTCCGACAGCGGGTGCCGGGCCGTCGGCCTGCCATCGGCGCCGAGGTTGCGGCGGTGCAGGTCGACCTCCAGCACCGGGACCAGGCTGAACGGGGCCGCCTCCATCGTCTCGGCGTCGCCGAGGTTGATCAGGGCGTCGCGGGTGGTCTCGGGGACGCCCGTCGGCTGGCCCGCGGCCAGCTTGCCGATCGCCTCGGTGACCTCGGGTTTGCCGAGGACGTCCTGGGTCAGCGGACTCTGCTTGCCGACGCCCGACAGCACCGCCTGCACGGCCAGGCTGCTGGCCGGGTTCGCCGCGGGGGAGGGCAGGGCCACGGTGATCCGGCCCCAGCCCGCCTTGCCGAACCGGGTCCAGCCACCGGGGTCGGCGGTCAGGGTCGCGATGTCGGCCCAGCTGAACGCCATGGCCTTCGACAGCGTCGACGTCGCCTCCTGCGGCGCGGCCAGCACCACCGGGCTGCCCGCCACGGTGTCCGGCGCCGAGCCGAGCAGGCCGTCGTCGACCGCGCTGAGCCGGTCGGTCCAGATGGACGACTCCGCCAGCCACGCGTGCGGGCGGTCGCCGAGTTCGCGCGCGGGCCACTCCCCGGTGAGGCCCGCCAGGACCGCGGCCGAGTCGGCCGACGAGATGTTGACCTTGAGGCAGCGGTCGCCGACCACCGGACCGCTGGCGTTCCACCGCTTGGCGATCTCCCGCACTGGCGACTCGACCGACGGTGTGACCACGACCTTCAGCGCGACGGGACCGGCGACGCACTCGCGGCCGCGTTCGACGGCGCGCTCATCGGCGGCGTAGCGCAGCCAGGTTCCGCCGAACCAGAGCGCGATCATGAGCACGATCAGCCCTGGAAGCAGGACCGCCCACCGGGGCGCACGGCGGCGGCTCCCACGTAATCGAGACATCGCATCCCTTTCGAGCACACCCGGTGCGCGCTCGGTGGGGGCACTCTATTAGGTGAAACCCTTGCGTCAAGGGGCTAATGATTCGGGAGACCGGCCAGGAGATCGTCACAAAGCGCGATCAGACTGGCCCGCAAGGGTTCCGCGCGGCGGGCGAACTCGGCCTGGGCGCGGACATAGTCGGCCCGGCCGCGCTCGGTCTCGATCATTACTGGTGCGTAGCCGAGGTCCGACAGGTCGTACGGGCTGGCTCGCATGTCCAGCTCGCGCACGTCCGACGCCAGGTCGAAGCAGTCGGCCAACAGGTCGGACGGCGTGTACGGGTCGAGCTTGTACGCCCACTTGAAGAGGTCCATCGTCGCGTGCAGGCAGCCCGGCTGTTCGAGTTCGATCTGCCTGTCCCGACTGGGATCGAGGGTGTTGAGCGGCCGAGCCGGCTCGGTGAAGAAGCGGAACGCGTCGAAGTGGCCGCACTTGATCGTCTGCGTCTCCACCACCGCGTCCGTGCCGTCGGCGCCCAGCCGAAGCGGCCAGTCGACGTGCCGGATCTCGGTCGTGGGCTGGCGGTAGACCATGGCCCACTCGTGCAGGCCGAAGCAGCCCAGCCGGGGCGCCCGCGACGCGGTGGCCGCCAGCAGGTCCCGGATGAACCGGGCCGACCGCCGCCGCGACTCGGGCAGGGCTGTCACGTCGATCGTCACGCCGTCCGGGGTCGAGGTGTAGGCGGGCCAGCGCAGGTACTCCCGCGCCGACTCGCCCGCCAGCACGACGCCCGGACCCGGGTGCCACCGCTCCAGCTGGGCGGGCCGGTGCGAGTAGTAGGTGAACAGGAAGTCCAGTACCGGGTGCTTCTCACCGCGGACCCGGCGCTCCTGGTGCGGCACCGTCCACGCGCGCATCCTGCGCGCGTGGACGTCCCGCCTGGCCTGCCAGACGGGCTCGGCCAGCACAGTCCGCTCAGCCACCGTTCGCGATGTGCGTCCCGTCGCGCACGGTGCCCACGTACTCCTCGACCAGGTCCTCCAACGCGATCACACCGAGCACCGTACGGTCCGCCGCGACCGCCATCGCCAGGTGGCTGTGTGCCCGGCGCAGCGCGCTGAGCGCCTCGTCGACCCGCGAGTCGGCCGGGACCTGCGGCAGGGCGCGGATCCTGGTCGCGGGCAGCCGGGTGGCCGGGTCGGCGTCGATCTGGTCGAGCACGTCCTTGACGTGGACGTACCCGTCGAGGCGGCCGTCGGCGGTGCGCACGGGGAACCGGGAGAACCCGGTCTCGCCGACCGCCTGGTCGATGTCGCCGACCGTCGGCGGGAACGGCACCGTCTTGATCCGCGCCAGGGGGACCATCACGTCGGCCACCATCCGATCGGCCGACGACAGCGTGTTGGTGAGCCGCCGGTGCTCGGAGGCGTCGAGCAGGCCCTCGCGCCGCGACTCGGCGATGAGGGTGGCGAGCTCGTCCGGGGTGTAGGCGCTCTCCAACTCGTCCTTCGGCTCGACCTTGAACGCCTTGAGCACGAACGTCGACGCCACCGTGAACAGGCCGAGCAGCGGGCGGACCAACTTGCAGAACGCGAAGTGGACCGGCACCAGCGCCATCGCGGCGCCCTCCGGACCGGCGATGGCCAGGTTCTTCGGCACCATCTCGCCGATCACCGTGTGCAGGGTGACCACGATGCCCAGCGCCAGCGCGAACGCGACCCCGTGCAGCACCGCGGGCGGGATGTCGAGGGAGTGGAACGGCGCCTCCAGCAGACCCGCGATCACCGGCTCCGACAGCGCGCCCAGGCCGAGCGAGCAGACCGTGATGCCCAGCTGCGCGCCCGCGATCAGCAGCGGCAGCTCCCGGCCCGCCTCGATCGCCACGGCCGCCCTGGTGCGGCCCTCGCGGGCCAGCGCCTCCAGCCGGTCGCGGCGCGCGGTGATGATGGCGAACTCGGCGCCGACGAAGAAACCGTTGCCAAGCAACAGAAGAATCGTCACCAGAAGTGCGAGGACGTCACTCATGCGGCCACCTCGGCTACTCGGTGGCTCCACTCGCAAGAACACTGTGTCAATGATTCGCTCGCAGGCTCGCTCATGTCGACACCTCCTTCTGCACCTTGGCCACGCGCAGCTCGGCGACCCGGTGACGGTCCATCCGCATCACCGTGATCCGCCAGCCGTCATAGCGGATCTCGTCGTTGACCGACGGGATCCGGCCCAGCCTGGTCAGCACGAAGCCCGCGACGGTCTCGTACTCGCCGCGCGGCATCCGCAGCCCGGTCGCCTCGGCCAGCTCGTCGTCGCGCAGCAGCCCCGAGACCATCCAGCTCTCCTTGCCCAGCGGGCGGACCGGGTTGACCTCGCCGCGGTCGTGCTCGTCGCGCACGTCGCCGACGATCTCCTCGATCAGGTCCTCCAGGGTGACGAGCCCGGCGGTGCCGCCGTACTCGTCGACCACGATGGCCACCTGCAGGCCGGAGCCGCGCAGCCGGTCGAGCAGCACGTCGCCGTCGAGGGTCTCCGGCACCGTGGGCACCAGCCTGGCCAGCGCGGACACCTTGGTGGTCGCCCGCTGCGCGGTCGGCACGCTGAACACCTGCTTGACGTGCACGACGCCGCGGATCTCGTCGAGATCGCCGCCGTAGACCGGGAAGCGGGAGTAGCCGGTGGCCCGCGAAAGCTCGATCAGATCGACCACCGTCGCGTCGGCCCGCAGCGCCTGCACCTGCACGCGCGGGGTCATCAGCTCGTCGGCCGTGCGGTCGCCGAAACGCAGCGACCGGCTCAGCAGCGTGGCGGTGCCGGTGTCGAGCGTGCCGAGCGCGGCGCTGGAGCGGACCAGGCTGCCCAGTTCCTGCGGCGAGCGGGCCGAGCGCAGTTCCTCCTGCGGCTCGACGCCCAGGCGCCGCACGATCCAGTTGGCGGACCCGTTGAGCGCGTTGATCAGCCAGCGCAGGCCCGATGAGAACACCGCCTGCGAACCGGCGACGGCCCGCGCGGTGGCCAGCGGCTTGGCGATGGCCAGGTTCTTCGGCACCAGTTCGCCGAACACCATCGACAGCGATGTCGCCAGCAGCAGCGCGAAGACGATCGACACCGCGTCCGCCGCCCCGGCGGGCAGGCCGACCAGGGTCAGCAGCGGCTCGATCAGCTCGGCGATGGCGGGCTCGGCGATGTAGCCGGTGATCAGCGTGGTGATCGTGATGCCGAGCTGGGCGCCGGAGAGCTGGAACGACAGCGTCCGGTGCGCCTTGGCGATGGCATGCGCCCGCCGGTCACCGACCAGGGCGACGTGGTGGTCGACCTGGCTGCGTTCGAGTGTGGTCAGGGAGAACTCGGCCGCGACGAAGAGCGCCGTTCCGAGCGTGAGGGCGGCGACGGCCAGCAGACCGAGGACGCTGAGCAAGGGTCCGGTCACCGGGGGTGGCACCCGGCTTCCGGGTCGGTATGGTCGCCGGGACTCTCTCCCGGCCCGCTACTGCGACCCGGGGACTGCGCTTTGCGCACGGTGAACTGCACTCCTCGTCAATCACGTACTTACTGGTCCCCATTCTAGGGAACCCGACCGGGTTTTCGCGCGCTTATCCCGCGCGGCGGTGTCGGCGGACCGTTTCCTCCACCAGATCGAGCACCGGCTCCAGGTCGTCGGCGGGCAGGCCCATGGCCAGATGTGAGACCACGCCCTCCAACACCAGCTCCAGGAACGCGGTGAGCACCGTCACGTCCACGTCGTCGCGCAGCTTGCCCGCCTCGCGCTGGCGGAGCAGGCGGTTGCGGGTGGCGACGGTGAGCTGCTCGGACCGCTCGGCCCATCTCGCCCGGAACTCGGGGTCGGTGCGCAGCCTGCGCGAGACCTCCAGCCGGGTGCCCAGCCAGTCGGCCGGGGTCTCGCCATCGGCGTCGGTCGGGCCCGCGAGCAGGTCGCGCATGACCTGCACCAGACCCTGCCTGGCCACGACGTCGGTCATCCGGAGCACGTCGTCCTCGGCCAGCGCGAGGAACAGTGACTCCTTGTCGCGGAAGTGGTGGAAGATCGCGCCGCGGGACAACCCGGTAGCCTCTTCCAGACGGCGCACGGTCGCGCCCTCGTAGCCGTGGCGCGCGAAACAGGACCGCGCCCCGTCGAGGATCTGGCGGCGGCGCGCGTCGAGATGGTCCTGGCTAACTCTGGGCACCGGTCGATGGTGTCAGTCGGACCGACCGGAAGCAATCCGTACGTACGTATTGGGTATCACTCCACGAGTCCATAAACAGTCTCTTACGACGGCAATCTGGCGTCGTGCGACTGTCGGTGGCCGCGTGTAGCTTCGATTTCAGGCCGTTCGGAGGCATGGACGAAGGGGTGATCCCTCCTGACCGCATTGCGTGAACCGGAGACCACCGGGCCCGACGGAAAGCGGTTACGGGCCCGCGTGGAAGCCGAGGCGTACGTCGCCTCGGTGTGTTTCAAGCACGGCCCACCGAACCTGGTGGGCGTCGAGCTTGAATGGACCGTCCACCATCGCGACGATCCCCGACGCCGACTCGACCCGGCCGACCTGGCCGGTGCCCTGGGGCCACACACGCCCCGCACGCTCGACCCCGACAGTCCCCAACTGCCGCTCCCCGCCGGATCCCCGGTGACAGTGGAGCCAGGCGGCCAAGTGGAGATCTCATCCCTGCCCGCCCCCCGGTTCGACCACCTGCTCGACGCGGTGATCGCCGACCACCACCACCTCGCCCGGCTGCTCGACGCGGCGGGCCTGGAACTGGGTGCCCGGGGAACCGATCCGTTCCGGACCCCATGTCGGGTCCTCGACACCCCCCGCTACGCGGCGATGGAGCGCGCCTTCGAGCCGATCGGGCCCGACGGCATCGCCATGATGTGCGCGACGGCGGGCCTGCAGGTCTGCGTCGACGTCGGTGAACCGGAGGACGTGCCCGCGCGTTGGAACGCGATCACGTCGATGGGCCCGGTGCTCCTCGCGCTGTTCGCGAACTCCCCGGAACTGGCGGGCCACCCGACGGGCTGGGCCTCGGCCCGCGCCCGCGCGGTGTTCGGCTGCGACCCGGCCAGGACCACGCCGCTCCCACTGTCCGACGACCCGATCGAGACCTGGACCAGGCACGTCCTCGACACGCCGCTGCTGTGCGTGCGGGGGCCAGGGGACTGCTGGGACGCCCCGCCCGGGGTGACCTTCGCCGACTGGGTCGCCGGGGCTCTGCCGGAGGCGCCCACCACCGCCGACCTGGACTACCACATCTCCACGCTGTTCCCGGCCGTCCGGCCGCAGGGCTACTTCGAGGTGCGCTACCTCGATGCCCAGCCGGGGTCGGGCTGGATCACCCCGGCGGCGTTGATCACCGCGCTCACCGCCGACCGTGCCACCGTCGACGCCGTGGCCGGGGTGTGCGCGCCGGTCGCCGACCGCTGGGTCGAGGCCGCCATGCACGGCCTGCTCGACGCACCCATCGCAGCCGCCGCCCGCGCGCTGCTGGAGGTCGCCGGGCCCGCCGTCGACCGGATGGGGCTGAGACCGGAATACCGGCATCTCATCACCACCGACCTGCACCGCCTGCATGACCGCGCCACCGGGAGGACGTCGTGACCAGCACCGAGGACCTGCGCGGCCGGGTCGCCGAGCAGCTGCGGCGCTCCCGCGAGCGCAGCACCGCGCTCACCGAGGCCGTCGACGAGGACGACCTCGTCCGCCAGCACTCGAAACTGATGTCGCCGCTAGTGTGGGACCTGGCGCACATCGGCAACCAGGAAGAACTGTGGCTGGTGCGCGACGTGGGCGGGCGCGAGCCCGTCCGCTCGGACATCGACCACCTCTACGACGCTTTCCAGCACGCCAGGGCCGACCGCCCCGCGCTGCCGCTGCTCTCGCCGTCCGAGACCCGCGGCTATGTGCGGGAGGTGCGCGACAAGGTGTTCGACGTGCTCGACCGCGTGCCGTTCGAGGGTTCGCCGCTCACCGACCACGGCTTCGCCTTCGGCATGATCGTCCAGCACGAGCAGCAGCACGACGAGACCATGCTGGCCACCCACCAGCTGCGGCTCGGCGCGCCGGTGCTCACCGCCCCCGATCCAGGGCCCGCCACGCCGCCCGCGCGGCCGGAGGTGCTGGTGCCCGGTGGCGAGTTCACCATGGGCACCTCGACCGAGCCGTGGGCGCTGGACAACGAGCGTCCCGCGTTCCGAACCCACGTCGACGCGTTCTTCGTCGACACCGTGCCGGTCAGCAACGGCGACTACCTGGCGTTTATCGACGCGGGCGGCTACGACGACGCGCGCTGGTGGAGCGAGGCGGGCTGGGCGCACCGGAACAAGGCCAAGCTGGTCGCACCCCGGTTCTGGGAGCGCGACGGCGACCGCTGGGTGCGCACGCGCTTCGGCGTGGTCGAGCCGGTCCCGTTCGACGAGCCCGTAGTGCACGTGTGCTTCCACGAGGCCGACGCATACGCGCGCTGGGCGGGCAAGCGGCTGCCCACCGAGCCGGAGTGGGAGAAGGCGGCCCGCTTCGACCCGGCCACCGGCCGGTCCCGGCGCTACCCGTGGGGCGACGAGGATCCGGGTGCCGAGCACGCCAACCTCGGCCAGCGGCACCTGCGCCCCGCTCCGGTCGGGTCGTACCCGGCGGGCGAGTCGCCGCTGGGCGTGCGCCAGCTGATCGGCGACGTGTGGGAGTGGGTCGACTCCGGCTTCCACGCCTACCCAGGGTTCGCCGCGTTCCCGTACAAGGAGTACTCCGAGGTGTTCTTCGGCGGCGACTACAAGATGCTGCGCGGCGGCTCGTTCGGCACGGACGCGTCGGCGGTGCGGGGCACGTTCCGCAACTGGGACCACCCGATCCGCAGGCAGATCTTCGCGGGCTTCAGATGCGCGAGAGACCCGCGCCCGGGCGAGGACGGCTGACATGTGCCGCCATCTGGGTTACCTGGGCCCCGCCGTGTCCTTGGCCAGCCTGCTGTTCGACCCGCCCGCCGGGCTGCGCAGACAGGCGTGGGCACCCGCCGACATGCGCGGCGGCGGGTCGGTCAACGTCGACGGGTTCGGCGTCGGCTGGTACGTGGACGGCTCCGTGGTCCGCTACCGGCGCGCGGTTCCGATGTGGACGGACGAGGCGTTCGCCGGGGTGGCCGCGAGTGTGACCAGCACGGCCGTCGTCGCCGCGGTCCGCTCGGCGACCACCGGCATGCCGGTCTGCGACGCGGCCTGCGCGCCGTTCACCGACGGCGAGTGGCTGTTCAGTCACAACGGCCGGGTCACCGGCTGGCCGCACAGCGTGGTGGGCCTCGCCGACGAACTGCCCACAGTGGACTTGATGACCCTTGACGCACCGACCGACAGCGCGTTCGTCTGGGCGCTGGTGCGGCACCGGATCCGCTCCGGCGCCGACCCGGGCGACGTGCTGGCCGACCTGGCGAACACGATCGGCGCGCTCGCGCCCGACTCCCGACTCAACTTCCTGCTCACCGACGGGCACACGCTCTACGCCACCACCTGGTGGCACTCGCTGTCCGTCCGGCACACCGGCGATTCCGTGGTCCTGGCCTCCGAGCCATGGGACGACTCGCCGGAGTGGCAGTCACTTGGCGATGGCCTGCTGGTGGCCGCCACGCTCGACCAGGTGCGTGTGCGCGCCCTGGACACTTCGCTTGAGGGGAATCCAGAGAGTATGACCGCGGTGAACACGAGTCCAGCGAACTTGACCGCAGCCGTGGTGGACGTCCACCTGCCCGACGACCACGCCGCCCGCTCGCTGGCCGCTGACGTCCTGACCGGACTGACCGCGTCGCCGAAGTCCTTGCCGCCCAAGTGGTTCTACGACGCGCGCGGCAGCGAGCTGTTCGAGCAGATCACCCGCCTGCCCGAGTACTACCCGACCCGCGCCGAACGCGAGATCCTGGCGACGCGGGCCCGCGAGATCGCGGCCGAGACGGGTGCGCACACGCTGGTGGAGCTGGGATCCGGTTCGTCGGAGAAGACCCGGCTGCTGCTGGACTCCCTGCACGAGACGCTCAGCCAGATCGTCGTGCTCGACGTGTCCGAGTCGGCTCTGCGCGAGGCGTCGGCCGCGCTGAGCTCGGAGTACCCGAGGGCGCAAGTCAACGGGGTGGTCGGTGACTTCACTGAGCACCTGGACCTGCTCCCTGGCGAACCGGCCCGGCTCGTCGCGTTCCTCGGCGGCACGATCGGCAACCTGCTGCCCGCCGAGCGGGCCCGGTTCCTGGCCTCGGTGCGGGATGTTCTCAAACCGGGGGAGTGGCTGTTGCTGGGGACCGATCTGGTGAAGGACGAGGCCACGGTCGTCGCCGCGTATGACGACGCGGCTGGGGTGACGGCGGACTTCAACAAGAACGTGCTGCACGTGCTGAATCGCGAACTCGACGCCGATTTCGACGTCGACGCGTTCGAGCATGTGGCGTTGTGGGACGCGGAGAACGAGTGGATCGAGATGCGCCTGCGCTCGACCCGCGCCCAAGACGTGCGGATCGCGGCCCTGGACCTCGACGTGTCATTCGCCGAGGGCGAGGAGATGCGCACGGAGATCTCGGCCAAGTTCCGCCGCGAGCGTGTCGCCGAGGAACTTTCCACCGCGGGGTTCGCGTTGTCGAACTGGTGGACCGACGCTGAGGGGCGGTTCGCGCTGTCACTGGCGAAAGCCGAATAACTGGGGGTGAGTCGGCTGGCACGGTTGGACGTCGTCGGGCTGACCAAGCGGCTCGGCGACCGGGTCGTGCTGGACGGGATCAGCCTGACGGTCGACGCGGGCCGCGCGGTCGCGGTGGTGGGTGCGAACGGCGCCGGCAAGACCACCCTGTTGCGGTGCGTGGTCGGCGCACTGATCCCGGACGCGGGCGAGATCCGGCTGGATGGGCGGCCGCTGCGGGAAACCGATCCGACCGCGCGGGCAGCGGTGGCCTGCGTGCTCGACGACGTCGACTTCTTCCCGGACCTCTCCGTCGCCGAACATCTCGATCTGCTCGCCCGCGCCCACGGGGACACCGAACCCGACCTCGCGGGCGTGCTCGGCGAGTTCGGGCTGACGGCGGCCGCCGCGCAGCTTCCGGTGACGTTGTCCAGTGGCCAGCGCAGACGGTTCATGCTGGCCTCGTGTTTCGTGCGGCCACGCTCGGTCCTGGTACTGGACGAGCCGGAGCAGCGGCTCGACGTCGTTGGCAGGCAGGGCCTGACCAAGCGCCTGCTCGCCGAGAAGGGCGACGGTCGCGCGATCCTGCTGGCCACCCACGACGACGAACTGCGCGACGCGGTGGCCGACGAGATCGTCGCGATCGGATGACCTCCGTGCGGGAGGTTCTCGCTGTCCTGCGGACTGCCCGCCGGGTGCCGCGGTCCGTCGGTGACCGGTTCGGTGACGGCTACGCCGCGGCGTTGACCGTGCTTGTGCTCAGTGGCGCGGCGATCGACTTCGTGCCGTGGTTGCTGTCCAAAGTGGTCAGACCGGACGCGGTGGCGGACACGGGGCTGCTTGTCGCCGTGGCGGTCGGAATTGTCGCTCTGGCCGTGCGCGGGCTGGTCGCGGCTGGACCGGTAGTGGCGGGCGGGGCCACCGGGTACTGGCTGCTCGCCACCCCCCTCGACCGCCGCGACCTGCTCGCTCGCCGATACGCGGGACTGCTCCTCGGCGCGGCGGGCGTTGGTGCGGTTCTCGGCGCGATGGTCGGATTAGGGCCGACCATCGTGACGGGCGCGGTGGCCGGGGTGGGCCTGGCGGCGGGAACCGTGGTGTGGCAGGCGGACCGGCGGGCCGCCTGGATTGTCGGACCGGGCATGGCGTTGGCGGGCGCGCTGGTCGTGTGGCCGGGAGCGCTGCTGGTCACCACCGGTCTGTGCGCTTTGGTGTCCGGGGTGCTGGTGCTCCTCGGATACCGCGCACTGGCGCGGTTGACCAGGCAGGCCCTGGACGGCACGGTGGTCGGGGCCGTGTGGTCGGCCGCCGCGTGGGCGGATCTGTCCCTGCTCACCGGGGTGGTCGACGAGCGCCGGTGGCTGCGGATCGGGACCGTCCGGTGGCGGCGGTTCACCGGGACCGGCGTGCGCGCACTGATCAGCGCCGACCTGCGGCGGGTCGCCCGCAACCGCGCCGCGCAGGCGTGGTGGGTCGGGCTCGCTGTCGCTGTCCCCGTTGTCGCGCCGCTCCTGACGGACATGGCGCTCCCCATCGTCCATCTGATCGCGGCGGTGGTCGCGACCGGAAAGCTGGCAGCAGGCCTGAGGTCGGTCGGTCGGTCGCCCGCGCTGCGGTTCGGCCTCGGGCTCGGCGACCGGGCTGTCCGTGCCGCGCACGTGGTGGTGCCGATGGTCGGCGCGGTGCTCTGGACCGTGGTGACCGCGTTCGCCGTGCCGCTGTCCGCCGGGCTGCTGGTCACCCCGGTCGCCGCCGTGGTCGTGACCTACCGCGTCGCGACCCGGCCGCCGACCCCGTACACCGGGTTGCTGCTGGACACACCGTTCGGCATGTTCTCGGCCGATGTCTTCGCGCAGCTGCGAGGCCTGGTGCCTCTGCTGCTGTTCATCGTTATGCGGGTCAGCCTTTAGCCAGGTCGTCGGTCGCCGCCTGGCCCGCCGTGGTGGTGCGGCGGAGGAAGTCTGCGATCACGGTGAGCTGATCCTCGTCGTAGTCGGCGAGGATTCCGTCCATCGCGCTGTTCATGCCCGCGTACAGCGCGAATACCTCGGCGCCGCGTTCCGGCATGGCCCGGATCAACACCGACCGGCGGTCGTTGGGATCGCGGTCACGGGCGACGAAGCCCGCCCGTTCCAGGCGGTCCAGGATCCCCGTCATCGTCGCTGGGTGGACGCTTGCCCGCTTGGCCAGCGCACTGGGGGAGAGCGGGCCGAGCCGGGCGATCAGGTCCAGGCACTGCAGGTCGGCGTCGCGCAGATCCAGTTTGCCGCTGACCTGGCTGTTGAGCAGGGTGAGCTGCACGCTCAGCTCCCGCAGCCCGTCGCGCAGCCCCGTCACCAGCCGACGCCTGCGACGCGCGTCACCAGAAGGTACGGAACTCATATGATATCCTTCTCGTATTATCCGGTTCTCAGAGAACAAACTACCTTGTCCTGGAGGGAACACCGTGAAACTCACCGTTTTCGCTGCGACGGGTCGCGTCGGGCACGCGCTCGTCGAGCAGGCTCTGGCCGCGGGTCATGACGTCACCGCTGTCGTTCGGGATCCGGGCAAACTGACGCCAGGAGTCCGGGCGGTCACCGCCGACCTGGCCAAAGCCGACCCCGCAGCTATGGAATCCGCGGTGGCTGGGGCCGACGCCGTGCTGTCGGGGCTCGGTCCGCGCTCGCGGTCCGACGCGGGGATCACCGCGCCGGGGACCCGAGCCATCGTCGAGGCGATGCGGACGGCGGCGGTCCGGCGGCTGGTGGTGGTCAGCGCCGCTCCGGTGTCGACCACCCCGTCGCCCGGCAGGCCCAACCCGCCGCGTGACCCGGGGGAGGGGATCGTCATGCGCACGCTGCTCTCCCCGATGATCAAAGCCGTCCTCCGCGCCCACTACGCCGACCTGGCCCGGATGGAGGACCTGCTGCGCGACAGCGACCTCGACTGGACCGCCGTGCGCCCACCGCGCCTCATCGACAAGCCGCTGACCGGCGAGTACCGCATCGCGATCGAGCAGAACCTCCGGGGCGGGTCCACGATCTCCCGCGCCGACGTCGCCCACGCCATGCTCGCCGTCATCGACCGGCCGGAAACGGTCCGAAAGGCCATAGGAGTGGCCTGGTAGGCCAGTCCACACTGGCCGGATGCAGGGGACCTCCACCGCCCGATTCGACGCCACGGAGCTGGCCGACCTCGTCCACCTGCGGGTGGTTCGGCCCGTCGAACTGGTCCGCGACGCGATAGAGCGGATCGAGACGTTCAATCCGGAGCTCAACGCGGTGATCGCCACCGACTACGACCGGGCGGTCAAGACCGCGTGCCGCCTCGACCCCGACCTGCCCTTCGCCGGGGTGCCCATCCTGATCAAGGATCTGTGCGCCGAGGTCGATGGCCTCCCATGCGCTGAGGGCTCGGCGTTCCTGCGGGGCCATGTCTCCCGCGGAGACCAGGAGTACGTGCGCAGGCTGCGCGCGGCGGGGTTCGTGGTGATGGGCAAGACGAACACCTCGGAGTTCGGCATGGCTCCCACCGCGGAACCCCGGCTGCACGGGCCGACCGCGAACCCGTGGGCCGCCGCCCGCACCACGGGCGGCTCCAGTGGCGGGTCGGCCGCCGCCGTGGCCGCCGGGATGGTCCCGGTCGCCCATGGCAACGACGTCGGCGGATCGATCCGTATTCCGGCCTCTTGCTGCGGCTTGTTCGGTCTCAAGCCCACCCGCGCGCGCAACTCCCTCGGCCCCCGCCACGGCGACGCGTTTCTCGGGACGCTCACCGACCACGTGCTGACCCGCACCGTCCGCGACAGCGCCGCACTCCTCGACATCACCGCCGGGCCCGCGCCCGGCGACCCCTACCCGGCACCCCCGCACAGCGGCACGTGGGCGGCCGAGGTCGGCAGGCCGCCGGGGCGGCTGAGGATCGCGGTGACCCGCCGCACCCCCGACGACCACCCGGTGCACACCGACTGCCTCGCCGCACTCGACCACGCGGTCGCGCTCCTGGAATCCCTCGGCCACCACGTCTTCGAGCGCGACCTCACCGAACTCACGCCGGAGGTCGGCAGTGCCATCGGCAGGCTGTACGGCGCCTCGCTCGACTGGACGATCCGCCGCTGGTCGGCCGAACTGGGCCGGGAACCCGGCGCAGGTGACCTCGAACCACTCACCCGCCAGTACTGGGAGCGCGGCCGGTGCGTCTCGGGCGGCGACCTGCTCATGGCACTCACCGCCATCCAGCGCTTCGCCCGTGACGCCGCCGCCGCGATGGCCGACTTCGACCTGTGGCTGTCGCCGACCCTGGCCCAGCCGCCCCCGCTCCTGGGCGCCATGGCCGCCGACGACCCGGCCGAGTCCGAGCGCGTCGCCGCCGGTTTCGTCGCGTTCCCGCTGATCACCGCCAACCTGACCGGCCGGGCCGCGATGAGCGTGCCGCTGTATCGGACCGCGGCGGGGCTCCCGATCGGCGTGCACCTGATGGGCGGCTTCGGTGGCGAGGCGACCTTGCTGCGGCTGGCGGCCCAATTGGAACAGGCCCAACCGTGGGCGCACACATGGCCGGATGGTGATCAGCCGCAGTAGGTTCACCGCTATGAATCCGCTTACCCCAGCCGTCCGCCGACTCGGCAAGGTGTCGTGGCTGCCCAAGTTCGCGCCCGCGATCGTGGGCATCGACCGGTTCCTGGAGCGGGTGAGCCGGGGCAGGATCACGATCCTGCGCGTCGCGGGGCTGCCCGACCTTGTCCTCACCGTCACCGGACGCAAGTCCGGCAAGCCGAGGTCCACCCCGCTGCTCTGCGTCCCGCACGACGGCGGCTACCTGATCGTCGGCTCCAACTGGGGCAAGCCGAAACCGCCGCTGTGGAGCTTGAACCTGGCCGCGAACCCGGCTGCCAAGATCAGCGTCCGCGGCCGCGAGCAGGCCGTCACCGCGCGGATCGCCACCGGCGACGAGCGGCGGGAACTCTGGCAGGTGCTACTGCGCACCTGGCCCGCCTACGACGTCTACGCCGAGCGCGCCGACCGTGAGATCAAGGTCTTCGTGCTCAGCCCAGCAGACTCCGGCCGATAAGCAACAGCGCGCTCGCCGTGGCGACCGCGAGGACCCCGACGCGCAGCCGTGGGCCCTCGACGTGCTTGCGCAGTGGCCCGGAGATCAGCATCCCGGCGAACAGGAACGGGACCAGGAACGCCGCCGCCGTCAGGTGCCGCTGTTCGACGTGGCCGGTCGCGGCCAGGGTGATCAGCGACGAGATCGAGGCCAGCAGGAAGAACGCGCTCAGGGTCGAGCGGATCGTCGGGCCGGACTGGTTCTGGTAGATCAGCGCGATGGGCGGGCCGCCGATCGACGCGATCGTGCCGAACGCGCCTGAGGCGGTGCCCGCCACGACGAGTGCGGGACGGGTCGGCTGCGGCTTCCACGTGATCACCGACAGCGCCACGCACACCAGCACGCTCACGCCGATCACCAGGTTGAACCCGGTCGCAGGCAGCGTCGCCAGCGCCAGCACGCCGAGTAAATTCCCCGGCAGCCTGCCCAACATGGCCCACCCGACACCGGACCACTCGATGTGCCCGCGTTCGCGGGTCATCATCATCGCGGCCAGGGCGGTGCCCGCGAACAGGACCGGGACCGGGACGAGCATCGGGTCGATCAGCGCCAGGATCGGCCCGGCGATCAGGTTCAGGCCGAAGCCGATAGTGCCTTGGACCGCAGCCCCGACCATCATGATCAGCCCCGCGATCACCAGTGCCAGGGTCATCTCACTCCTTCCAGCCGATCAGTACCGGTGTTGGTTTCAACCGGCACCTAAGGGGACCGGAACGAAACTGGGCCACGGCACGCGCATTTCCGCACCGTGGCCCAGAAACGGGACCAAAACTCAGAATTTCGGGGAGGCGGACTAGCTAGCTGTTCACCATCTTGCGCAGGACGTACTGCATGATGCCGCCGTTGCGGTAGTAGTCGGCCTCACCGGGGGTGTCGATGCGCAGGTCCGCGTCGAACTCCACAGTGGACCCGTCACCCTTGGTCGCGGTGACCTTGAGCGTGCGCGGGGTGGTGCCGTCGTTGAGCCCGGTGACGCCCGAGATGTCGAACGTCTCGGTGCCGTCCAGGCCAAGCGACGCCGCGGTCTGGCCCGCGGGGAACTGCATCGGCAGCACGCCCATGCCGATCAGGTTCGACCGGTGGATGCGCTCGAAGGACTCCGCGATGACCGCGCGGACACCCAGCAGCGAGGTGCCCTTGGCCGCCCAGTCACGCGACGAGCCGGAGCCGTACTCCTTGCCCGCCAGCACGACCAGGCCGATCCCCGCCGCCGCGTAGTTCTGCGCCGCGTCGTAGATGAAGGCCTGCTCGCCGCCGTTGGTGAAGTCGCGGGTGTAGCCACCCTGGACGTCATCGAGCAGCAGGTTGCGCAGCCGGATGTTGGCGAAGGTGCCGCGGATCATGACCTCGTGGTTGCCGCGCCGCGAGCCGTAGGAGTTGAAGTCCTTGCGCTCGACGTTGTGCTCGGTGAGGTACTTGCCTGCCGGGGTGTCCTGCTTGATGGCGCCCGCGGGGGAGATGTGGTCGGTGGTGACCGAGTCGCCGAGCAGCGCGAGCACGCGAGCGCCCGCGATGTCGGTGACGGGGGTGGTCTCCATCGTCATGCCGTCGAAGTACGGGGGCTTGCGGACGTAGGTGGACTCCGCGTCCCACTCGAAGGTCTTGCCGGTCGGCGTGGGCAGCGACTGCCAGCGCTCGTCACCCGCGAAGACGTCCTTGTAGCTGTCGGCGAAGCTCTCCGCGGACAGCGCCGAGGCGATGGTCTCGGAGATCTCCTGCGGCGTGGGCCAGATGTCGGAGAGGAACACCGGCTGACCGTCCGAACCCGTGCCCAGCGGCTCGGTGGTGATGTCGATGTCCATCGACCCGGCCAGCGCGTAGGCCACCACCAGCGGCGGGGAGGCCAGGTAGTTCATCTTGATGTCCGGGTTGATCCGGCCCTCGAAGTTGCGGTTGCCGGACAGCACCGACACCACCGCGAGGTCGGCTTCCTGGACACCGGCGGAGATCTCGTCCTGCAGCGGGCCGGAGTTGCCGATGCACGTGGTGCAGCCGTAGCCGACCAGGTTGAAGCCCAGCTTGTCCAGGTACGGGGTGAGGCCCGCGCGGTCGTAGTAGTCCATGACGACCTTGGACCCCGGCGCCAGCGTGGTCTTGACCCACGGCTTGCGGTTCAGGCCGCGGTCGACGGCCTTCTTCGCCAGCAGCGCCGCGCCGATCATGACCGACGGGTTGGACGTGTTGGTGCACGAGGTGATCGCCGCGATCGCGACGGCGCCGTGGTCCAGCTCGAAGGTCTGGCCGTCGAGGGTGACCGTGGTCGGCTTGGACGTGCGGCCCTCGGCGCCCGCGGCGGCCGAGTGGTAGTCGAACGGCTTGCCCGACTTGCCGTTGCCGCTCGCGGCGGGCGCGGGGGAGTCACTGGCCGGGAACGATTCGTCCGACGACTCGTCCACAGTGGACAGCGGGGCGCTGTCCTCGTGGGCGACGTAGGCACCCAGCGCGGCGCGGAACGCCTGCTTGGCGTCGGTCAGCTCGATGCGGTCCTGCGGACGCTTCGGGCCCGCGATCGACGGGACGACCGTGGCCAGGTCCAGCTCAAGGGTCTCGGAGAAGACCGGCTCGATGGACGGGTCGTGCCAGAGGCCCTGCGCCTTGGCGTAGGCCTCGACCAGCGCGACCTGCTCCTCGCTGCGGCCGGTGAAGCGCAGGTAGTCGATGGTCTCCTGGTCGACCGGGAAGATCGCCGCGGTGGAGCCGAACTCGGGGCTCATGTTGCCGATGGTGGCGCGGTTGGCCAACGGGACGGCGGTGACGCCCGTGCCGTAGAACTCGACGAACTTGCCGACGACGCCCTGCTTGCGCAGCATCTCGGTGATCGTCAGCACCAGGTCGGTCGCGGTGGCGCCCGCGGGCAGCTCGCCGTGCAGCTTGAAGCCGACCACGCGGGGGATCAGCATGGAGACCGGCTGGCCCAGCATCGCGGCCTCGGCCTCGATGCCGCCCACGCCCCAGCCCAGCACGCCCAGGCCGTTGACCATGGTGGTGTGCGAGTCGGTGCCGACCACGGTGTCCGGGTAGGCGACACCGTTGCGGACCATGACGACGCGGGCCAGGTGCTCGATGTTGACCTGGTGGACGATGCCGGTGCCCGGGGGGACGACCTTGAACTCGTCGAAGGCGGTCTGGCCCCAGCGCAGGAACTGGTAGCGCTCCTTGTTGCGCTGGTACTCCAGGTCCACATTGCTCTCGAAGGCGTCCGGGCGGCCGAAGATGTCGGCGATGACCGAGTGGTCGATGACCAGCTCGGCCGGGGCCAGCGGGTTGACCTTCGACGGGTCGCCGCCCAGTGCGGTGACGGCCTCGCGCATGGTGGCCAGGTCGACCACGCAGGGCACGCCGGTGAAGTCCTGCATGACCACACGGCCGGGGGTGAACTGGATCTCCGTCGACGGCTCGGCCGCCGGGTCCCAGGCCGCGAGGGCGCGCACGTGGTCGGCGGTGATGTTCGCGCCGTCCTCGGTGCGGAGCAGGTTCTCCAGCAGGATCTTCAAGCTGTAGGGCAGGCGCTCGGCCCCCTCCACGGCGTCGAGTCGGAACACCTCGTATGAGGCATCGCCGACGGTCAGCGTGGCACGGGCGCCGAAGCTGTCCTTGCTAGCAGTAGTCACGTCCAACTCCAGTGGCGGCGCAAGTCAGTCAGGTTCGAGCACTGAGTCTCGCGCACCCACTCGGAGCGCGCATCGACAGGCTCACGTCCCAAACAGTACGCTTGTCCTGTAAGCCGGTTCAAGGGACCCCGCCAGAAGGGAAAGATGTGATCCATCACGTTCAGATCGCGTGCCCGGTCGGTGCGGAGGACCGGATGCGGGCGTTCTACGCGGGCGTCCTCGGCTGGTCCGAGCAGCCGAAACCGCCGCTGCTCGCGGCGCGGGGCGGCTGCTGGTTCGCCGTGCCCGGCGGCGGTGAGCTGCATGTCGGCGTCGAAGCCGACTTCCGGGCGGCGCGCAAGGCTCATCCAGCGTTCGTGGTGGATATCGACGCGGTCAGTTCGGCCGTTGCCCGGGCGGGCGCGCCGGTGAACTGGGCGGATCCGGCGGAGATCCCGGGGCGCAGGCGGTTCCACACCGACGACCCGGTGGGCAATCGGATCGAGTTCTTGGCCGAATAGTCGAGCCGTGTGGTGCGAGTCAAGAATGCTTGACACGCTGTCAAGTCTCTTTTACCTTGATCGCGTCGAGAACACTCGGAATCGACTATCGCGCCGGAACGCAGTGGAGGCCGCTGGTGACCGTCCAAGCCAGCCATCGGTCGGACGCGAGCGGTGCGCGATGACGCTGCGCGCCCTGGGCTTCGACGAACGAGCGGAGCGGGTCTACCGACTCCTGCTCGACGAACCGGCCAGCGGACTCGACGACATCGCCGCACGCGTCGAGATCGAGCCCGAGGCCGTCGGCAAGGTGTTGACCGCGCTGATCGATCTTGGGGTGGCCCGCCCGGACGACACCGCGCCCGCGACCGTGCGCCTGCTCAATCCGGCGGTCGCCCTCGGTGAACTGATCGAGCGGGTCGAGGACGAACTGCTGCGCGAGCACCGCAAGGTCGGCGCCACCCGCGGCGAGGTCGCCGACTTGGCCGCGCGGTGGGAGCGACGGTCGAGTCCGCCCGCGGACGGCATCGAACGGATCGAGGACCTCGGCGCGGTGCGTGCCGCGTTGGAGGAACTGTCGTTCTTCACCAGGACCAGCGTCTTCGCCGTGCAGCCGGGTGGCCCACTGCCCGCCGAGTCGCTGGCCGCGAGCAAGCCGCTGGACCTGCGGGGCCTGCGCCGCGGCCTGGACATGCGGGTGGTCTACGAAGCCGCAGTGCTCGACGACGAGCTCAACCGCGCCTACTTGCGCGAGCTGGGCGACGCGGGCGCGCAGTACCGGGTAAGCGACGTCGCCCTGGAGCGGTTGGTCGTCATGGACGAGCGGGTCGCTGTGGTCCCAATCGATCCCGCCAACAGTCGTATGGGGGCGCTGATCGTGCGCCAGCCCGGTCTGGTCGCCGGGTTCGTCCGGCTGTTCCAACGCATCTGGGACGAGTCGCGGGAACTCCCGTGGGCCGAGCGCGTGGCCGAGCCCGAGCTGACCGACGAGGACCGTCAGGTTCTCGCCCATATGGCGTCTGGGGGCACCGACGAAGGCGCGGCCAGGCTGCTCGGGGTCTCAGTGCGACACCTCCGGCGACGGGTCGCGCGGCTGATGGAGCGGCTCGACGCGGGCAGCCGGTTCGAGGCCGGGGCCGAGGCCGCCAGGCGCGGCTGGATCTGAGTCAGCTTCCTGTCATCGCCTGGTCCTGAACCTGCCGTCGCGACCACTGGGCACCGTCGGCGCGTTCGGCGACACTGCCAGCAAAGATCACAAGTGCGAGGAGTACACCGATGGGGAAGCTGAGAACCGCGCTGGTCGCGGGTCTGGCCGCGGCGGCCATGTGCCTTGGCGCGGGTGTGGCGAGTGCCGCGTTCGGCGACACCGAGGACCCGCCCTCATGCGACACCAGTGGCGCCTTCTCATGGTCGTGTGGGGAGCCGCCGCCGCCCCCGCCTCCCAGCGGGCGATGACATGCCATGACGGGCGGGCGTGGCCGCGCACAACCCGGACCACGTCGTCGGCGACAACGCCGGACCCGCTCGACCTGATCCGCCGCTGAAACAGCAGGAGCCCCGCCGAGTTGAAGTGGCGGGGCTCCAGATGCTCTGTCCTGCTTACTTGGCCATCTTCAGCAGGGCCTTGATGTCCTCGGGCTCCAGGCTCTTCAGCGCGGTGACCTCGAGGTCGGTGATCGAGCGGATCGGGCTGACGTACCACTTGCCGTCGACCTTGGTGGTGACCAGACCGGTGTTGGCGATCATGCCCTTGACCAGGTTGGTGAGCGCCTTCTTGGCCTCCGGCGCCATCTTCTTGCCGCCGATCTCGGTGGCGGCGTCATCGGCGCAGAACTGCTCCTTCTTGCCGTCGGCCTCGGCGGCGTAGCACTCGCCGTCCTTGGTGACCCGGACGCGCTCGCCGTCCTTCTCCGCCTCGAACTCCTTGAGCAGGACCTTCGTGGCGCCCTCGACGTCGGCCGTCTCGGTCTCCAGCTTGGTGATCTTGATCCCGCTCGACTCCACGTCGCCCTTGGTCATGTCGACGATCATCGGGCCGAGGTCGTGGATGACGGCCATCTCGTCCGGCGGCAGCAGCTCGATGACCCGGGTGATGTTCCCGTCGAGCGCGGCGTCGGCCATCTCCTTCACGGCGTCACCGGGGTTGTCGGCGCCCTTTGCCGGGATCGAGGTCTTCGGCCACTTCTTCTTCGAGTCCTGCAGGCCGTAGTCGGCGATCGTGTAGAACAGGCTCGGGTACCACTCGCCGTCGACGTTGACCGTCGCGATGCGGATGGGCTCGCCGTCGTTGTCCTTGACGATCTCGGCGATGTCGACCGTCTCGGTCTCCGGCTTGGCGTTCATCCCGCGCGGGAAGGCCAGCTCGATGAAGTCCTCGGTGAAGGGGAGCTTGCTCGCGTCGGAGCTGATGGTGACCTTGCCCTTGACCAGCTTGGTGATGGTCAGGTGGTCGTTGACCTTCTCGGCGTTCGCCTCGTCGAACTCCAGGCCCTCGGTCTTCAGCTCGAAGCCCTGGATCTTGTTCGGGTCGACGTCCTTCTTGTAGACCTCCAGGCGCTGCAGCTCCTTGGTGGTCTCCGAGTTCAGCGTCGTCATCAGGTCGCGCTCGGCGGGCGCGAGGCCCGTCAGCAGACCCGCGACGTCACCCTGGCCGATGGCGTTGACCAGGCTGGTCGCCGCCGCGGTCGGGCTCTCGGCGCCCGCGGGCGCGCTGCCCCGGTTGAGCGCCCACCACGTCACGCCACCACCGGCGGCCACCGCGATGACCGCGGCGACGACCCCGATGACCAGGCCCTTGCGCTTCTTCGGCGCCTCAGGCGGCATCGGGTAGCCGTAGGGCTGCTGGCCGTAGGGCTGCTGCTGGCCGTACTGCTCCTGGCCGTACCCGCCGAAGGCCTGGGTCGGCTGCGGGCCGGTCTGCGGGTAGCCCTGGGCGGGCTGCGGCCCGGTCTGTGGGTAGCCGCCCTGCTGCTGCGGGAAACCCTGCTGGGGGGTTCCCTGTTGGGGATACCCGCCCTGCTGCGGGTATCCCGGCTGCTGGTAGCCCCCCTGCTGGTACCCGCCAGGCTGTGGCTGGCCACCCTGCTGCTGATATGGGTCGTTCGGCGGCCACTGTCCGCCCGAGCCTGGATAGGTCACGGTTCCCCTCCTGCGATCCTGCGTGCGCTCCTGCGCCGGCCTACGAAGATGCCCACGGCTCCGACCAGAGCCACCAACGAGCCGATCAAGGTGACGGTCGGTCCGGTGCCTGCGATGCCGAGCGAGCTTTCCCCGCCACCGCTTTCGACGGTCGCACCGCCCGAAATGGTTCCGGTGAATATCGCGAGGACGGCGCCGATCGTTGCGGCCGTCCTGGATAATCCGAGCGTGTACGCGACGATGCTCAGCGTGACAGCGGGTATTACCGCGAACCAGGCGTAGAGCAGCAGCTCAAGGGTATCCCCGCGAAGGAACCCGAGTGACTGGATCACGCCGATTATCTGGAAACTGTCGCGCAGCACCGTGCCCGACCGGAACCACGGCAGGAACATGCCCACCACGACGGCGACGACGCCGACGCCCGCGACCGCCGCCGCGGCCCTGGTCCCCTTGGTCACGGCACCATCGTCGCAGCCCTAGGCACGCGCAGTCACATCGCCCCGCCGATCGTGTCACCCATTGTGTGCAAGGTCGGCCCGTTCGGCTGATGCCAGGGTTACTAGGCGTGTCCCTGTCGGTAACAGTTGTCCAAGGTAAGTATGTTTCGCGTGTTACGACTGGTGCGTCTGGTGTCCACCTGGCACAGTCGTCGTGTTCCAGTCCGTTTTCCGCCGGTTCGGCGGAGGTCGAACTTGATCAACGAAGTGGGCGGGGGGAGCCGCCCGCGCTGGGAGGTGGGGAGCCGTGCCCGTACGCAGAGGCCGCAGGCTGGGTCTGATCTTGGCGTCGCTCGTTCTGGTGATGCTCAGCGCGGCCACCGGCGTCGCCGCCGCGGTGCCGCCACCACCGCCGAACCCCAGCGACTCGGAGCTGACGACGAGCCGCGCCGACGCGAAGTCCAAGGCTGGCAAGGTCGGTGAGCTGACCAACCAGCTCGCCCAGGCCGAGGCCCGGCTGATGGACCTGCAGGCCGACGTCGAGGCCAAGATGGAGGACGCCAACAAGGCCCTCGTCGACCTCGAGACCGCCAACGACATCGCCGCCAAGGCCAAGTCCGACGCCGAGGCGGCCAAGCGTGAGGCCGACGGCGCGGGCCGCGACATCGACGCCGCCCGCAAGCAGCTCGACGACTTCGCCGCGGGCAGCTACAAGCAGGGCACGACCATGGGGTCGATGTCGGCCTACATCGGCGCCAAGAGTCCAGAGGATCTGCTGGCCAGGGCCCAGCTGCTCAACGCGGTCAGCGGCAGCGAACTCGATGCGCTCGAGGCGATGGAGCGCGCCCGCACGGTCAAGGCGAACAAGGACTCCCTGGCCAGGGCCGCGCTGGACGAGGCGAACAAGCGCCAGGCCGAGGCCGAGCAAGCCAAGCGCAACGCCGACGCCGCCACCGCGACCGCCCAGCAGGCCCAGCGCGACCAGGCGTCGAAGTCCCACGAACTCGAAGCGGCCAGGGCCGACTACGAGCGCCAGCTCAACGACGCACAGGCCAAGGTCGGCGGCCTGGAGAGCCAGCGCAAGCGCTACCAGGACTGGCTGGCCGCCAAACAGCGCGAAGACGCCGCCAACGCGGCGGCGGCCGGTCGCCCCCCGGTCGGCCGTCCCGCGGGCGACCGCGCCCAGATCGTCATCAACCGCGCCCTGTCCCAACTCGGCGTCCAGTACGCGTGGGGCGGCGGCAACGGCAGCGGCCCGACCCGAGGCATCCGCGACGGCGGCGTCGCCGACTCCTACGGCGACTACAACAAGGTCGGCTTCGACTGCTCCGGTCTGATGATCTACGCCTTCGCGGGGGTGGGCGTCCGGCTGCCGCACTACAGCGGCTACCAGGCCGCCGCGGGCCGACGGGTCCCGCTCAACCAGATGGCTCCAGGCGACATGCTGTTCTGGGCCACCGGCGGCCGCATCCACCACGTCGCGATGTACATCGGGAACGGGCAGATGGTCGAGGCGCCGTACTCGGGCTCACGGGTGCGCATCGCCCCGGTCCGCTACGGCGGCATCGTCCCCTACGCCACCAGAGTGCTCTGACCGTTCAGGCCACGAGCAGGCGCAGGCCGAGTTCGGCGGCGTCGAGTGCGGCGAGTTCACGGTTGCGCTCGGCCCACCGGCCTGAGGAAAGGTCATCGCGGAGCCTGCCAACCGCCCGCTGCTCGGCTTCCGGGCCGACCCTGGTCCAGACCGACACGGCGCGGCGCACATGTTCCTCCAGGTACGCCTCGGGCCTTCGCCAGTGGGCCTCGAAGAAGCCGTCGGCGCAGTCCCACGGAATGAGCACCGGCTCCATGCGGGCCCCGATCGCGTCGGCCAGTCGGTCCACCGCAGGCCTGCCCACGACGAGGTCGGCGACCTCAGGCAGGTAGTCGCGGATGAGCCAGAATCGCTGCTGCCAGCCCGCGGCGCTGGCATCGTGGGTGAACACCACGACGCGCCGGGCCACGCGCCGCATCTCACGCAGGCCCGCGATCGGGTCCTGCCAGTGGTGAACAGTGCTGAAGGCCATCGCGGCGTCGAAGGACTGATCCTCGAACGGGAGACTCTCCGCGGCGGCGGCGACACATGGCGCCGCGTCCGCGGGGCGCTGCGCGCGCATGACCGCTGATGGTTCCACTGCCGTGACGTCGCGGTCGGTGGGCTCATAGGAGCCGGTGCCTGCCCCGACGTTGAGTACGGTCCGCGCGTCGCCGAGTGCCTGCCAGACTTTCGCGGCGATCCGCGGCTCGGTGCGGCGCGTCGCCGGGTAGGCGGACCCGATCTTGTCGTACAACCGCGCGCCGAACACTTTCAGCTGTTCCTCTGGTGTCGTCCTGATCCCCATCGCCCGCGCCTCCAGCTCCCTGTCGATGGCCGTCACCATGGCGGCGGCGCGGTCGCGCTGTTCCACCAGCAGACCGCGCAGCCTGCGCAGGTGCGTGACCGCGTCGGTGTCCGGGTCGTCGACCAGGTCCGCGATCTCGCGCAGCCCGAAACCCAGCCGCCGGTAGGCGAGCACCTCGCGCAGTCGCTCGACGTCGCGAGCCGAGTAAGCGCGATATCCGCCCGCTGTCCGCGCGGACGGCCGCACAAGGGCGATCTCGTCATAGTGATGCAGCGTGCGGACGCTCACGCCCGCCAGCTCGGCCACACGTCCCACGGTCAGGTGCTCCTCCACGCCACCGACTATGCGGCCTCACGCCACGTGAGGGTCAACGGCCCGCCGCGGGAGTTCCCGCGGCGGGCCGCCGTCGTCAGAACACCGACACGTTGTACTTGCTCAGCGCCTCGGTGACCGGCTGGTAGAAGGTCGTACCGCCGGTGCGGCAGTTGCCGCTGCCGCCGGAGGTCAGGCCCAGCGCGGTCGACCCGTCGTACAGCGGGCCGCCGCTGTCGCCCGGTTCGGCGCACACGTTGGTCTGGATCATGCCCTTCACCGTGCCGCCGCCGGAGTAGTGGACGGTGGCGTTGAGCCCGGTCACCGTCCCGGTCTTGGTCCCGGTCGTGCTGCCCCGCCGCGAGACGGATTCTCCGACGAAGGCGTTGCCCGCCGAGGCGATGTCCTGCCCGCCGACGGTGCCGGAGATCGTCACGGAGGTGTTGGTGTAGCGCACGATTCCGTAGTCGTTGCCCGGGAAGCTGCTCCCGGTCGTGTCACCGAGCTTGGTCGACTGGTTCGAGTTGGAGAACCACGCATTCGCGGAATTGGTGCAGTGGCCCGCGGTGAGGAAGTAGTAGGTGCTGCCGTTGCGCACGTTGAAGCCCAGCGAACAGCGGTACCCACCACCGTAGATCGCGTCCCCACCGGAGATCAGCGGCGTGAACGCACCCGCGGCCCGCTCGACCCTGGCCGCCCCACCAGACCCCGCCGCGGCCGACACCAGCCGCGCGTAGTCGGCGCCTCGGACAGTGCTGTCGGCGGTGATCACGACCTGGTTGGACACCGGATCGTGCGCCCATGCCGTGCCAGGAACGCCCGCGTCGAGCCGGGCGACCAGCTCGTCCAACTGGCGGCTGCTACGCGAGACGACACGAGCCGTCCCGCCCGCCGACCGCACGTCGGCCGCGGCCTCGGCGTCGGTCACGTTGACAACCACACGGCCCGCGTCGAGATGGCTCCCGGCGGTCCGCGCGGTGCCCAGTAAGGAGATCAGGTCGTTGGCCGACTTCACGGGTGTCGCCGCGGCCGTGCCGGGGACGACAGCAGCGGCCGCGAGCGCGGCGGTGGCGAGGGCAAGGGTCAGTCGGATTGTTCTCATGGCTCCGCCTTCCATAGGGACCGACCGACACGGTCAGGCGTGTCGCCGGTGACGGGGTTTCGAGATCAAATCCCACCTAACGAGACAGGCCAGGTTCGCCACAAGGGTGCTATGGGGTGACGTCCGTGTGGCGGATCAGCGACGTGACGAATTCGTGCCACCGTCCGCGAGGGACATCGTGGCCCGTGCCTGCGAGAACGACCAGGGCCGCGCCGGGGATCGCGTCGCGAAGGGCTTTGCCGTGGGAAAATGGGAACAGAGGGTCTATTTCGCCGTGCACGACGAGTGTCGGCGCCGTGATGTCGGCGAACCCGCCCGCCACCGGACCGCCGAAGTCGATGAGGAAGTGGTTGGATAGCGCGGACTTGATGTTCACAGTGCGTTCGACGTCCAGAGTGGCCAGCGCGCGGGTCGCGTCCACGTCGAACAGCGCGGAAGTGCCCGCGTAGGCGCGAAGTGTGTTCACGATGTACTCGACCACGGCGGTCGAATCGGTGAGATCCGGTGTGTCGTCAGGGAAGTCGCCCGATGGCGGCGGCAGGTCGTCGTCGCCGGTCGTCGTGTTGACGAAGGTCAGGGACGCGACTCGGTCTGGGTGGTCGACGCCCGCGGTGAGGGCTATGGCGCCGGACATGGAGCGGCCGACGATGTGGGCGCGGGGGATGTCGAGTGCGTCGAGGAGGCCGATCGCGTCGTTGGTCAGATCGGTGAGGGTGTAGCCGGGGGAGCCGGGTGGGTAGCTGGTCGAGCGGCCGGTGTCGCGCTGGTCGTAGCGGATCACGAACCGTCCACACGCGGCGATCCGATCGCACAGTTCCGTTTCCCACCAAAGCATCGACGCGCACGCGCCGTGGATGAGCAGGATGGCCGGGTCGGTTGGGTCGCCGAAGGTCTCAACGCACAGTTCGACGCCGTTGACCGGGAGAATTCGTTCGTTCATCGGGTCCGCCTTGTCAGGAAGGTCAGCCACGCGTCGCCGTCGCAGTCGATGTGGTGATCGTCCCAGGTGATCTCGAAGCCCGCCGCGGCCAGGCGGGCGGCGAAGTCGGGGCGGCGCCAGTAGGCCATCAGGTAGTCACCGTCGGTCTCGCCGTCGCCGTCGCGCACGGACACGAGGAAGGCGCCGCCGGGGCGCAGCGCCGCGGCGATCTTGCCGAGTACGGCGTCGATCTGGGCGTGGCCGACGTGGATCAGCACGCACTCGGCCAGGACGCCGTCGTAGGGTCCGCCGAGTTCGTCGGTGATGACGTTGACCAGGTCGCCGTGCTTGCCGCGACGCGCCTGGATGTCGAGGAACGCCTGGGTCGCGTCGGTCCGTCGGACCTCGACGCCGAGCGTCTCCAGGTAGTCGGCGTCGCGGCCGGGGCCGGAGCCGATCTCCAGCACGGACCCGGCGATGGGGACGAGGTCGGCGAACGCGCGCAGGACGCCCGCGTGGCGGTCTGTCGGCTCGGCGGAGACAAGCGTGTTGTAGGTCTCGGCGTAGGCCTCATATGACTTCACGGTGTTGGACATGGACCGACTGTACGAACCAAGTTGACCCGTTAAGAGGTCCAGTTAACATCGCTTTATGGGTACCAGTGCGCCAGAGCTGTTCCTCACGTTCGACCGCTCCCGGCCGCGTGGCCTGCGGGTCCAGATCGAGGACGGCCTGCGCTCGGCGATCCGGTCCGGCAGGCTCGCTCCCGGTTCCGCGGTGCCGTCCACCCGCGCGCTCGCCGCCGATCTGGGGATCACCCGCAAGGTCGTGGTCGAGGCTTACGACCAGCTCATCGCCGAGGGCTACCTGCTGTCCCGGCGCGGAGCGGGGACCGTGGTCAACCAGGTCCACCGGGACGCGGGCAACCCTGCCGAGATCGCCGAGACCGGTCCGAGGATCGACGTGGACTTCCGCCCAGGCCGCCCGGACCTCGGCCTGTTTCCCCGCGCGGCCTGGTCGAAAGCGGCTCGTGCGGCGCTGCGCGCCATGCCGACGACCGACTTCGCCGACGAGGACCCGCGCGGCCTGCTCACCTTGCGCCAAGCCCTGGCCGACTACCTCGGCCGCGTGCGCGGCGTGCGCGCCGACCCGGCCACGATCATCGTGTGCGCGGGTTTCGGCCACGGCTTCGACCTGGCCGTCCACGCCCTGGGCGCGGCTCGGTACGCGGTGGAGGACCCCGGCTACCCAGGACCACGCGGCCACCTGGCCGCGCTCGGAATCCCGTTCGACCCGGTCCCGGTCGACCAGGACGGGCTGGTCGTCGACCGGCTGCGGGAGACGTCCGCGCGGGTCGCGGTGGTGACGCCCGCGCACCAGAGTCCGATGGGCGTCGTCCTGTCGCCAGACCGTCGCACGCAACTGATCGACTGGGCCAACGAGGTCGACGGCTACCTGATCGAGGACGACTACGACGCCGAATACCGCTACGACCGCCGCCCGGTCGGCGCGGTTCAAGGCGTCGCGCCGGAACGGGTGATCTATTGCGGGACGACGTCGAAGACGCTGGGCTCCGGGGTGCGCCTCGGCTGGCTGGTGGTGCCGCCGGAGTTGGTCGACCCGATCGTCGCCCGCAGGCGCGCCACGGATGGTTCCACGTCGACGATCCTGCAGGCCACCTTCGCCGATTTCCTGACCAGCGGCGACTTCGACCGCCACCTCAGGCGCAGCCGACTGGTGTACCGCGAACGCAGGGACGCGCTGATCGGCGCGGTCGGGCGGATCCCCGGCGTGGCGCCGTCCGGGATCTCCGCGGGCCTGAACATGTTGCTGGCCTTGCCAAAAGGCATGAACGAGAACGATGTCGCGGCGGAGGCGTCGGCGCTCGGGGTACGGGTGTACCCATTGGCGGACTTCCGCGTCGCGCGGTCGGACTCGCCGGGGCTGGTGCTCGGCTACGGCGCGCTCTCGTTGGGGAAAGCTTTGCGCGGGGCCAATTCGCTTGGCGCGGCGATAAGCCGTTGTGCGGCGGAGGATCCCGCCGCACAACGGCTTTCGTGACCTAGTGGCGTGACCCACGACGTCGACCGGGTCTCGACATGCCCACGACGCCGCTGCCCGCGTTGCAGGAACAGCCACGTACACCAGGTACGCGTGCTGTCCCTGCGCCTTGGCAGCGACGCCGTGGACACGCCGATACCCGGCCAACGCCATGAGTCACACCACTAGAGGATGCCGCGCGCCTGGAACGCCGCCCGGACCGTGGCCGCGTCCGTCGCCCCGTAAAGGCTCTGGGCGGTGTTCACGGTGACCGTCGCCGCCTGGGCGAAGGTCGTGTTGGGGGCGAAGGAGAACTGCGACTCCAGCACCAGCTTCGCCGACTTGTCCTTGCCGAACGCCTTGTAGATGTCGAACAGGGCGCGCGACCAGATCTGGCCGTCGTGGTGGACCTCACCGGTCTTGTCCGCCACCGTCAGGTTGGTGTCGGTGCGCCGGATGCAGTGCGGCTCGGTCGAGGTGTAGGAGACCGAGTCCCAGTCCATGATGCAGGCGAGCGGGGTGACCGCGGTGTCCTGCTGGTAGCCGGCCGAGTTGATCAGCGCCCAGAAGTCGCCGAACGCCTCGCCGATGGAGCCGCCCTCGTTGCTGGAGCCGAAGTTCGGCACCTGCGCGTCCTGGATGGCGTGGCCGTACTCGTGCCAGATCACCTCGGCGTCCTCGCCGTCGTCGACGCCGCCGGTGCCGAACTTGACCAGGTCCTTGGCGGGGTCGTAGAACGAGTTGTCGGCGGTCAGGCCGGTGGTCTGGATGTCCTGGGCCTCGTTGTTGATGTTGGTGAAGCCGAGGCTCTGGATGTACTTCTGCGTCTCGGTGATCGCCCAGTACGCCTCGACCTGCTCGAAGAAGTCGTTCGAGCGGGTGTAGTTGAAGGTGTTGGTCGTCGACTTCGCCTGCTTGGTGCGCTTGTCGGTGATCGTGGCGTAGGTGCCGTGCAGGTAGCCGGACCCGTCGAGGTGGGTCAGGGTGACCGCCTTGTAGGCGCTCGCCGGGACCGCCGCGTCGGCGTCGTTCTGGTCGGTCAGCTTCTCGTTCTGCAGCGTCGCGACCGGGTTGGGCGCGAACACGCTGCCGGTGCCGTCGACGTGCTTGACCAGGTTCTTCTCCTGGACCACGGCGCCGGTGGACGCGTCGACCAGGGACTGCACGGAGCCCGCGTCGGTCTCGGACAGCACGCGGTAGACGAGCTTGGCCTGGGTGCCGGGGAGTACGGCCAGCTCGGTGGTGAACGCCTTGCCGTGGCTGCGCTGCTCCGCGTTCGCGTTCGCCTTGTCGGCGGCGACCGCGGCCCGGGTGGTGCTGATGCCCGAGACCGGGATCCGGCCGTCGGTGACGGTGACCTGGCCGGTGGCCCGGTCGACGTGCTTGGCGTAGAAGCCGCCGAGGACCTTGTGGCCCGCGTAGGTCTGGGCGTACCAGAAGTGGGTGCCGAGCAGGGACTCGTTGGTGGCGATGAGCTGCAGGCTCTCGTCGGCGGACGGTGCGGCGTTGGCGTGCGACACGAGCAGGGGGACCACGGCTGCCGCGCAGACGGCTGCCGCGGCGAGGCGACGCATACGCATGGGACATCTCTCCGCAGGACCAGGACTCGGCTGGGTGTCGAGTCGGTGCGCTGACCGTAGGCGAGAAATCCTCCGGAATTGTTAACGGAAATGACTAGCTTTTGCCGTTTGCCAAATGGGAACCGGACAATCTTCCAGAACGGGGTTAATCCCGCCCCTGCCAGGTGGACACGCAGGCCTCGTTGCCCTCGGCGTCGGCCAGCACCCAGAACGCCGGGGCCTCGGCGTCGGAGAGCAGCCGCCCACCCGCCGCGAGCGCCGCCGCGATGCGCCGCTCGGCCTCATCATGCGGGACGGAAACGTCGAGATGGATCCGATTGCGCTGTGGGCGCGGAGTGTCCATCTGCTGGAACCAGACAGCGGGGAACTGGCCGAGCGGGTCGAGCAGGCCGTTGCCCGGCGCGGGCTCGTCGACGTAGCCGAGGACGGCCTGCCAGAACGGCCGCACGGCGCCGATGTCGAGCGCGTCGATCGCGAACTCCAACGCTTGGATGCCAGGGTGCGGCTCGGTGGCCACGGCGGCCGAGATCCGGCGAGCCGACTCGACGTCGGCGGCGGTGACTGACGTGGTCTCGGGGGTCTGCAGGCGCAGGATCACCCGGTCCGCCCGCAGGTCGACGCGCAGATGGTCACCCACGTCGGCCACCGCCACGGCGACTTGCGCGGCCCGCGCGAGCGAGTCGACGGCGACGGTGGTGACGAGGGTGTTCAGCACGTGCCGCCAACCCAGGGCGCTGACGGCGTCGGAGGCTTCCGCGCGGGTGATGTCCATACGTGCCAGCGTCTCAGGCGACACCGACAGCGTGCGCTATCCGCCCAGCCGCTCGGTCAGCTCGTCGAGCGTCGACAGGAACCAGATGTGCCTGCCCTGGTTGGATTCCCGGACCAGCCCGGCCAGCGACCCGCTCGCCGCGACGTGGTCGCTGATGTCGCCAAGGATCACCAGCCGCAGGTGGTAGTTGACGAACTTCTGCATGATGTCGCCCGCGACCCGGGTGCGGAGTTCGAAGAAGTCCGCGGACAGCCGCCCGACGGGCACCACGACGATCTCCGGCCGGTGCTCCCATAGCTCGCCGAACAAGTCCGTGACGTCGCGGTCGCCTGCCAGCGTCGGGTCGTTCTCGTCGAGCAGGGCGATCGGGACGTCGTGGATCGTGGTGAAGGTCGGCATGGATCAACGGTAACCAGGGGTGCCTAGTGGTCACGACCGGAGGTTGGCCGTCGAGACCCCCGACGAACCTCCGGTCGTAACCACTAGTGATTTAGGGTCACGCCATGACCTGGGCGGCGATAGTGCTCGCGGGCGGACGGGCCACTCGACTCGGCGGGGTGGACAAGCCCGCGCTGGAAGTCGGCGGGCGCAGCATGCTGGCCGCCGCCGTCACGGCGGTGGCGGGTGCGGACCGGATCGTCGTGGTCGGGCCGGAGCGGCCGGTGCCCACGCCGGTCGTCTGGACCGTCGAGGACGAACCCGGTTCCGGCCCGGTCGCGGCTTTGGCGGCGGGGCTCGCCAAGGTCGAGTCGGATGTCGTCGTGCTCCTGGCGGCGGACCTGCCGCTGGTGTCGACGGAGACCGTCGCACGCCTGCTCGCCGCCGTCGGGTCGACCGGAGTGGTCTTGGTCGACGCGGACGACCGCGACCAGTGGCTCTTGAGCGCCTGGCCGGTCGACGTGCTGCGGGCGGCCATGCCGCAGCGGGTCGCGGGCGCGGCGCTGCGGCGCGTCCTGAGCGGACTGGACCCGGTCCGGCTCCCCGCCGTCGGGGCGGAGGCGGCCGATGTGGACACCTCAGCCGACCTCGCCAGTTTTGGAAGTGGAGCGCCCACCGACCGCGGCCAAGGGGCACCGTGACGGCGATTGACCACGGTTGCCGCTTCTCCGCAGCTGATCTGATTGGTGACCCGCCGTAGAAATTTCGGGGAGGCGGCACAGTTCACAGGGCTCATACCGGTGATGCGGTTGGCTTGTGCTCGGTGGATTGACTGACGGGGAGGACTGCTGGTGACCGAGCCAGGGCAGGTCGAGCTCGCGACCGAGGGCGCCACGCCCGCACGCGACGCGCAGCTGCTCGAACGCACCGTGTTCGAGGTCAAGCGGGTGATCGTCGGGCAGGACCGGCTGGTCGAGCGGATGCTCGTCGGCCTGCTCGCCAAGGGACACCTGTTGCTCGAAGGTGTGCCCGGTGTGGCCAAGACGCTCGCCGTGGAGACCTTCGCCCGCGTCGTCGGCGGTTCGTTCTCCCGCGTGCAGTTCACTCCCGACCTGGTGCCCGCCGACATCCTCGGCACGCGCATCTACCGGCAGGCCAACGAGCGCTTCGACGTCGAACTCGGCCCGGTCGTCGCCAACTTCGTCCTCGCCGACGAGATCAACCGCGCGCCCGCCAAGGTGCAGTCGGCGATGCTCGAGGTCATGGCCGAGCGCCACGTCTCGATCGGCGGCCAGACGTTCCCGATGCCCGATCCGTTCCTCGTGCTCGCCACGCAGAACCCGATCGAGAACGAGGGCGTCTACCCGCTGCCGGAGGCCCAGCGCGACCGCTTCCTCTTCAAGATCATCGTCGAGTACCCGACGGCGGAGGAAGAGCGCGAGATCGTCTACCGGATGGGTGTGAACCCGCCGGAGCCCAGCCAGGTCCTCAGCCCGGCTGAGCTGGTCCGGCTGCAGGGCGTGGCCTCGCGGGTCTTCGTCCACCACGCGCTGGTCGACTACACCGTCCGGCTTGTGCTGGCCACCCGCACGCCCGCCGAGCACGGCCTGACCGACGTCGCGGGCTGGATCGCCTACGGCGCCTCGCCGCGCGCGAGCCTGGGCATCGTGGCTGCCTCCCGTGCGCTCGCGCTGGTCCGCGGCCGTGACTACGTGCTGCCCCAAGACGTGGTCGACGTGGTGCCCGACGTGCTGCGCCACCGGCTCGTGCTCTCCTACGACGCGCTCGCCGACGGCGTGCCGATCGACCACATGATCTCCAGGGTGCTGCAGACCGTCCCGCTGCCGCAGGTCTCCGCGCGGCCGCAGGCGCCCGCCGGGCACCCGGCACCGGCCGGGGTGGCCGGCAGGCCGTGAGCAGGCACAAGGCCGCTGAGGGCGAGCGCCCGAACTGGGCCCCGCCGGTGCTGCGGGGCGACCGGATGGAAGCGGGCCTGCGACTGCTGGAGATCGACGTCCGGCGCAGGCTCGACGGGTTGCTGCAGGGCAACCACCTCGGCCTGGTGCCCGGACCGGGCTCCGAGCCGGGGGAGGCCCGGCCCTACCAGCCCGGCGACGACGTGCGCCGGATGGACTGGGCGGTCACCGCGCGCACCACGGTCCCGCACATCCGCGAGACGGTCGCCGACCGCGAACTGGAGACCTGGCTGGTGGTCGACCTGTCCGCGAGCCTCGACTTCGGCACCGCGGCCTGCGAGAAGCGCGACCTCGCCGTCGCCGCCGTCGCCGCCATCACCCACCTGACCCGCGGCGGCGGCAACCGGGTCGGCGCGCTCATCTCCACCGGCGAGAAGATGATCCGCATCCCCGCGCGCGGCGGTCTTGCCCACGCGCGTGGCCTGGTCCGGCGGGTCGCCGAGACCCCTCGGGCCGCCGAGGGCGTGCGCGGCGACCTGGCCGAGGCGATCGAGCAACTGCGTCGGCCGCCGCGTCGACGTGGCCTGGCCGTGGTGATCTCCGACTTCCTCGGGTCCACCGAGTGGCAGCGTCCGCTGCGCGCGCTGTCGCTGCGGCACGAGCTGATCGGCGTCGAGGTGGTCGACCCGCGCGACATCGACCTGCCCGACGTCGGTACGGTCGTGCTGGCCGACCCGGAGACCGGCCGCCAGCGCGAGGTCACCGCGTCGGCGCTGCTGCGCAAGGAGTTCGGCGCCGCGGCGGCCGAACACCGCGAGGCGGTCGCCAAGGGCATCCGCCAGGCGGGTGGGGGACACCTGGTGCTGCGCACCGACTCCGACTGGATCGCCGACACCGTCCGCTTCGTCGTGGCGCGCAAGCGCCGCTGGTCGGGAGGCGTGGCATGAGTCTTCGCAATTTCGCGCATCCGTGGTGGTTCCTGCTGCTGATCGCGGTCGCCGCGCTGGTGGTCGGCTACATCGTCCTGCAGCGCGCACTGCGCAAGCGGACACTGCGGTTCACCAACCTCGAGCTGCTGGAGAAGGTCGCCCCGGCGCGTCAGGGCTGGATCCGGCACGTTCCCGCGATCGTGCTGATCATCGGCCTGATGCTGCTGACCACGGCGATGGCCGGCCCGACCGCGCAGCAGAAGGTGCCGCGCAACCGGGCGACGGTGATGCTGGTGATCGACGTGTCACTGTCCATGGAGGCCACCGACGTCGCCCCGACCCGACTCAAGGCCGCCCAGGTCGCGGCCAAGTCGTTCGCCGAGGGGCTCACCCCGGGGGTCAACCTGGGGCTGATCACCTTCGCGGGCACCGCGACGGTCCTCGTCGCGCCGACGACCGACCGCGCGGGCGTGGCCAAGTCCATCGACAACCTCAAGCTGGCCCAGTCGACCGCCACCGGTGAGGCGATCTTCGCCGCGCTGCAGGCGATCGAGGGGTTCTCGCAGGTCGTGGGTGGGCCGGAGGGTCCGCCGCCCGCCCGCATCGTGCTGATGTCCGACGGCAAGCAGACGATCCCGACGGAGAACGAGGACGACCCGCGCGGCTCGTACACCGCGGCGAAGGCGGCCGCCGAACGCAAGATCCCGATCACCACGATCTCGTTCGGCACCAAGGACGGCACCGTCGACATCGAGGGCCGCGTGCAGTCCGTGGCGGTGGACGACACCGCCATGAAGGAGATCGCCGACCTCTCCGGCGGCGACTTCTACAAGGCCGCGACCGCCGAGCAGCTGCGCAAGGTCTACGACACCCTCGGCGAACAGATCGGCTACGAGATCAAGGAGGCCGACGCGAGCCGACCATGGCTCATGCTCGGCACCCTGGCCGCGCTGATCGCGGCGGGCAGCGCCCTGATGATCAGCCAGCGCCTGCCCTGAGTTGTCCGGCCGGGACAACTTCGCCGCGAGTATTTGTCTCCTGGGTCATCGCTTTTCGTCATGCTGTTTCCGTCAGGTGATTACGTCAATACGCTCCGCCTAACCAGGTCATTTCCCCGGTTAGGAGTTCGGCGTGTCCCTGCGAATACTCGCCGCGGTGGGAGCGGTTGCCGCGGCCACCCTGGTCGGCGTCCAAGCGCTGGCCGCTGACAACCCGTACCAGCGCGGCCCTGATCCGACCGTCGCGATCCTTGAGGCCGCCCGAGGTCCGTTCGCGGTAGCCCAGATCCCAGCCCCGGCGGGCGCCGGATTCGGCGGCGGGACCATCACCTACCCGACCGACACCAGCCAGGGCACGTTCGGCGCGATCGCCGTCTCGCCGGGATTCACTGAGGGCGAGGGCGCCATCGCGTGGTTCGGCCCGCGGGTGGCGTCGCACGGTTTCGTCGTGCTTACCATCAATACCAACACAATATTCGACCAGCCCGACGCGCGGGGGACGCAGCTGCTGGCCGCGCTCGACTACCTCACCAGGTCCAGCCCGGTCCGCGACCGGATCGACCCCGCCCGCCTCGGCGTCATGGGCCACTCCATGGGCGGCGGGGGCTCGCTGTACGCCGCGTCCCAACGCCCATCCCTGCGCGCGGCGGTCCCGCTGGCGGCGTGGAGCAACACGAAGAACTGGTCGTCGGTGCGGGTGCCGACGATGGTCATCGGCGCCGAGAACGACTGGATCGCATCGCCGTGGGCGCATTCCGAACCGTTCTACCAGTCACTCGGCGGCGAGAAGGCGTATTTGGAAATGAACGACGCCGACCATTTCGTCACAAACGCCCCGACGCCGACCGTCGGCAAATTCGCGGTCTCCTGGCTCAAGCGGTTCATCGACGACGACACCCGCTACGAGAAATTCCTCTGCCCACCCCCACCCGCGGGCGGCGCGATATCGGAGTATCGGGACACCTGCCCCCACGTGTGAGCAACCCGCTGGATGCCTCCCGGCCACCTAAAGCTGGGAGGCTGGCGGCATGCACCCCGCTCCACCCGCCGATGCCCTCGGCGAGCGTTTCCACACGCTGATGGAAGCCACGGTCCGCCGCCTGCCGTTCGGACTGTCCCGGATAGTGCCGCCCAGCCTGCTCGGCTTCGGCGTGATCAACGGGTTCACCTTCCTGGTCGACCTTGGCCTGCTCACGCTGCTCCACAGTGGACTGGACTGGCCGCTGTGGCTGAGCATCACGCTGGCGTACGCGGTCGCGTTCGGACTGAGCTTCGTCCTCAACCGGGCGTTCAACTTCCGCTCCCACGCGCCATTGGGCCCGCAGACGGTGACCTATGTGGTCGTCGTGATCGTCAACTACCTCCTGTGGATCCTCGGCGTAGGCAGCGGCCTAGCCGCCCTCGGCGTCGAATACCACCTGGCCCGCATGGCCGCGGGCGCCTGCGAGGCGGTCTACATGTACTGCGCCATGCGCTGGGTGGTCTTCCGCGACGTCACGCCGGACTAGCGAGTGATAGCCAGATTTCGCTCGCCGTGGCGTTGGCTTGTGCTGGCGTGCGGGCTCGGGTTCGCCCTGGTCGGCGTCTCCATGCTGGCGGTGCCCGACCAACGGGACTTGGCGACGATCATCCTTGGGCTGGGCTGCCTCGGATTCGGCGGCTACGCGATAGTGGGCTGGTCTCGCAACGGAGTGGTGGTGACCGGCGCGGGTATCGAGGAACGGTCCTTCGCTCGAACCAGGCGGATCGGCTGGGATGTGGTGACCGGTCACCAGATCGGGACCGGCCCCACCGTTCTTCTGTCGCGGTGTCCGTCGCTGACAACCATCGATGGGCCCATCGATCTTGAGTCGTTGTCCTACTACTCGTTCTCGGGCGTCCCTCCAGCGCGGGTTCGTCGCCTCACGGCTGTGATTGACGGCCATCTGGCTGGCCGGACCGAACCCCCTTCGCCGGGACCTGACGCGGTTTGACCGCGGCCCGCGGTCGCAGCACCATCGCCTCATGCCGGACCGCCTGTCGCGACGAGACCTGACCCGGCGGCTCGCTGAGACCTTCGCCTGGCGGGGTGATCGGTTCGATGAGCACCGGTACGCCGACGTCACCGGCTGGTGGAGTGATCCCGAGTTGCTCGGCAGCCTCGGCCATCACCTGGCCACGCTGGTCCCGCACAAGCCGACTGTCGTCCTCGGCCTGCAGTCCCGGGGATTTCACCTCGGCGCGCTCGTCGCCGTCGAGTTGGGGGTCGGGTTCGTCGAGGTTCGCAAGAACCCGAAGCCGTTCGCCGATAGCGACCGGTGGCTGACCCGCGCGACCCCGCCGGACTACCGGGACCGACAGCTCACCCTCGGCTTTCCCGCCAGGCTGCTCAAGCCTGCCGACCGAGTCCTCCTGGTGGACGATTGGGTAGACACCGGCGGCCAGGCGCTCGGTGTCCAGCGGCTGGTCGAGGCCGCCGAGGCGCACTGGGCAGGCATGGCCGTGATCGTCGACGCGCTCGTGAACAACGATGTGCGGCGGAGGTTGGCGGTGTCCGCACTTGTGCGCGAACGGGACCTGTCCTAGCGCCCCGTGCCTGGTCAGGGCTGTGACCAACAGCGCCATAGGCCAGCGGCGGTTACGGGACGGTAGCCCGATAGCCTCCACGGGACGACATCGCGAGCGGTTGGATGGGGAGCGGAATGGCACGGTCGGTACTGGTCACCGGTGGCAACCGAGGCATCGGCCTCGCCATCGCGCAGGCGTTCCTCGCCCAGGGGGACAAGGTCGCGATCACGCACCGGGGGTCGGGGGCGCCTGAGGGGATGCTCGGCGTCCAGGCCGATGTGACCGACAACGCGGCCATCGACGCCGCGTTCGCCGAGGTCGAGGCCGCGCACGGGCCCGTCGAGATCCTCATCGCCAACGCGGGGATCACCGATGACACCCTCCTCATGCGCATGGACGAGGAGAAGTTCACCCGGGTCATCGACGCCAACCTCACCGGCGCCTACCGGGTCACCAAGCGGGCGACGCGGGGGATGCTCAAGGCGCGGTTCGGCCGGATCATCTACATCTCCTCGGTCGTCGGCCACCTCGGCGCGCCCGGGCAGGTGAACTACGCGGCGAGTAAGGCCGGGCTGGTGGGCATGGCCCGGTCGATCGCCCGCGAACTCGGCTCGCGCAACATCACCGCGAACGTGGTGGCGCCCGGGTTCATCCAGACCGACATGACCGACGCGCTCAGCGAGGATCGCAAGCAGCAGATCCTCGGCAGTGTCCCCGCCGCCCGCTACGGCCAGGTCGAGGAGGTCGCCGCGGCGGTCACCTTCCTGGCCTCCGACGCCGCGGGCTACATCAACGGCGCCGTGCTGCCGGTCGACGGTGGCGTCGGCATGGGCCACTGACGAACAACCCAGGAGGAATACCCCCGATGTCCGGACTGCTCGAAGGCAAGCGGCTGCTGATCACCGGCGTGATCACCGACTCGTCGATCGCGTTCCACGTCGCCAAGGCCGCCCAGGAGCAGGGCGCCACCGTGGTCCTCACCGGCTTCGGCCGGATGAGCCTGGTGCAGCGCATCGCGCAGCGGCTGCCGCAGCCCGCGCCGGTGATCGAGCTCGACGTGCAGAACGCCGAGCACCTCGACACGCTGGCCGACCGGGTGCGTGAGCACGTCGACGGCCTCGACGGCGTCGTGCACGCCATCGGATTCGCCCCCCAGTCCTGCCTCGGCGCCCCCTTCATGGACGCGCCGTGGGAGGACGTGAGTGTCGCGGTCAACGTCTCCGCGTACTCCTACAAGGCCCTCGCCCAGGCGACGCTGCCGCTGCTCGGCCCCGGCTCGTCGATCGTCGGCCTCGACTTCGACGCGCGCGTCGCGTGGCCCGCCTACAACTGGATGGGCGTGGCCAAGGCCGCGTTCGAGTCGATCAACCGCTACCTGGCGCGTGAGCTCGGCCCGCAGGGCATCCGGGTCAACCTGGTCGCCGCGGGCCCGGTCCGCACCATGGCCGCCAAGTCCATCCCCGGCTTCGCCGACCTGGAGGCGGGCTGGAAGGACCGCGCCCCGCTCGGCTGGGACGTCGACGACGCGACCCCGGTCGCCAAGTCGGTCTGCGCGCTGCTCTCCGACTGGCTGCCCGCCACCACCGGCTCCATGGTCTGGGTCGACGGCGGCGTCCACGCCCTGGGCATGTAGCACTAGCCTCAAGATCATGGTCGACGCACTGCTCTGGCTGTCGTTCGGCGGCCCCGAGGCCCCGCAAGACGTTCGCCCGTTCCTGGAGAACGTCACGCGGGGCCGCGGTGTGCCGCCCGAACGGCTGGACGAGGTCGAGGCGCACTACCAGCACTTCGGTGGCGTCTCCCCGATCAACCGCCTCAACCGCGAGGCCATCGAGGCCGTCCGCGACGAGCTGGAGCGCCAGGGCGTCGACCTGCCGATCTACTTCGGCAACCGCAACTGGCATCCGCTGGTCGAGGACACCCTCGCCCAGATGAAGGCCGACGGCGTGCGCACCGCGCTGGTGTTCCCGACCAGCGCCTACGGCGGCTACTCCGCCTGCCGCCAGTACGACGAGGACATCGCCCGCGCCCGCGCCACGGTCCCGGACGCGCCTGAGCTGATCAAGCTGCGGCAGTTCTTCGACCACCCGCTCTTCATCGGCGCCTTCGCCGACGCCGTCCGCGAGGCCGCCTCGAGCCTGCCTGCGGACACCCGGCTGGTCTTCACCGCGCACTCGGTCCCGGAGTCGGCCGACCGCGCGGGCGGGCCGCCGGAGGAAGGCGGCCACCGCTACTCCCGTCAGGTCGCCGAAGCCGCCCGCCTGGTCGCCGCGGAACTCGACGCACCGGACTACGACGTGGTGTGGCAGTCGCGGTCGGGCCCGCCGCGGATCCCGTGGCTGGCGCCGGACATCGTCGACCATCTGGAGACGCTGGCGGCCAAGGCGGTCGTGGTGTGCCCGATCGGGTTCGTCAGCGATCACCTGGAAGTGGTCTGGGACCTCGACACCGAGGCCAAGGACAAGGCCAACGAACTCGGCATCGAGTTCGCCCGCGCGGCGACGCCTGGCACAGACCCGCGTTTCGCCGAGTTGGTGGTCGAACTGATCCGCGAACACATCGCCGACGCCCCCGCCCGCAAGATGTCCGACTTCACCGCGGCGGGCTGCACCCGCAACGGCGAGCCGTGCGCCGTCGCCTGCTGCGAACCGCCGAAGCGCCCCGGCCCGGTCACCACGACGAGTGCTTGAGCACCCCGTCGCCTTCGCCGAGGACGTCCTCTAACGACTGTCCTTCCTCGAACTGCTGATAGACACCGCGCAGTCGGCGGGCGGTGGACTCGGCCGCGGCGCGGACGTCCGGGTCCGCTGACGCCGTGCCGTCGGCGATCTGGCGCCACGTCAGCTCGCCTGCCTCGACCCGGGCCGCCAGCTTGCGCAACGCGGGTGGGCCGTCGGCCGCCGCACGTTCGATCTCGGCGAGGGTGGCGTCGGTGAGGGTGGGCCGCTGCGCCGCCGCTACCGCCTTCGCCCGCGCGGCCGCTTCGTGTCCTCTGTGGACGGCTGAGGCCAGGTTCGCCTCCGCCGCGGCGAGTTCGGGAGTCCGCCAGGTCACCATGAGCCCGAGCCGCCCTGGCCGGTGCTGACCGGTTCCGGAACGCTGTCCGCCATGGCCTCATCGGCCGCCTCGCTCGCGCCCACGACCTGGGCCGCGGCGTCTTGGGCGCTCTGCACGCCGTCGTTGAGCTGGGTGGCGACGGCGATCGCGTCGTCGGCGTCGCGGATGTCGGGGATCGCGGCGAGGGCGTCGCGGATGGTGCCGACCGCGTCAATCAGCTGCTGAGTGGCGGCGATGATGTCCTTGATCGCGTCGATGATGTCCATGATGGACTCATAGAGCTGGTAGGCGTCCCAGACGGCTTTGATCGCCCGCGCTTGGCCGTAGACCGGTACCCACGCGGTAGCGATAGCCGACGCGACCTTGTTGACCAGCTTCTCCACCAGCCCGAGCGCCTGCTCGCACAGTGTCCGCGAAACCGACGCCAGCGTGTCGAACCCCTTGGCGATGACCTTGGCCAGCCCGGCCTCGGCCTGCAGCCCGCCGAACCACACGAGGTCGATGTGCGTGCCGAACGCGTCGGCCGCCGCGCCGGTCCAGTGTGTGCGCAGTTCGTCGACGTTGGCCGACAGGTTCGCCGACACCGCCTCGACCGCGTCCGCCGCCGAGCGCCAAGCCTGGGCGTTGGCCTGGATCCTGGTCCAGTCGCCGGTGATCGGGACGATGATCGTCTCGACCAGGTTCTTGCCGGTGACCTGCTCGAACATCCAGTTGACCGCCTCGACCTGGAAGCCCTGGTCGGCGATCAGCTGCTCGATTCCCGCCGGCGAGTCCACCTCGGGTGCGACGAGATGGGCCTCGATCGGATCGACGTCGGCGTAGGGCATCAGCTCGCCCCGATCGTCGCGTCGAGCACGGCGGCGTTGCCGCTGTCGGTGGACTCGTAGCTCGCCGCGGTGGTGTCGAGGCCGTCGGCGCTGCCCGCGAGTCGATCGCGGCCGAAGTCGAGCGTGGCGCCGTAGAGCGAGCCGACGCCGTCGACCGCGGGGCGGAGCACGGTCAGCAGGCCGGTGAAGCCCGCGGTGGCGCAGCCCTGCGCCTGGGTGAAGTCCTTGATGTCGGCGAACTTCGTGGCCAGGCCGCGCATGTACTCGGCGTAGGCGCGTAACTCAGCTGGGTCGACAGCGAACATGGGAGGTGCCTTCCGGTCGCGTTGCTGGCGCTGCGACGCGGAAGAGGCGCTGCCGGGTTCCGGGGACCGGCGGAATGTTTGCCAGGGCAAAAAAGTGGGGTGGCGCGGCGGTGCAGGGATCCGCCGCGCCACCCCGGTGGGCGGCTAGGCGCGCAGTCTGACCTCGTGCCGAAGGTCGGACGCAGCAGCCTGTGCTGGGAACACAGCGGTGACATACGCGATCGCGCACTCCGGACACATCAGCGGTTCGCTAGGACGCGCGCGGAAGCGCGCGTCCACTGGCATGCCGCACAGGCCCACCGTGCGGCTTACCGGAACCAGATGTGCCCGTCCGCGATATGTCGCGCTGGTTCCCCAGCACACATCGCCGCGAGGGTCGGGGATGATCGACATGATCATCACCCGCTCGTCGTCTGGGACATGTCGAGTCTGTTGTGGAGCACCCGGCCGGTCTCGCTGAGAGTGACCAGTCGGCAGTCGCGCAGGCGGGTGGCACCGATGACCAGGTGGCCCGCGTTGATCAGTTCCCGAAGCCGGACGGTGAGCCTGTTGTCGATCGGCGCACCACGGTCGGTCACCTCGTTGGTCTCGGTCATCCCGAGATCGCCGCGCTGGGCGCACCGCAGCAGCACGAACCAGTCGCGCGTGCGGGCGGCGTCGGCCGGGGAGCGGCGGCCCCGACGCAGCCAGATGTCGAGCAGGCGGTCGCCAGCCGACGTCAGCTCGGCCACGACCCAGCCGTCGTGCGGGTCGGCCGTGGCGGCGAAGCCGATGAAACCGTCACGCCGGAGCGTGAAGAGGGCACTGACCATGAGCGCGCTCAAGTCGTCGGTTCGGTGACGCAGCGCCGACGCCGTGCCGTACGCGCCCACTTCGCCGCGCGCGACCATCTGCAGCGCGCCGAGGTGGGTGGTATCGAGCGCGAGCGGCCGAGGCCCCGACTTCCGATCGACTAGTTGTGCGGTCATGGTGTGACTCCGGTAACAGCGGCAGGTTCAATGTGCCCATACTGGGCGAACCGCTGGCGGACCGCTCATCTCAACATCCCATAGCACCGCGTTATGGATCGCCCCGCTAGTCGCTGTAAATCTCTATATGTCCAGGTGGGGGCAGCTATGTGTCACGTGGCTGAACCCGGGGGATCCGGGGTGTGATGGCAATAAACGTCGATCTTCGACATTTGCTTCGTGCACGAAAGAATCTTCGGCGTGACCCTAGTGTCCCGAGTCGGAGGTTCGGCGCCGGATCCGGTGATCCGCGTGGTGGCTGGGCGTGCCGCGCGGAAGGCCGTAGTACCGGGTTGTACTTGGGTTTTCGCGCGGTGCGGCCAGGCGCCGCGCGGGCGCCGGAGTTGGTGTCGAACCTCCGACTCGGGACACTATGGTCACATCGGCATTACCGCGGGTCGGTCAGCGCGGCTTTCACGGCCGACTCAGCGCTTTCCAGATCGTGGCTCACCAAGCCCAGATCGTTCACCAGAACCGAGATCCGGCTCGCCGTCGGACCGTCGACCCGCGTGGCCACGTCGGACATCCGGTGCGCGGCAACGGTCAGCGCGGTGATCACGGTCGCCGTGGCGCCATGCGGCAGCGCGCCGTCGTCGCGGGCGACGGAGGCGGCGAGTCGATAGGCGGCGTCGACCACCCGGTTCGCCGGGGGCAGCACAGGGTCGGCCTCGGGCACCGTCGTGGCCGCGACCCGGATCTCCGCGGCGGCCAGGCAGATCCGGCGCAGCTGGTCCCGCGCGTCGGCGGTCGACTTGGGCAGGGTGCCGCGGTCGGCGGGCCACGGCGTCGCCGCGGGCGCGGGGGAGCGCGACAGCAGCGCGTTGACCACGGCCACCAGCACCGCCACCCCGACCCCGATCGGAACCGCCAGCCACGACGGGGTGGCCCTGGCCGCGGTGATCGCCGCGGCGCCGCCGCCGAGTACCACGGCGGCACCGAGCCCGACCGGGTCGGACAGATCGTCGAGAAAGCTCATCAGAAGTTCCTGAACACGGCCGTGAACACCTCGTCGATGTTCTTGGGGTCCTTGACGGCGTCGTAGGCCAGGGCCTTGCTGGTCGACGCGATCAGGCGCATGGCGTCGGGGTCGGCGTCCTTGCCGAAGGAGATGGTGAAGATCGGCATGGCCCGCTCGGTCAGCTCGGGGTTGATCTTGGCGAGCAGTGCGGCAGGCGGCGGGACCTTGGAGTCGTCCTGCCCGTCGGACAGCACGACGATGGCGTTGATCCGGTCGGCGTCGACCGACTGGATCATCTTGGCGTGCGCGGCGGCCACCGTGTCGTAGAGCGCGGTGCCGCCCACGGGGTTGATGCCGTCGATCGCCTGGGTGATGGCGGCCTTGTTGTCCGACAGCTTCCCGATCGGGACAACCTCGGTGTGACCGGGCGACGAGAACGTCCACAGCCCGACCTCGTCCTTGGCCGACAACAGGTCCAGCGCCCGCTTCGCCGCGGGCTTGACCAGCGTGATCTTGGTCGTGTCACCCAGCTCCGGGTCGCTCTTGTTCGCCTCTTGGGTCATCGAGCCGGAGATGTCGAGTACCAGCAGCACCCTGGCCTCGCGCCGGGTCGAGTTCCACAGCTTGACGATCTCCTCGGCCAGCTTCGGCTCTGGCAGCGGCATCGTCGGCAGCGACTGCTCGGCGGGCACCGACAGCACGTCCCGCAGTTCCTGGGTCGGCGTGTTCGGCGCGCCGCGGTCGCGGAACCCGGTCGCCCGGAAGACGGCCTGGGTCTCCGGCTCGGAGATGAACTTGAAGAAGTCGTCCGCCGCGGCCCGCTGGTCGGCGGTCGCCGAGGTCAGGACCACGTACGGGTGGTCGAACTGGAGCGCGCCGTCCTTGGGGTAGATCGCCTGGAACTTCCGGATCGGCCCACGCTTGTTATAGGTGAAGGCCAGTTCCTCCTGCATGACCACGGCGCTGACATAAGGCACCGGCAGGTTCTTCTTGTCCTCGGCGGCGAGCAGGTCGACGAACTCGGCGGCGTCCTTGCTGTAGCGGGCCACCGACGACTCGACGTCGTGGACGAAGCGCAGGACCCCGGCGTTGCCGACGTTGGACTCGTCGATCTTGGGGAAGCCGTTGGCGACGGCGGCCGCGTGGAAGGTCGCCATCGAGGCGCCCAGCCCCGACGATGACAGCTCCGGGTGGTCGCGGCCCAGCTTGAACTCGCCCCACTCGGGATGGCCGAGCGATCCCCACCCACCCGGCGCCGTGGCCAGCTTGAGGATGTCGGCCCAGCCCGGATTCGGGTTCTTCTCCAGGAAGACCTTGGCCATCATCTCCGGCATGGCCACCACCAGCGGGCTGGACATGATCGACGGGTGGATGGACGACACGGCGACCGCGGACTGGCCGCGCGCCTCCAGCCTGCTCAGCCAGAGCGACGTGCTCGGCGCCCACACCTGCGGCTGCGGCTGGCCGGTGTCGGCCGCGGTCCAGCCCTTCGACAGCGCCTCCATGCCCGCGCCCGAGGTGAGGCCGTGCACGGACACCTTGGCGCACTTGTCGCCCGCGAACTCGCGCCCGGAGCGGTTGTAGGTGTCGGCGGCCGCGGCGAGGATGTCGTCCTTCTCGGTCGACGAGCTCAGCTCAAGCGACACACAGTCGGTGCGGTTCGCGGCGGCACCATCGCGGGCGGTGAAGACATAGATCCCGATGATGGCCAGCAGGCCCACGGCGACGGCGATGACCAACGGCCTGCGACCGCGGCCCGGGGTCGGGTGGGACAAGGACTCCTCCAAAGGGGGATGGCGAGCCGTCAGTGTGACAGATCAGTCACTCTCCGAGGCCGCGATCGTCGGATTCGACTAATGGATGTCCATCACCCTGAGACGGTTCCCCGCATACCCCGCGCGCCACCCGAATGGCGGCTTCCCGTGGAAGGCGTCAGTGCTTGTCGGCGTGGTCCGAGAAGACCCGGACGGCTTCCTCGACGGCGGCGAGCCGGGCGACGCGCACGGCGTCGTTCAGCGGACGCAGCGCCTCGGCCCGGCGGCGGGCCGACGAACCGGACACGGCGTTGCCGGGCGCGTCCTCGGCGGCCAGCTCCAGGATCGCCGAGACCTCGTTGGCGCGCTGCAGCACCCGCAGCGCACGCGGGGGAGTGCCCTCGGGCCACGGGGCATTGGAACGGTGCGCGACGCGAGCGGTGATCTCTTCGCGCACGCCCGCCCGGTGCTTGGCCACACCCAGCTCGGTCAGCACGCCCGCGGCGACCCGCATGGCGCCGGTCAGCTCGTGCTCGGCCTCGCCGAGGGGCAGGTGTTCGGCGGCGGGGGCGTCGCCGATGTCGAAGACGGTCCAGCGCAGGACGCCGTCGGCGATCGGCTCTGGGACCAGGCCCAATGCGGCGCCGTGCAGGACAACGGCCTCACCGGCGTGCAGGGCGGTGCCCGCGAACTCGCTGCGGCCACCCAGGCCGCGCACGTCGCCCGCGACCGGCAGGACCAGCCTGCCGCCGGTCACCTCGGCCCGGCGCAGTGCGGCGAGCAGTCCGGCGACCTGGCCGCCCGCCTCGCCGCGGACCGGCACGTCGAGCGCGATGGCCGTCGGCTCGTCGACCGCGACCACGTCATGCAGCTCGGCCCAGTGCAGCAGGGCGTCGAGGACGTCGTCAGGGGCGGCGGAACCGTTGAGCCAAGCGGAAACCCATACCGCGAATGTCGCACTCGGAGTTGACACGCGAAGTAGGTTACGCGACCGCTCAGGGACCCGGCCTCTCAGCTCCCGCCTGCGGGTCCCACAGTGCGTACTAGTAGGTCGCGGAAGCGGTCGAGGTCCTCGGTGCTGTCGAACGCTCGACCAGGCAACGGATGGAATCCACGCGAACCCGTGCGCAGGACGAAATTGCGTTCGGTCTCGGCCCAGCCGCTCAAGTCGGCCAGCTGGATGTCGCTGTAGGCAGTCCCGTCCGCGGTCATCATCCGGATGGTGTGGCCGTCGACATCGGCGGTCACAGTCCGGCCCGCGATCGGATTTCGGCGGAACGCCAGCCACACGTCCAGGGTGGGCAGCAGGGCGATGACCAGCGCACTCGCCAAGCCGAAGACCGCGGGCCCGGTCTGTCCGATCAGGAACAGCACGATCGAGCCCACCGCGAGCGCCACGGCGAACCAACGGCTCCAGCGGGCGAACGGCACGGTCGCCCGGATCCCGTCGGCCCAATCCGCGGGCTCCGGATCCCATCGCAGTCTGATCAGCACCCGGACTAATTTACGACACCCGTTCGGTGCACTATGGGCCGTATGAGTAAGCCCGCAAGGTCGACCGGGATGAAGAAGATGGCCGAGAGCTCCACGGCCACCAACCTCGAACTCTTCTTCGACCTGGTCTTCGTCTTCGCGTTGACCCAGGTCACCGCGTTCATGGCCGAGACGCCCACCTGGGGTGGCCTTGGCCGAGGCGCGTTGCTGCTGGCCGTCGTTTGGTGGTGCTGGGTCGGCTACTCGTGGCTGTCCAATCTGGTCCAGGCCGACGAGGGGCTGGCCAGGACGGCGATGCTCGTGGCGATGGGGGCCATGTTCGGCGTCGCCATCGCGATCCCGGAGTCGTTCGTCGACCTGCCCGGCGGGTTGCACGGTCCGACCGTGTTCGCCTTCGGCTACCTGCTGGTCCGGCTGGTGCACCTGTGGCTGTTCTGGATCGTCGCGCGCGGCGACCAGGCACTGCGTGCCCAACTTGTCCGGTTCGGCGCGACCATGGCGGGCGGCACGATTCTGCTGCTCATCGCCGCGCAGACCTCCGGCACCGCGCAGGTCCTGCTATGGGTCGCCGCGATCGCGGCCGACTACGGCGGCACCGTGGCCATCGGCGTTCGCGGGTGGCGCATCGAGTCGGCCAAGCACTTCGCCGAGCGGCACGGGCTGATCCTGCTGATCGCCCTGGGCGAGTCCATCGTGGCCATCGGCGTCGGGGTCAACCTGCACGCGATCTCGCTGCCGATCATCATCGCCGCCGCGTTGGGTCTGACTGTCTCCGCCTGCCTGTGGTGGGCCTACTTCGACACCCACTCGCACTTGTCCGAGCGCGCACTGCACGAGGCGGCGGGGGAGGAGCGCACCCGGATGGGTCGCAGCGCGTTCAGCTACCTGCACCTGCCGATGGTCATCGGCATCGTGATGCTCGCGCTGGGGATGAAGAAGGTCCTCAACTACGTCGCGGGCGACAAGGGGCACACGCTGTCGGACGCGCTCTACGGCGCGCCGCTGTGGGCGATGTTCGGCGGGACCGCGCTGTACCTGCTGGCCCAGGCCGCGGTGTCGTGGCGGTGCAACCGGATGCTCAAGACCCACCGGATCGCGCTCGGGGTGCTGCTCGTGGCGATCGTGCCGCTGATGGCCCTGCTGCCCGCCCTGGTCTCGCTGGCGGTCCTGGCGGCGCTGCTCGTGGCGCTGATCGTCTATGAGTGGGTCAAGTACCGCGAACAGCGCGCGGAGATCCGCGCCGGGCACTGACCTCGAGCGGGCTCCATGTCGACCGGCCGCGCGAATCTGCGTAGCGTCGGGGTGTGACCGTCCCCGCTGTGCCTTCAACCAAGTTGCCCCGTACCGCCGGTGCCCTGCGCGCCGCCGGGCACCTGCCCAAGGGCGTCAAGGCCGAGATCCGCGACAACCTGCTCGCCGCGCTGCGGGCGGGCCGCGACCCGTGGCCGGGCATCGTCGGCTTCGAGCAGACCGTGCTGCCCCAGCTCGAACGGGCGCTGCTCGCCGGACACGACTTCGTGCTGCTCGGCGAACGCGGCCAGGGCAAGACCCGGCTGCTGCGCACCCTGGTCGGCCTGCTCGACGAGTGGACCCCGGTCATCGACGGCGCCGAACTGGGCGAACACCCGCTGGCCCCGATCACACCGGCGTCGGTCCGCCGCGCCGCCGAACTGGGCGACGACCTGCCGGTCACCTGGCGCCACCGCGACGAGCGCTACACCGAGAAGCTGGCCACCCCCGACACCTCCGTCGGCGACCTGATCGGCGACGTCGACCCGGTCAAGGTCGCCCAGGGCCGCACCCTCGGCGACCCCGAGACCATCCACTTCGGACTCGTCCCGCGGGCCCACCGGGGCATCGTGGCGGTCAACGAGCTGCCCGACCTGGCCGAGCGGATCCAGGTCGCGCTGCTCAACGTCATGGAGGAGCGCGACATCCAGGTCCGCGGCTACACGCTGCGGCTGCCGCTGGACGTGCTGCTGGTCGCCACGGCCAACCCTGAGGACTACACCAACCGCGGCCGGATCATCACCCCGCTCAAGGACCGCTTCGGCGCCGAGATCCGCACCCACTACCCGACCAGCGTGGCCGCCGAGGTCGCCATGGTCCGGCAGGAGGCGCACCTGGTCGCCGAGGTGGGCGACCCGCTGCTGGAGGTCCTGGCCCGGTTCGTTCGCAACCTGCGCGAGTCCAGCGCCATCGACCAGCGCTCCGGTGTGTCGGCCCGCTTCGCCGTCGCCGCTGCCGAGACGGTCGCCGCCGCCGCGCTGCGCCGGTCCGCGCTGATCGGCGAGGAGCCCGCGGTCGCCCGGCCGATCGACCTGAACTCGGTGCCCGAGGTGCTGCGCGGCAAGCTGGAGTTCGAGTCCGGCGAGGAGGGCCGCGAGACCGAGCACCTGACCCACCTGCTGCGCCGCGCCGTCGCCGAGACCGCGCGCGACCGGTTCGCCGGGCTCGACCTGCGTCCGCTCATCGACGTCATCGCCGACGGCACGCTGGTGGCGACGGGGGAGCGAGTGCCGGGGTCGGAGGTGCTGGCCGCGCTGCCCGAGCTGCCGCTGCTGCACGAGGTCGCCGGCCGGGTCGACGTGCGGCCGGACGACAGCCCCGGCAAGATCGCCTCGGCCGTCGAGCTGGCGCTGGAATACCTGTACCTGACCCGCAAGGTCGCCAAGGACGCTACGGCGGGCGCCGTGGTGTACGGGCCGTGACCGACTACCGGGGCTCGCGCTCCGCGTTCCACTATGGACCGTGGCACGACGGCCCCGACCCGCTCGCCCCGCCGGTCGACCTGCGCGAGGCACTGGAGCAACTCGGCCGCGACGTCATGGACGGATCGTCGCCCCGCTCCGCACTGGAGGAACTGCTGCGGCGGGGCGCGGGCGACACGGCGGGCCTCGACGAGCTGACCCGCAGGCTGTGGGAGCGCCGCGCCCGCATCCAGCGCCGCCACAACCTCGACGGCACGTTGGCGGAGGTCAGGGCCCTGCTGGACGAGGCGTTGACCGCCGAACGGGCCGCGCTGTTCCCCGACCCGTCCGACGACGCACGCTTCCGCGAGACCCAACTCGACGCGCTGCCACCCGGCACGGCGGCGGCTGTTCGCGAGTTGGCCGACTACGACTGGCGGTCCGAGCAGGCCCGGCAGGCCTATCAGCGCATCCGGGACAAGCTCGGCCAAGAGCTGATGGAGTCCCGGTTCCAGGGCATGAAACAGGCGCTCAGCGACGTCCGGCCGGAAGACGCCGAACGCATCCGCGCCATGATGGCAGACCTGAACGGCCTGCTGCTGTCCCACCTACGCGGCGAGGACACGACGGACAAGTTCGACCGCTTCATGACCGCCCACGGCGACTTCTTCCCTGAAAACCCCCGCACTGTCGAGGAACTGATCGACGCACTGGCCACGCGAGCCGCCGCCGCCCAGCGCATGATGAACTCGATGAGCGCCCAGCAGCGCGCCGAGCTGTCGGAACTCATGGCTGCGGCCTTCGGCGATCCGAGGTTGGCCGAACAGGTGTCCACACTGGACGCCAACCTGCGCGCGCTGCGGCCGGGCGAGGACTGGACGTCGTCGGCTCGCTTCCGCGGTCAGGACCCGCTGGGCCTGGGCGAGGGCGCCCAGGCGATGGCCGACCTCGCCGAACTGGACGCGCTGGCCGAGCAGTTGGCCCAGTCGTATCCGGGTGCTCGACTGGAGGACATCGACCTGGAGGCCCTGTCCCGCCAACTCGGCGAGGACGCTGGAGTCGACGCGCGTCGCCTGTCGGAACTGGAACGCGAACTGCGTAACCAGGGCTTGCTGGAACGCGCCGCCGACGGCTCGCTCCACTTGTCGCCCAAGGCTTTGCGCCGACTCGGCGAGACCGCACTGTCCGATGTGATCGGCACTCTGCGGTCCCGCCGAGGTGAACGCGACACGGCCCGAGCCGGAGCGGCGGGCGAGCCGACTGGCGCCTCCCGCCCGTGGGCGTTCGGCGACTCGGAACCCTGGGAGGTCTCCCGCACGGTCCGCAACGCCGTGCTGAGGACCGCGTCAACCGGCGGCGACGTGCGGATCGACGTGTCCGACGTCGAGGTCATCGAGACTGAGCAGCGGGCCAGAGCGGCGATAGCACTGTGTGTGGACACGTCTTGGTCGATGATCCAGGACGGCCGCTGGGTCCCGATGAAGCGGACGGCGCTGGCCCTGCACCACTTGGTATCCACCCGCTTCCGTTCGGATGAGTTGCAACTCATCACCTTCGGGCGGCACGCGTCCACAGTGGACATCGGCGAACTGACGGCGATGGAGGGTGTGTGGGAGCAGGGCACGAACCTGCACCACGCGCTTCTGTTGGCGGGCAGGCACTTGCGTCGCAACCCGGACGCGAACCCGGTGGTCTTGGTGGTGACGGACGGCGAGCCGACGGCTCACCTGGAGCCGGACGGGCACGCGGAGTTCACCTACCCACCGACGCCTCGAACCTTGTCGAAGACCCTGGCGGAGGTGGACGCGCTGGCCAAGCTGGGTGCGTCGGTGACGGTGTTCATGCTGGGGGAGGACGAGAACCTCGCGAAGTTCGTCGACATCATCGCCCGACGAGGCCGGGGTCGGGTGATCACGCCCGACTTGGACGGGTTGGGGGCGGCGGTCGTCGGGGACTACCTAGGCAACCGGAAACCGCGCCACTAGCGGTTACGGAATTCGAAGCTCCGCACGCGCCGACCCGATTTGCCCTTCCTTGTCCGATTCGCAGGTGCCGAAACGGCGGTAACACCGCATGATGGATCTCCGACCTACCTGAGCGGGGGCGGAGCCTTGGAGTCCCGATGAGCACCGTCAGAACCGCCTTGGTCATCGCGGTCGTGATGCTCGCCTCCGCGTGCGCCGACCCGGCGGATCCCGAGCCCGCTCTCACGTTCACCCCCTGCGGCGACCTCATCACGATCGACGAGCAGGCGATTCCCGCCGACCTGCGCGCGTCGCTCACCTACGAGTGCGGAAAGCTCGCGGTCCCCGTCGACTATGCCGCGCCGGGAGAAAAGATCGATATCCATGTCGTGCGAGTGCGTTCGTCGACGCAGCACGACCGGATCGGCTCGCTCATCGTCAACTTCGGTGGCCCAGGTGTTTCCGGACTCCAGAGCATGGGGCACTGGCCCGGCGCCGTGTCCGGCGATGTCCTCGGCCGGTTCGACCTGGTCAGCTTCGACCCCCGCGGGACTGGCCGGTCAGCGGGAATCCGGTGTCCCGACCTTGGCGAGTCGCCGGACGTCGATGTGTCCACAGAGGTGGGTTTCGCCCAGTTCACCGCGGAAGAAGCCAAGCGCCTCAAGGCGTGTGCCGATCACCTCGGCGGCCGGGCCGAGCACTTCAACACCACTGCTACCGCACGTGACATGGAGGCCATCCGGAGCGCGCTCGGCGACGACAAACTGACCTACGTCGGCTATTCGTACGGCGCGAAGCTCGGCGCCGAGTACGCCGACAGCTTCCCCGACCGCGTCCGCGCCGTGGTGCTCGACGCACCTTCCGATCAGGCGCTCGATGGTCTCGCCGTGCATGAGCGGGCCATCGCGGGATTCGAGGACAGCTTCGCGCGCTATGCCGACAGTTGTTCCGCCCGGCCGAGCTGCGCGCAGGTCGGCGACCCGCGCGAGATGTTGGCCGACGTCGTTGCCAAGGCAGCCACCAGTCCGATTCCGGCCAAGAAGCCGGGGGACGGCCGTCTCGCCGATCCGAATGACATCCTCAGTGGTGTGGTCGCGTTCCTCTACGCCGATGACCAGTGGCCCTATCTCGACGGAGCTCTCCTGGCAGCCGCCACTGACTCCGACTCGACCGAGTTCTTCGCGATAGACGACGGGTTCGACTCGGGCACCGACGACCCGAACATCGGCGAGCCGCGGGACGCGGGCTATGTCATCAACTGCAACGACAGCGACTCGACACTGTCCGATGAGGAGATCAAGGCCGCGGTCGCCAAGACCATCGCCAAGTTCCCGGTGTTCGGTCGGTGGTCGGCGTACGCGCTGTTCGGCTGCAAGAGTTGGCCCGCCGCCCGGCACCCGCTCAATCGTCCGAAGGCGAGCGGCGCGGCGCCGATCCTGGTGGTCGGGACCGTGCACGATCCCGCCACCCCGTACGCGGGCGCGGTCAGCCTCGCCGGGCTGCTCGACAGCGGCAGGCTGCTGACCTGGGACGGCGACGGGCACACCGCCTACCACCAGTCGATCTGCGTCGACCGGCATGTCGACGACTATCTGATCTCGCTGACCCTGCCCCCGCCCGACACCCACTGCGCCTGACTACAGCGAGCAGACCCGCCACTCGCCGCTCTCCAGGATCAGCGGGAACGTCCGCCGGTCGACCCCGCCGGTGCTCGTGTCGGTGGCGAGGACCGTGAACGTCGGCGGGTCGGACTCGCTGTCCACGCTCTCCAGGGTCAGGCGGAAGCCGCCCGCGAGGAACACCTGGTCCGTCCGCGCCTTGTCCGCCGCGCACGTGACGCTCTCCAGCGCCTTGGTGTCCTGGACGTTCACCGCGTCCACGAAGACCCGCGCCGTGCGGATCGGGTTCTCCGGCTCCGCACGGAAGAACAGCACGCTTCCGACCACCACACCGGCCACGATCAGCACCCCGACCGCGGCGGCGAGCAGCCGCCTCCGGGTGACCAGCGAACCCGCTGCCGGAGCAGTGCTCACAACCGGGATCCGCTGGCTCGGCCAGCTCGCGTCCGGCGGCGGGACCCGGCGCTCGTTGAACTCGCGGCCGTCGTGGCGGACCAGCGTCGTCCACGCCTGGCCGTCCCAGTACCGCCGCTCGACCCGGCCTTCCGGGTCCGGCCGCCACCCGGGGGCCAGCATCTTCTCCAACTCCTCCGCCACCCCGGGCGCCACGTCCGCCCGGCCGCGCAGTTGGGCGAGCAGGCTCCAGACCGCGGCGCGTTCGGACTCGTCGCGCAGGCGGTGCCGGAGTTCGCCGAGGAGGGCGTGCTGCTCGGCGCGTTCGATCGTGGGCTGTTCCAGCAGCTCGTAGTAGCCGTCGAGGTAGGGCACGAACGGCGGGCGCGGCAGCGGGTCGGGCAGGCGCGGCGCGGGCGGCAGGCCGAGCAGGGCCGCGCGCAGCAGGCGGGCCCGGTCGACCCCGGCGGCGGCCGGGTCGAACACCTCGGCGTCGACGAGTTCCTTGGGGATGATCATCGGGTGCGCCCGGACGATCAGGACCGGCCTGCGCAGCTGGCGGGCGTAGCGCACCGCGGCCATGCTGCCGGGCGAGCGCAGCGAGTCGGGCGACAGCATGAGGACGAACACGTCACATCGCTGGACCCGCCGCAGGACGCCGTCCCACCAGGTCGGACCGGTCGAAACGCCACGGTCGAACGCGACCTGGTTGCCCATGCCCGCCAGATCGGCACGCAGCTTCACCGCCAGGTCCCGATCCGACTCAGCGTGGCTGACGAACACCTGCATGACTACTCCGCCCACCGCGCCCGTCAGCGCCCAGAGAGCGCCTTACTTATGTCGCACACCCGCCACTCGCCGTTCTCGTCGGCGAGCGGGATGCTCAATGTTACCGACGAGTTGCCTGTGGTGCGGGCGGCCAGGATGGTGAATCGCGGATCGGGTCCGTCGACGTTGACGCTTTCGAGCGTGACGTTGGCGGTGTCGAAGAACGCGCCATAGAGATGGCTGTTGTCCTTGAGGTCCCGAGCGCAGACGTAGCGCTGCATCGCGTTGTCGTCGCGGGTGTTCACGGCGTCAACGAAGTTGCGTGCGATCCGGTTGGCGGCCTCGGGGTCGGCCGAGGAGCTGCCGAACACTAGCAGTCCACCGGTCACCCCTCCGGCCGCGGCGAGGACCGCGCCCGCCACCACCCACGGCAGTACGCGCCGCTTGGCCTTGACCGCCACCGCGGTGGGTTTGCGCTGGACCGGGGCTGACGGCATGACCAGTTCGTCGGTCTTCTCCCCACGCTGGCGCGGGGTGTTGACCTGCGGTGGCTTGCTGCGGTCGTTGAACTCCTGCCCGTTCTGCACGACCAGCGTCGTCCACACCTGCCCGTCCCAGTAGCGGGCCTCGAACCGCTCGTGCGGGTCGGGCTGCCAGCCGGGGGCGAGCACCTGCTCGATGTCGTCGGCGACCTTCCTGGTGAGCCCTGGCCTGCCGCGCAGCCGGACGAGCAGGTCCCAGACGTCGGCCCGTTCCTGCTCGTCGCTCAGTCGGACCTTCAGCGCGCCGAGCAGCTCGTCCTGGTCGGCGTCGGCGATCTCCTCGGCGTCGATCCGGTCGAGGTAGGCGTTGAGGTAGGAGGTGGGGATCTCCGGCTCGGGAGGCAGGCGCGGCGGCAGCGGCTTGGCCATCGGCAGCGCGTTGAACGCCTTGAGAAGCGCGATGGCTGTCTCGGCGGACCGGTCGGAGTAGTCGACGAGCCCCGCGGTGAGTCCGGCCGGGATGTCGGCCTTCGGGACGCGGCGGACGACGACGGGCAGCACGGGGCGCTTGAGCGCCTCGGCGTAGCGCAGTTCGGCCAGGCACGCCTTGGAGCGGACCGAGTCGGGGGAGATGGCGAAGACGAAGACGACGCAGCCGCGCACATGGGCGAGCACGTCGTCCCACCAGTCCTGTCCGCCGTGGCTTTCCCGGTCGAACCAGACGTAGTGGCCTAGGCGTTCGAAGTCCGCGCGCAGTTGCGAGATCGATGCTTGGTCGCGTCGGGCGTAGCTGATGAATACGTGCATCGGGTGCGTCTCACGTTCACTGGCTGTGATGCGGAAGTTCACGCACGCTATTTGCGTCCCCGTTCAATAGACAGGGACCAAAGGCCCTAGCGGCACACCTGCCGCGTCGGTCCGTCGCCGACGCGTCGCAGGCGGGAGGCGGTTGTGACGACTCTGTGTGATATCGGCGGGGAGGTGACACAAACGCACCCCGCATCGAGATGTAACCGTTGGTAACGCCTCGGAGCGTCGCACACCGTGACCGACCGCCATGACCTACCGTTGGTACGCCAATGGAGGTCCAAGTGACATATGAACCTGGCGACGACGCGGTCGCCGAACTGCGCAAGCAACTGCGCGGCACCCTGCCCGCGAACGTCGAAGACCTTGACGCCGACGCGCTGTGGGACCTCGCGGGGGCCATGCGCACCGCCCGCAGGCGCCAGACCGAGCACCTGATCCAGGCCACCGAGGCGTCGCTGAGCCATGTGCCGCGCCTCATCCGGCCGGTGGTGCGGAAGGTGATCGGGCTATGACGGCCGCCGCCGAGATCGTCAAGCTGGCCCGACTGCTCGGCGAAAAGCCGGAGCGGTTCGAGTACCTGGCCGACCTGCCGGTCTCCGACCTGCGCGTCCTGCGTGAGAAGGCCACCGACGTCTTGTTCGACGCGAACCGCGCGGTCTTCGAGCGGATCGCCGCGGCCAGCAAGCTCGTGCCGACGGCGGTGACGGTCGGGGTGGCGCAGAAGGCGTTCGGCCCGCTGCTGTGCGCCAGGGTCGCGGGCGTCCTGGAGCCAGAGCGCGCCGTCGACATCGCGGGCAGGCTCCCGGTCGACTTCCTGGCCGACGTCGCCGCCGAACTCGACCCCCGCCGCGCCGCGGGCGTGCTCGCCGCGCTGCCGTCCGGCCCGGTCGTCGCGGTCGGCCGCGAACTGACCCGGCGCGGCGACTACGTCACGATGGGCCGCTTCATCGGGGAACTGCCGGACAGTGCCCTGCGGGCCACGGTCCAGGCGCTCGACGCCGAGGCGATCCTGCGGACGGCGGCGTTCAGCGAGAACGAGGACCGCTTCGCCGAGATCTTCGCGATGGTTCCCGACACCAAGGTCCCCGAGATCGCCCGGGTCTTCGCGTCGGCGTCCGACGAGTTGGCCGAAGCGCTGCTGCCGGTCCTCAAGGGACTGGACAAGGCAGGTCTGACCCGGCTCGCCGCCGCGGTGAAGGAGCACTCGCCCGAACAGCGCGCCCACTTCGCCGAACTGGCCGAGCAGGCCGGGGTGTTGGCCGAACTGGGGCCGCTCGCGGAGGTCCTGCGGGCCTGACCTACGCGGTCGCGGCGTCGGGCTCGCGCACGACACGGGCCCGCACCGCCCGCAGCACGCGCTGGTCGACCGTCGCGCAGTCGACCGACAGCCAGTCGCCGATGTCGCGGACGAACTGGTCGGGCACCATCGCGCTGACACCGAGACCGGGGGTGTCGTCGGCGGTCAGCGGACCGCGGCGGTTGGGATAGAGCAGCAGCACGCCGCGGACGTCCACATCGGGCAGGTGGTCCTGGAACGCGGCGACGGCGGCGAACAGGTTGGTGCCGCCACCGCGGAACGGGTGCTCGTTACGCCAGATGGAGCCATCCTCGTCGATCTCATAGTGGCCGGGGAGCCACAGCTTCGACTCGACCAGCACCAGTCGGTGTCCACAGAGGACGGCGTGGTCGACGTCGGCGAACACCGACCCCGGCCGCGACAGCCCGTGGAATACCCGCGCGCCGGGCAGCCGGGCGAGGTAGTTGACCAGCAGTTCCGCGGTCAGCCGCTCACCGACCGGCTCGTCGTCGGCCTCACCGAACACCGTCCGCTCACCGAACTCCGCCAGCGCGGCCTTGTGGCCGCGAGCCGCGGTCACATAGGAGCGCACCAACGCGACAATCGCCGCCAGCGCGCCGACCAGCAGCGCCAGCCAGGTCGCCAGCACGGGCGTGGGCAGCGACGGCAGCAGCAGCGGGATCACCAGCAGCGCACTCCCCACCAGCGCGGCGGCCGCGGGCGCGTGCCCTGGCGTCCGCACGTAGCCGATGCGCGGCTGGTGCTTGGTCAAGTGCCACCACGACAACGACGACGGCGGCAGATCGCACCCGAGCGGGGTGAAGACGGGCTCGTCGCGGTACATCCGCCGCCGCGCCCGCGGCCTGGGCACCTCGGGCGTGGTGGGCGCGGGCTCGCCAAGGTCGTACTCCGCCCGCTTGCGCGAGTCGACCAGCGTCTCGTACGCGGACTTCAACAGCCGGAACGTTCCAGCCGTGCCACCCGCGTCGGGGTGCATGACCTTCGCCAGCGCCCGATACGCCGACTTGATCTCCCCAACCGACGCGTCCCTACGGACGCCGAGTAGCTCGTAGTAGTCGACCTCTGCCACTGGGCAATCCTTCCAGACCGCTCTTCGCCGGAGTTGGCGCCCGCCCTGAACGGCAAGGTGAAATGTTGATCTTTTTGCGCCAACTCTCTGTGCTCGATCAATAGCTGTTGGTTTACTCGGGGCGTGGTGGTCTGGAGGCAGGAACTACTCGCGGCGCTCGACGACTTGCTCAACAACGCGAGAGGTGGCCAAGGGAACGAGTGGCGCCCGCTGGGCCGGATCGGCGCGTTGCCCGAGTCCGGCTGGTACGCCGTCGACACGAAACGCAGGAAGGGCCCAGGCGCGGCAGACAACTTCGAACAAGTCTGTATATCCGACCGGGAGGGCCCGGATCGAGGTGCCCACGTCCCGGTCGAGCGGGTTCAGGTGGCCGATGACGTCCTGAAGGTCAAGGTCGATGGTCCGGTGCCCGCGGGCTGTGACACGTTGTGGACGGTGCGTCTCACTCCGCAGCACCTGACCCGCAAACTGCGAGAGGGCATCGCCGCCATCGAGCGGGCCGACCTCGCGGACAAGCTCGCCGCGGGCCGCCTGGACCGGTTGTCGCACTCTGCCGACCGGGACTACCCACCGGGATTCCTTCCCCGTCAGCGATCGGCATATCGCGCCTGTGTCGAACCAGGGCTGCACGCGGTGTGGGGCCCGCCTGGGACGGGCAAGACCCGGGTGCTGGCCAGGGCGATCGAGGACCTGGTCCGGGACGGCAAACGGGTGCTGTTGGTGTCCACGGCGAACGTCGCGGTCGACAACGCGCTTGTCGAGGTGATCAAGAACCTGCGGCCGGTCGTGGGGCAGGTGATCCGGGTCGGCCCGCCACACCTGCCAGAACTCGTGGCAGACGACGACGTACAGCTACAGCGACTGGCGGCCCGGACCACGACCGCCGTCGAACGGGAACTCGCCCAGGTGCAGACCGAACTGGCCATGTTGGCAGCCTCTGACACCAGGATCGCCAAGCTGGTGGACATCCTCGGCGACTTCGACGAGCCGTCATACCGCGTCGCCGTCGAAAGGGTCGATCGAGCAGGCAGGCTCGGTGCGGCCGACCTCGCCTTGCGGGTCGAACGGGAGCGGCTGAAGGCGGCGGCGCACGACCTCGCCGAAGCGATCACGGCGGCCGAGTCCGCCCAGCTGGACCGCACCCGGGTCGAGCCGAATCGGATCGAGCTGGACCGGGCGGACCGGATCACGGCCGCGCTGTCGTCGCTGGATCGTGAACTGGCTGCCCAGCGTTCGGCCGTCCACGCGAAGTCCGTGGCGGCCGAGCACGGCGGCTGGCTGGCGCGACGTCGGGCGGCGGCGACCCTGGACGCGGCGCGACGGCGGCTCGCGGAACTTGAGGCCGAAGTCGTCCGCCGCCACGCCGAGGACGGGCCGATGGTCCGCGCCTGCTTGGCCGCTGCCAACCCGATCACCGCCCAGGACATCGCCGATCGCGACGCCGCCGTCGCCAGGACCCGTTCGCTGTCGGACTACGCGCGACATCAGGTCGACGTCGTGCGCCGGACGATCGATGAGCTTGAGTCGGAGCGGGTGCGGTGCGTGAGCGAGGGCATTGCGACCGAGGCCGACAACGACCTGGTCACTCGGGCGCGTCGACGCGAGCTTCCGGCGAAGGCCGCGGAGTTGGCCGGGCTGCGAACGGCGGCGCGAGCCGACCGTCGAGCTCGTCAGGCGCTGGAGGAGCGGCTGCGTGGGCTGAGCAAGCGGATCACCGACCTCCGCAGGGACGCGGAAGGCCAGATCATCGCGGGGGCCAAGGTCGTGGCGACGACACTCGCCAGGTCGCGGGCGCACCCCGCGCTGGCCCGCGAGCGGTTCGACGTGGTCATGGTCGACGAGGCAGGTGCGGCGATGTTGGGCGAGGTGCTGTTCGCCGTGTCCCGGGCGACGCGGACCGCCGTCCTACTAGGCGACTTCCTCCAACTCGGTCCCGTCCTGGCTGAGGTCGACAAGTCCAAGCACCCCATGGTCAAGCGGTGGATGACGCCCGACCCGTTCACCCACTGCGGCATCCGAGCCCCGCAGGACGCTGAGGACACGCAAGGCGCCGTAGCGTTGCTGCAGCAGTTCCGATTCGGCTCGAACCTGCGTGAACTCGCCAACAAGGTCGTCTACGGCGTGCTTGAGGACGGGATCACCGCGGTCAGCGGGAAGCCGCCGCCGGACACCGAGATCGTCGTGATCGACGTGGGTGACCTACCCGACCTCGCACTGGTCCACCGTTCAGCGACCTACGCCGGGTGGTGGCCGGTGGGTGCGCTCCTGGCTAGGGCATTGGTCGAACACCACGCCGCCGAAGGCGGCACGGTCGGCGTCGTGACGACGTTCAAGCAGCAGGCCGAGGCTGTGCACGCGACCCTGTGCGACGTGGGTCAGAACCTCACGACCCCGGTGGGGACGGCGCATTCTTTCCAGGGACGCGAGTTCGACACCGTGGTCTTCGACCTGGTCGAGGACGGCGCCGGATGGATCGCGAACGCGCGCTGGGACGGCAGCGACTTCCAGCGCAGCGGTGTGCGACTGTTCGGAGTCGGGATCACCCGGGCCCGGCGGCGGCTCTACATCATCGCGCATCGTGACGCGGTGAGAGGCGCGCAGCTCACGAGGCCGCTTGGCGCGGTCAACAAGCTGGTGGGTGACCGCCGGATCAAAGTGTGCCGGGCGGGCGTGCTGCTTGGCATGGCCGACACGACCGAGTACAAGCCCGTCTCCGACGTCGAGGGTGAGCTGAACGAGGTCCTGCGCGGGCTTGTGGATGTCAGCGACATCCACGACGAGTTCTCCTTCGACGAGGCGTTGCGCGCGCACCTGGGCGAAGTTCGCCGATCGCTGTGGATGTGGTCGCCGTGGGTCGGGACCAAGAGCGCGGTGTTCATTCCCCTGATCCGCGACGCCGTGGCCCGCGGCGTCGATGTCACCGTGTTCACTCGGGATGACAAGGACTTCATCATGCGGAACCCGTCGGGCCAGAGGTGGCTCGCCGAGCTCCGTGCCACGGGGGCGAAGATCATCAGGGCCAGGGTCGAACATCGCAAGGTGGTTGTCGTCGATGAGGGACTGGTGCTCCTGGGCAGCCACAACCCGCTGTCTCAACGTGGGTCACGCGAGGTGATGCTCGCGTGCCGCGGCGCCGCGTTCGCCAAGCGGCTGCTCGACGAACTGCGGGCCGCGGACTGCGCCGATCCGGTGCCGTGTACCAAGTGCGGAGAACCCTCTGAGCTATGGCGATCCGCGGACAAGAAGAAGGGAAGGCTGCTGTTCTGGCGTTGTCATCCGTGTGGGTTCAAGACACCGGTCCTTGTGAAGAACGAACGATGATCGTCAGCTCGTCATGTCCTTCGTGCGGAATCGGCGCGACGCCAGGAAGAAGAACACTCCCGCGTAGGCCACGGCCGAGAACGCGCCCTTGGCCATGTTCGTCCAGTCGATGTCGGTGGCGATCAGGTCCGACCAGGCGAACGAGAAGTGCGTCGGCAGGTAGTCGCGGATGTTCCCCAGCGCCGTGATCTGGTCCAGGATCTGCGACAGGATCGAGACCAGGACCGCCCCGCCGACCGCGCCGAGCGGGGCGTCGGTGGTGACCGACAGGAACAGGGCCAGGCCCGCCACCCACAGCAGGTTGATCGCGATGTAGATGACGGAGAACAGCAACGCCAGCATCGAGTCCTCAAAGGACACAGCGTCGCCGGTCGGGCTGACCGCCTCGCCGGTCCCGTAGAACACGATGCCAACGAGCAACGACACCGCGGGCAGCAGGACCAGGCACAGCAGCGAGAGCAGCCCAGACGAGATCGCCTTCTGCCGCAGCAGCCGGTGCCGGGGGACCGGCATCGCCATCAGGTACTTCAGGCTCGACCACGACGCCTCGGACGCCACCGTGTCGCCGAAGAACAGCGCGACGATCATCGGCAGCAGGAAGCTGCCGGTGGCGAACAGGATGAACACGACGAAGTTCGGCGCCGACGCGGTGGCCAGGTCGACGAAGCCGCCGGACCGGTTGGCGTTGGACGACGTGCCGAACTCGAAGGCCGCCCACAGCAGGAACGGCAGCAGCACCAGGAACCCGATCAGGAACTGGGTGCGCCTGCGGCGGAGCTGGCGGACCAGCTCCACCCGCAGCGGCAGCGTGCGGCGGGACGTGAAGCCCTCGACGGCGCCGTCGGCACCGAACGAGGTCGACTCCAGCCCGGCCGCCACCGCCATGTCGTCGATCGCGCCAGGGTCGGTGTGGACGGTGCTGACCGTCTCCCGACCACTCACCACGACGGGACCCTCTTTGTGGCCGTTGTCGCTCATGACCCATCTCCGACCAGCTGAAGGAACGCGTCTTCGAGTCGGCGGCGCGGTCCGGCCTGTTCGACCGCGACCCCCGCCTTGACCAGCAGCGTCAGCGCCGACGAGCGGGCCAGGCCGTCGAGGTCGGCGTGCACGAGGTTGCCCTCGATGCTGACCGCGTTGACCCCGGTGACCCCGCGCAGTGCCTGGGCGGCCGACTCCGGGTCGTCGACCCGGAAGGTGGCCTCGCCGCCGCCCGCGACGATCTCGTCGACCGCGCCGGAGGCGACCAGCTTGCCGCGGTGCATGACGACCACGTGGTCGCAGGTCTGCTCGACCTCGGCCAGCAGGTGGCTCGACACGAGCACCGTGCGCCCGGTCGATGCGTACCGGCGCAGCACCTCGCGCATCTGGTGGATCTGCGGCGGGTCGAGTCCGTTGGTCGGCTCGTCCAACACCATCAGGTCCGGGAAGCCGAGCATCGCCTGGGCGATGGCCAGCCGCTGCCGCATGCCCTGGCTGTAGGTGCGCACCTTGCGGTCGACCGCCCCGCCGAGGCCCGCGATCTCCAGCGCCTCACTGAAGTGGGCCCGCTCCAGCGGCCTGCCGGTCGCCGCCCAGTACAGCTCCAGGTTGGCCCGGCCCGACAAGTGCGGCAGGAAGCCCGCGCCCTCGACGAACGAGCCGATCCGGGACAGCACCGGGGCACCCGGGTAGATCTTGTGGCCGAACACCCGGATGTGGCCGCCGCTGGGCGAGATCAGGCCCATCAGCATCCGCAGGGTCGTCGTCTTGCCGGCGCCGTTGGGGCCGAGCAGACCGAGCACCTGACCGCGTTCGACCCGGAACGACAGCGAGTCGACCGCCTTGAGGCCGCCGGGGTAGGACTTCGACAGGTTCTCGATCACCAGCGGCACGTCGGTCAGCTCGGCGTCGACGTCGTCCTCGCGGCGCCTGCGGATCGCGCCGACGATGGCGGCGAGCACACCGAGCCCGAGCACGACCGCGATGCCGATCAGCGGACCCGACGGCGGCGCGGTGCTCGACCGCGTGCCAGGGACCACCGGGACCGACAGCCGCTCGTCGGCCATCGCGATCTTGTACGCCGCGGGCAGCGCGGGCGTCGCGTACGCCTGGTCGGTCGTGCTGACCACCAGCTCGATCCGGTGGTCGGTCTCGATCGGCCGGACGATGCCGGGCAGCGACACGGTCACCGCGACCGGCGTGCCGTCGGCGGGCAGCGCGGGCACCCGGAAGGCCGAGACAGCGGACGCGGGCAGCGTGCGCAGCCCATCCGGGCCGACGTCGTAGAGCTTGGCGAACAGGACCGCGCCATCCGGCGACGGCAGGTTCGGCATGGTCGAGATGTTGAGCCGGGCCGTGGTCGCCCCCGCGATCAGCAGCTGCTGGGTGAACGCCGTGCTGGCGAACCGCGCCGACTGGCCGGGCAGGTCGACCGACACCCGGCCGGACAGCCGCGACGAGCCGCTGATGACCGACCCGAGTCCCGGCATGCTGCTGATCGACGCCGGGTTGCCGCCGGGCGGGTTGACCACGGTCTGCGGTTCCCCGTTGACCTGGATCTGGCGCCGCTCGGTGGCGGTGTCGCCGCTGAGCCCGGGGTACGCGTCGGCGGTGACCGTGCGCACCGACGGCGCGCCCTGGGCCCGCAGCGAGCCCTGCACGGCGTACTCGAACGGGGTGCCGGGGTCGGTGCCGCGGCCGCGCAGGTGGAAGTCGAACCAGTCCGCGATCTCGCCGCGCAGGTCCTTGCCCGGCCTGCCGCCGTCGTGGCCGCCGGTGAACCAGACGACCTTCACCTTGCCGCCCGCCGCGCTGATCTGGCGTGCCGTCGCGTCGGACTGGTCGAGGCCGAACAAGGTGTCCTGCTCGCCCTGCACCAGCATCGTCGGCTGGGTGATCTTGCCGGCGACCGAGGCGGGGGAGACGGACTTGAGCAGGTCGACGGTCTGCTGGTCGGCCCGCCCGGTCGTCGCGACCTGCGCGTATGCCCGGCACACCGCCTCGACGAACCGCCCGCACGGGTTCCCGTCGCCCTGCATCCGCGGCCCGCGTTCGGCGGCGGACGTGTCGACCGGCGCCGCGCCGGGGACCGCGGTGTCGCGGCCCTCGTCGTTGCCCTCCTCGGTGGCCTCGGAGGTGGGGTTGGCCAGCCCGGCGGCGCCCATTCCCGCGGCGAAGAAGATGCCCGCCCACGACCGCTTGAAGACACCCTCGTCGGCGAAGGCGTTGGCCGACGGGGAGCCCGCGATCTGGCCGGTGGTCGCCGAGTTGGGCAGCAGGGCCTGGCTCAGGTCGTTGTACGTCATCACCGGGGCCAGCGCGTCGACGCGCTTGTCGGTGCCCGCGAGCAGCAGCGACAGGGCGCCGCCGTAGGAACCGCCGGTGACCCCGACCTTGGGGTCGCCCGGCCCGTCGAGCTGGACCTCAGGGCGCTTGGCCAGCCAGTTCACCAGGCCGCGCGCGTCGGAGACCTCGGCGTCCGGCGCGTTCAGCGCGATCTGCCCGCCGCTGCGGCCGAACCCGCGCGCCGACCAGGTCAGCACCACGAAGCCGCGCTGGGCCAGCTCGCGGGCGTCGGAGTCGACGCTCAGCTTGCTGCCGCCGAACCCGTGGGCGACCAGCACAGCGGGCGCCGGGGTCTGTTCCGGCAGGTAGAGGGTGGTGTCCAGGGACACCGCGGTGCCACCGGACGAGGCGGCGGGCACGTCGACCATGGCGTCGCTGGTGTGGACGACGGGAGGCTCGTCGGTCCGGTTCAACCAGACGACGCCTGCGACGGCGACGGCGACCACCAGCACGGCGGTGATCGCCTGGCGCGGGCGGATACGGGGAAGACTGGGCACGTCAGAACCGTATTCGAGGAAACCTGAGAACGCTCCCAGGAGCCAGGTGGGCGGGCACTGTGACGTTCACCAATGAGTGGAACAAGGCCCCGAGCTGGTGCGTTTGACCTGGACAGGGAACAATCGTCCCTCAGCAAGTGTCGGAGGGGAGTATTCCTTCGCATCGGTCTCGTCAGCACGGACCCTCCGGGGTCCCGGGGCCGGTGGTCGACAACAGCCGTTTCGGCGGGTCGGCGGAAGAGACCTCCGGTTGTCGGCATGCGCCGTATACACCGGAGGTTTGATCAATGGTAGTCCCCGCTTGGGCTTGGTTCGCCACCATCGGCGGCCTGGTCGTGCTGTTCGCACTCGACCTGTTCATCGTCGACCGCAAACCGCACGAGGTCACCGTCGGCGAGGCAGGCCGGTGGGTCGCCTTCTACGTCGCCTGCGCGATCGCCTTCGGCGGTGCGATCTGGGCGTTCTCCGGTTGGCAGTACGCCGGTGAGTTCTTCGCCGGCTACATCACCGAGTACTCCCTCTCGGTCGACAACCTCTTCATCTTCCTGATCATCATGTCGGCGTTCTCGGTGCCGAAGATCCACCAGCACCGGGTCCTGCTGATCGGCATCCTGATCGCGCTGGTCATGCGCGGCCTCTTCATCGCCGTCGGCGCCGTGGCCATCGCGAAGTTCAGCTGGGTCTTCTACCTCTTCGGCATCTTCCTGGTCTACACCGCCTGGCAGCTCGCGCGCACCGGCCTGGGCGAGGACGAGGAATACGAAGAGAACGCGATGACGAAGCTGACTCGCCGCGTCTTCCCGGTCACCGACACCTACCACGGCGCGAAGTCCTTCATCCGGCTCGACGGCAAGCGGTTCGTGACCCCGATGTTCGTGGTCATGATCGCCATCGGCACCGCCGACCTGCTCTTCGCCGTCGACTCGATCCCGGCCATCTTCGGTCTGACGAAGGAACCGTTCCTGGTCTTCACCGCGAACGCCTTCGCCCTCATGGGTCTGCGCCAGCTCTACTTCCTGCTCGGCGGCCTGCTCAAGAAGCTGGTGTACCTGTCGGTGGGCTTGGCGGTCATCCTCGGCTTCATCGGCGTGAAGCTGGTCCTGGAAGCCCTGCACACCAACACACTCCCGTTCATCAACGGCGGCGAGGCACTCGGCGTGCCCACCATCGGCATCGGCCTCTCTCTCACGGTGATCGTCAGCGTCCTGGCCATCACCACGGTCGCCAGCCTCGTGAAATCCCGCCGCGACGACGCCAAATCGGGTGAGAACACCGAGCCCGCGGAGCAGAAGCTCTAGCCACGACGTGGTTTTCGGTCCCATTGGGCGGGTTTTGACGCAATCGATCAGTACGTGAGCGATTACCAACCGCGACTACTGATCTGGCGGCGGGCGATCAAAACCCGGGCCGAACGTTCCTCAAGAACCGTTTCGGCATCGGACAAGATTTTTCCCGCGCCCGGAATGCTCGTTCGGCCGAAACGCCTGACGGCGGCCTGGCAACCTCGCAAACCCGATAGTGCCTGGTCAGCGCGTTGCTACACAGTTTATGCGTCAACTAATGGGAATAATCGGAGGTCCTGACGCGCGCTAACCGTCCGGTACGGTCAGCGAGTGCGCCCAGAGGACATCGAGCTGCTGGCGGCGCCCAGTGCGCCTGCCATGCGTGGGGATCTGCTGCTTGTCGGCGTCTCCACACCGGACATCGGCCTGAACGCCTATCGGGGCGGCCTCCGCCGCGTCTCCCTCGACGGTGCGTCCGACCATCACTTCACCCACGGATTCCGGGACATGGCCGCGGCCATCTCCCCGGACGGGACAACGGTCGCGTTCCTTCGTGTGGCCGAACAGGGGAGTAAACCGCAGATCTACGTTATGCCGGTCGACGGCGGCGACGCCCGCCTCGTGACGGATCTTCCGCTGGGGGCGGGCGCGCCGGTATGGGCGCCCGATTCCCGGCGGATCGCGTTCATCGCGCGAATTCCGGAGCCGGGGCGTTATGGCACCGAGGGGCCGGATGGCCGAGTGGAATCGCCATCCGAGGCGCCGCGGTGGATCACGCGACTCGATTATCGGCAGGACGACGCGGGCTATGTCGGCGACCGCGCCGCCCAGTTGTTCATTGTGGACACTGGGGACACCGACGCGGTGCCGGTCGCGCTGACCGAGGGGCTCGCCGAGCCCGCGGAGCCCGCGTGGACCCCGTCGGGTGCGCACGTGCTTGTCAGCGCTCGCAGGGATTGGGGTGCCGAAGGCACCGTGTACGGCGATCTCTACGCCGTTCCCGCCGACGGTGGTGCGCCGGTCCTTGTCGCGCGCAGCAGCGGATCCCTCGCGCACCCGGTGGTCACCGCCGACGACATCGTGGTCTACCTGGGTGAGGCGTTCAACGGCACCATCGCGGTCGCCAACAACACCGGCCTGTGGGCGGTTCCGCTGCGCCTTGACGGCGTGCTCGGTGAACCGCGCAGGCTGACCGACCCGGAGACCGTCGACTGCGACATCGCCGCGGGCAGGCCCGTGGTGACCGAGTCGGGCATCCTCGTCGGTGTGCGCAACCAGGGCGCGGTGGAACTGCGTCGGGTCGCCACCGGCGCGGCGGACGCGCCGCTGGCCGAGTTGACCCTCATCGCGGGGGATCAGGCCCAGCTCAAGGGTTTCGCCGCCGACGGTGACCACGTGGTCGCCCTACTGACCACTTGGGACAGTGCGGGCGACGTGGTACTGGTGTCCGGCGGGGAGACCCGGCGGCTCACCGACCTGTCCGCGCCGCTGCGGGCACGCGGCGTCCGGCCGCTCATCGAGATCAAGGGATCCGCGCCGGACGGCTACGCCACCCACGGCTGGCTGGTGCTCCCCGAGGGCGACGGCCCGCACCCGGTGCTGCTGTCGATCCACGGCGGGCCGTTCATGTACTACGGCTGGGGCCTGTTCGACGAGGCCCAGGTCTACGCCGAGGCCGGGTACGCCGTCGTGCTGCCCAACCCGCGCGGTTCGGCGGGCTACGGCCAGGAACACGGCCGCGCCATCCTCGGTGCGATGGGCACCGTGGACGTCGACGACGTGCTTTCCGTGCTGGACGCCGCCCTCGAGCGTCCAGACCTGGATTCCGCACGCGTCGGTGTCATGGGTGGTTCCTACGGCGGCTGGATGACCAGCTGGCTGGCCGCGCACCACGGCCCACGCTTCAAGGCGGCGTGGAGCGAGCGCGCGGTCAACGTCTGGGACTCCTTCGTCGGCGGGTCGGACATCGGCTGGTGGTTCGCCGACTCGTACTGCGGTCCCGATCCTGAGACCCAGCACGAGATGAGCCCGCTGACGCACGCCGACAAGATCGATCTGCCGTTCCTGATCGCGCACTCCGAGCAGGACTACCGCTGCCCGGTCGACCAGGCGCACCGCATGTTCGTCAAGCTGCGCCGCAACGGCGTGCCCGCGGAGATGCTGCTGTTCCCCGGCGAGGGCCACGAACTGACCAGGTCGGGTCAGCCGCGGCACCGCAAGCAGCGCTTCGACGCGGTGCTCGAGTGGTGGTCAAGGCACTTGTAATTTGGCACGGCCTTCGGCCGTGCGGCTCGGCCGCCTTTAGGTGACGGTTTCGGGCACCACGAACACGACGACTGCGTCGCGTGCCCGTGGCACCCGAAACCGTCACCGCGGCCGAGCGTCGGTGAGTCGGTCGATCGGCGGCTCCCGTCAGCGCGAACATGGCGCCGTTGAGCGAGTCGACCGACGTGCCCACAACGAGGTCCGGCGCGATGTCGCGCTCGGCCATTGTCCGCGGCTGCTCAGGCAGCCGTCCCGGGAAACGCGCAATCCAGTACCACCAGCGACTTCGCGCCCATGGCTACGGCTTGGCGCATCGGGAAGTTGGCCACCGATGCGTGGCCCGGCTTCCGAGTGTCGGTCCGCCGGTCGATCGGCGGTCCACCCGCTGGCGCGACCATGGCGCCGTTGAGCGAGCCGACCGACGTGCCCACAACAAGGTCCGCGATGTCGCGTCGGTCGAGCCAGTCACCACGCTCGGCCGCGGTGATGAAACGGGGGTCTGTTTTCTGAAGGTCGACTGCGCCGGCAGTTGGCCTTCAGAAAAC
>DATLIA010000371.1:0-4801 GCA_035540215.1 Actinokineospora sp. | reverse complement strand
CTGCACCACACCCCCATGTGGTGTCTGCAAGGAGGACGCCGTCACGCCCGGCGAAATACAGCTTTTGGAAAAGTTCTACCTGAGAACTTCCAGGCCGCCCATGAACGGACGCATCGCTTCGGGGACGACGACGGAGCCGTCGGCCTGCTGGTGGTTCTCCAGGATGGCCACGATCCAGCGGGTCGTGGCCAGCGTGCCGTTGAGCGTGGCCGCGATCTGCGACTTGCCGTTCTCGTCGCGGTAGCGGATGTTCAGGCGGCGCGCCTGGAACGTGGTGCAGTTCGACGTCGAGGTCAGCTCGCGGTACTTCTGCTGCGTCGGGACCCACGCCTCGCAATCGAACTTGCGGTGCGCCGACGTGCCGAGGTCACCCGTCGCCGTGTCGATGACGCGGTAGGGCACCTCGATCTTGGCGAGCATCTCCTCTTCCCACCCGAGCAGCCGGGCGTGCTCCGCCTCGGCGTCCTCGGGCTTGACGTAGGAGAACATCTCGACCTTGTTGAACTGGTGCACGCGGATGATGCCGCGGGTGTCCTTGCCGTACGACCCGGCCTCGCGGCGGAAGCAGCTCGACCAGCCCGCGTACCGCTTGGGCCCGGCGTTCAGGTCGAGGATCTCGTCGGCGTGGTAGCCGGCCAGTGCGACCTCGGACGTGCCGACCAGGTACAGGTCGTCGTCGCGGAGCTGGTAGATCTCGCTGGAGTGGGCGCCGAGGAAGCCGGTGCCCGCCATGATCTCGGGGCGGACCAGGACCGGGGTGATCATCAGGGTGAACCCGGCCGCGGCGGCCTGGGCGGCGGCCATGTTCAGCAGGGCGAGCTGGAGCTGGGCGCCGACGCCGGTCAGGAAGTAGAAGCGCGACCCGGAGACCTTCGCGCCACGCTCCATGTCGAGGGCGCCAAGCCGGACGCCGAGGTCGAGGTGGTCAAGCGGCTCGAAGTCGAAGACGCGCGGCTCGCCGACGTGCTCGATGACGGTGTAGTCGTCCTCGCCGCCGATCGGGGCAGCCGGGTGCACCAGATTGGGCAGCGCGCGGTGCAGTTCCTCGAACGCCTTCTCGGCCTCGCCCTGTTCGGCTTCGGCGGCCTTGACCTCGTTGGACAGTTCCTTGCCCTTGGCCAGCAACGCCTCGCGCTCTTCGCCGCGCGCCTTGCCGACCTGCTTGCCGAATACCTTCTGCTCGGCCCTCAGGTTGTCCCCGCGGGAGATGGCGGACCGGCGCTTTTCGTCGGCCGACAGCAGGCTGTCCACCGCCGCCGCGTCTTCGCCACGGGCACGCAGCGACGCGCGCACGGTCTCTGGATCTTCGCGCAGAACCCTGAGGTCAATCACAATTGCGACTTTAGTCTCTTGGTCCCGACCACCACCGCTTGGCTGCGGTGACGTGTCGGGTGCGCGAACGCGCCGACGAAGTCTGGCGTGTTCGTGTGCCCGACACGTCACCTGAAAGCAGCCAAGCGCGCGACCCCGGAGGGGGCGCCTAAGAAATTGCGACGGCGACGATTAGGCCCAGTGCGATGTGGACGGCGGCGACGACGATGCTGGCCGGGGCGAACTCGTCGGCCTCGATGGTGCGGCCGACATCCAGCTTCGTCACCCACTCCAGCGTCCGCACGGCGAGGACCTGCACGATGATGCCGACCAGGCCGTAGACGAACGACGTGATCAGGCCCGCGGTCAGGTCACCGGCGGAGAAGAAGATCGCCACGACGATGATCAGCGCCATGCTGAGCATGCCGGACGCGGTGACGATGACCGCGTTGGGCTTGCCGGTGCGGACCAGCTCGTTGAGCTTGCCCGGGGTGGTCCAGTCGATGGCGTAGAAGCCGATCAGCATCAGGACCAGGCCGATGATCGCGTACAGGGCGATCGCGCCGAGGCCCTTGCCGAGGTCGGCGCCGAATCCGGCGGGCAGGGCCATCGTCGTAGCGGCGAGGTGACTGGTCACGCTTCCTCCATGGTCGTGCAGTTCTGCTGAATCATGCCTGGGGAATCCGATGTGGAACGAACGCCGCGCCGTCGTCGGTCACCAGACCGGCGGTCTCGCGGATGCCGAGGCCCGCGGCGTGGTCGCCGACGATCCAGGCACCCAGCGCCGGGCGGTAGCCGTCGAACTCGGGCAGCGGGTCGAAGGCCTGGTAGACGAAGCCTTCCTGGCCGTACACACCGGTGGTCTGGGTTTCATAGCCAGGGGCCACGATCTGGATGTTGGCGCCCTCGCGGCCCAGTTTGGGCTTGCGGACGTACTCGGTGAGGATGTTCGGCTCGTCGAGGAACGCCGGGAGCAGGTTGGGGTGGCCGGGATGCATCTCCCACAGCACGGCCAGGATCGCCTTGTTGGAGAGCAGCATCTTCCACAGCGGCTCGACCCACAGGGTGCCGGGCAGCGACTGGACGACGCGCTTGCCGAACTCCTCGTCGACGACCCATTCCCACGGGTAGAGCTTCATGACCGACTTCATCGAGACCTCGGCGAGGTCGACGAAGCGCCCCAGTTCGGCGTCCCAGCCGATCTCCTCGATGGCCAGCCCGATGGTGTCCAGGCCCGCCTCGGCCGCGGTCTCCTGCAGGTACGCGGTGGTGATGTGGTCCTCACCGCTGGGGTCGGCCTGCGACCAGGTGAAGTGGACCTCTTTGGACGGCAGCCGGTCGGCCACCTCGGCCCAGCGCTCCACCAGCTTCTCGTGGATGGAGTTCCACTGGTCGTCCTCGGGGAAGACCTCGGTCTTCCAGTACCACTGCACGACGGCGGCCTCGAGCAGCGAGGTCGGGGTGTCGGCGTTGTACTCCAGCATCTTGGCCGGGCCGGAGCCGTCGTAGCGCAGGTCGAAGCGGCCGTAGACGTGCGGGTCCTGCCGCTTCCACGACTCGGCGATGTGCGGCCACACCCACTCGGGCAGCCCGAAGTCGCGGTAGCGCTCGGTCAGCACGACGTGGTCGACGGCGTCCAGACACATCGAGTGCAGCAGCTCGACGTCCGCCTCGATCGACAGCACGTCGTCGAGGCCGAAGACGTAGTGCACCGACTCGTCCCAGTAGGGCCGCTGGGCGCCGCCGCCGTAGCGGGCGGGGGTGCCGAAGACCAGCCCCTGGGACTCGATCTTCTGGCGCCAGTCCGGGCGGGGCTGGGAGCGTTCACGACGCACTCAGCTGCCCCCGCTCTTCCCGCCGCTGCTGCTGCCGCCGACGCCGAGCCCGCCACGCGAGACGGACTTGCCGGACGCGGTGCGCACCGGGGTCCGGTCCGACGGCGCGACGTAGGAGCCGCCGCTGACGGTCGAGCCCTTCACGCCGGTGCCGCCGTAGTTGTAGCGGTAGGAGCTGCCGCCGATGTAGATGAACCCGCCGCTGTGGTAGCCGCCGTGACTCGTCGCGTAGCTCTCGTCGCAGAAGTCGTCGTCGACGATCACACCGTTGGTGTCGGTGCAGCTCGCGACGACCTCGTCCGGCGTGGACGCCGCGTAGACGACCGCGACGACCGCGACCACGCCTACGGTGACGCCGGTGCCGATGAGGATGCGTTTGCGCTTCTTGCGCTTGCGCTCCGCCTCGGCGTAGGCCGCCTCCTCGGCTTCACGCTCCTTGCGCCTGGCCACCTCGCGCGCGCGACGGTCGGCCAGCGACGGCTCCCGCGGAGCCGTCTTTCCAGGTTCCTGATAGCTGATGGAACCGCGCTTGCTCTCGGGCGAGTCCGGCACGTATTTGGGCAGCGCGACAGTCGCGTCACCCTCGGCGGGCTCGCCTACAGGCTTGTCCACGGGCTTGTCGGCCCCAAAGTCTTTGTCAGTCATGAACCACTCCCGGCGCGAACAGTACCGATTAGAGCCTCGCCACGTCGGATGATTGTCCCGATCGCAACCTGACGTCCAGAGGCTGTTGTGTCCCCACATGCCGTGACCCCGACGGGGACACGGCATCATGGAGTAGATGTCTGAAAGCGGCGACTGGTTGCGGTCACATGACGGAACGACGAAAACCCGGCTCCTGATGGCCGGGGCCTTCGTCGGCGCCCTGCTGCCCCTGGTCACCAGCATCTTGTTCTCCTGGCCGGTCGAGGCGGGCCGCGCGACCCCCGGATCACCGGAGGACCTGCGCCGCGAGGCGTTCGACTCGCCGACCGGCAGCTGCCTGCAGTGGACCCCGCCGGACGGCTCCGACATGCGCAAGGTCGACTGCGCCCAGCCGCACCTGTTCGAGGTCACCAGCAACGTCGACATCTCCGCCGAGTTCGGCGCCGACGCGCCCGCCCCCGACATGGCCCGCTGGCAGGAGCTCGCCACGGCCAAGTGCACCCCGGGCGCGGCCACCTACCTCGGCGGCGAGCTCGACCCGTTCGGCAAGTTCAGCGTCAACGCGCTCAAGCCGACCGCCGAGCAGTGGGCCGACGGCGACCGCAAGGTCCGCTGCGGGGTGCAGCGGGCCGCCCCGTCCGGTGAGCTGCTGCCGTCGTCGGGCACCGCGGCCAGGCAGGACCAGTCGAACATCCACGAGCCGGGTGTGTGCCTTGCCCTGGTCGGCCAGGAGATCGGCGACCCCACCGACTGCGCGAATGCCCATGCCTTCGAGATCGTCGGAAACGTCGATCTCGGTACGGCCTTCCCCGGTGACTACCCGACGGTCGACGCCCAGACCGAGAAGGCCAGCGAGCTGTGCGCCGCGGTCACCAACACCTACACCGGCGGCGCCGACCTCGCGGCCAAGGGGCTGACGCCCTACCCGGACACGCTCAAGGTCGAGAGCTGGGACGCGGGCTCACGCAAGATCGACTGCAAGGTCGGCGCCGCCGGTGTAGGTGTTGGTG
>DATLIA010000370.1:0-48851 GCA_035540215.1 Actinokineospora sp. | reverse complement strand
CAGGCGGGCTGGTCGCGGCTGTTCGGCTCGGAGATGGGCGGCGAGATCGCCTGGCTGCTGCCCGCCGCGCTGCTGGCCCTGGCGGGCGGCCTGTGGCTTACCCGCCGCGCGCCGAGAACCGACCCGACGCGGGCGGCGCTGCTGCTGTGGGGGCTGTGGCTGGTGGTGACGGGCGCGGTGTTCAGCCTGATGGACGGCATCATCCACCCGTACTACGCCGTCGCGCTCGCCCCGGCGGTCGCGGCCCTGTTCGGCATCGGGGCGGTCACGGCGTGGCGGACGCGCGCCGAGCCGGTCGGGATCGGACTGCTGGCCGCCGGGACCGCCGTCACCGCGTTGGAGGCATCGCTGCTGCTGGCGCGCGAGTCCGACTGGCTGCCATGGCTGCGTCCGCTCGTGCTCTTCGGCGGGCTCGCCGCCGCCGCGCTGCTCGTGCTGGTGCCCGCGCTGCCCGCCGGGCTCGGCCGCGGGCTCGCCGTCCTCGCGCTGCTGACCGCGTTGATCAGCCCGACCGCCTACGCCGTCGCGACCGCCGCGACCCCGCACTCCGGCGCGCTGCCGTCGGTCGGCCCGGGCGGCGACCGCGGCCCCGGCGGGCGCGGAGGCGGGACGGGCGGACTCCTCGGCGCCCCCACTCCGAGCGACCGCGTCTCGGCCATGATCAGCGCGGGCGACTACACCTGGGCCGCCGCCGTCGTCGGGTCCAACAACGCCGCCGGGTACCAACTCGGCTCAGGCGCGCCGGTCCTGGCGGTGGGCGGCTTCAACGGCACCGACCCGGCGCCGACCCTCGCCGAGTTCCAACAACTGGTCGCCGAAGGGCGGATCCACTGGTTCATCGGCGGCACCCTCATGCGTTCGGAGACCGGCAGCGACGCCGCCCGCCGCATCGCGGCCTGGGTCGAGGCCACCTACGAGAGCACGACGGTCGACGGGGTCACCCTGTACGACCTGAGCCGGTGAACCGCACAGCGGGCGCACAGGTCGGCCACACGGCCCACCCAGCGCGGACCCCGATCGTCGACACCATGACAGCGACCTCGATGCCACTGCCGATCGGAACCCGCGGCCCGGTGTCCACCACCGGCCTGGCCACCGTCCTCGACGTCGTCGTTCCCGTCCACAACGAGGAGCGCGACCTCGAAACCTGTGTGCGCAGGCTGCACGCCTACCTCGACACCCACTTCCCGTACCGGTTCCGGGTCACCATCGCCGACAACGCCAGCACCGACGGCACCTGGGCCGCCGCCGAGGCACTGGCCGCCGAACTGCCCGGGGTGCGGGCCGTGCGGCTGGCACAGAAGGGCCGCGGCCGGGCGCTGCACACCACCTGGCTCGGGTCCGACGCCGAGGTGCTGGCCTACATGGACGTCGACCTGTCCACCGACCTGGCCGCGCTCTCCCCGCTGGTCGCCCCGCTGATCTCCGGGCACTCCGACGTCGCCATCGGCAGCAGGCTCGCCCGCGGCGCCCGGGTGGTGCGCGGGCCGAAGCGGGAGCTGATCTCGCGGGCATACAACCTGCTGCTGCGTGGCACCCTGGCCGTCCGCTTCTCCGACGCGCAGTGCGGGTTCAAGGCGATCCGCGCCGACGTGGCCCGCACGCTGCTGCCGCACGTCGCCGACACCGGCTGGTTCTTCGACACCGAGCTGCTCGTGCTGGCTCAGCGCGCGGGTCTGCGGATCCACGAGGTCCCGGTCGACTGGGTGGACGACCCGGACAGCCGGGTCGACATCGTCGCCACCGCGCTGGCCGACCTGCGCGGGATCGCCCGCCTCGGCCGGGGAATGGCGACCGGTGTCATCCCGATCGCCCGGCTGCGCGGGCAGCTCGCCCGCGGCGCGATCAGCGCCGACCCGCCCGGCGTCCCGGTGGGGATGCTGCGCCAGCTCGTGCGGTTCGCCGCGGTCGGCGTGATCAGCACCCTCGCGTACCTGCTGCTGTTCGTCGGACTGCGCGGGCAGATCGGCCCGCAGGCGGCCAACCTGGTCGCGCTGCTCGTCACCGCAGTGGCCAACACCGCCGCCAACCGAAGGCTCACTTTCGGCGTGCGCGGCCCCGAGGGCGCGGGGCGCCATCAGCTGCAAGGCATGGTGGTCTTCCTGCTCGGCCTCGGCCTCACCAGCGGCACGCTCGCGCTGCTGCACGGGATGACCGCGCCGGGCAGGCTCGTGGAACTCGCCGCGCTCGTCGGCGCCAACCTGTTGGCCACCGTCCTGCGCTTCCTCCTGCTGCGCGGCTGGGTGTTCCGGTCCGCGGCCGAGTCCACTGAGTCCACTGTGGAGGCACGATGACCGCGACTGTGACATCGACCATCGCCCGGCCGACCGCGGCTCCCGCGCCCGCCGAGGCCAAAGCGGTGCGCTGGGAACGGCCCGCGCTGATCGCCCTGCTGGCCGTGACCGCGCTGCTGTACCTGTGGAACCTGAGCGCGTCGGGCATGGCCAACCAGTTCTACGCCGCCGCCGTGCAGGCCGGGACCGAGGACTGGAAGGCGCTGTTCTTCGGCTCGCTCGACGCGGGCAACGCGATCACCGTCGACAAGCCCCCGGCCGCGCTGTGGCTGATGGCGCTGTCCGGGCGGATCTTCGGCTTCTCGTCGTGGAGCATGCTGCTGCCGCAGGCGCTGGCCGGTGTCGCCACGGTCTGGCTGCTCTACGCGACCGTCCGCCGCTGGTCGGGGCCGGGCGCGGGCCTGCTCGCGGGCGCCGCCATGGCGCTGGCCCCCGTCGCGGCGGTGATGTTCAAGTTCAACAACCCGGACGCGCTGCTCACCCTCCTGCTGGTCGCGGGCGCTTACTGCACTGTCCGCGCGGTCGAGAAGGCCAGCCCGCTATGGCTGATGCTCGCGGGTGCCGCGATCGGGTTCGGCTTCCTGACCAAGATGCTCCAGGCGTTCCTCGTCCTGCCCGCCTTCGGGCTGGTCTACCTGCTCGCCGCCCCGACGGGCATCGGCAGGCGGATCGTCCACCTCGTCGCGGCGCTCGGTGCCGTCATGACGTCGGCGGGCTGGTACATCGTCGTCGCCGACCTGTGGCCTGCCGTGTCCCGGCCGTACATCGGCGGCTCCACCGACAACACGGTGCTGGAGCTTGCCATGGGCTACAACGGGCTCGGCCGGATCTTCGGCAACGGCGGCGGACCGGGCGGCGGCGGCAACACCGCGTTCGGCGGAGCCACCGGCTGGGACCGGATGTTCGGGGCCGCGTTCGGCTCCGAGGTCTCCTGGCTGCTCCCAGCCGCGCTGATCGCGCTGGTCGGGGGCCTGTGGTTCACCCGCCGCGCGCCGCGCACCGACCGCACGCGGGCCGGTCTGCTGTTGTGGGGTGGCTGGACGCTGGTGACCGCCGCGTTGTTCAGCCTCATGCAGGGCACCATCCACCCGTACTACGCCGTCGCGCTGGCCCCCGGAATCGCGGGCCTCGTCGCGATCGGCGCGGTCGAACTGTGGCGGGGCCGGAGCCACCTGCCCGCGCGCCTGGTGCTCGCCGCCATGGTCGCGGTGTCCGCCGCGTGGGCCTTCGTCCTGCTCAGCCGCGACGGCGACTGGCTGCCGTGGCTGCGCTGGGTCATCGCGGTGGCGGGCGTCGGCGCGAGCACGGCCATCGCCATGGGGATCCACCAGTTCCGCCGGGCGGGCACGGTGGTCGCGGTCGTCGCCCTGCTGGCGGGCTTCGGCGGCACCGCGGCCTACACGGTGGCGACGGCGTCGGTCGCCCACAACGGATCGCTCCCGGCGTCCGGACCGTCGACCGTCGCGCAGCCCATGGGTGGTGGCGAGTCCCGCTCGGTAAGCGCCGAACTGGTGGCTGCCCTGCAGGCGACGACTGGCCGCTGGGCGGCGGCGAGCACCGGCTCCCAAGGCGCGGCGAGCCTGCAGCTGGCGAGCGGACGCCCGGTGATGGCGATCGGCGGCTTCAACGGCGGCGACCCGGCCCCGACCCTGGCCGAGTTCCGCGCCTACGTCGAGGCGGGGGAGATCCGCTACTACATCGCGGGTGGGCGCGGTGGACCTGGCGGCGGCGGGGGAGAGATCGCCGAGTGGGTCCAGGCGTACTTCACCCCAACCACGATCGGCGGCACGACTGTCTACGACCTGGCCGGCTGAGACCTGTGGTGCCGGGGCTGGTGCGGCCCCGGCACCATGGCGGTCAGCCCCGGTGGAACTGGTTGTTGCCCAGCGGCAGTGGCTTGCCCGCCGCGTCGAAGGCGGCCAGGTCGGTCGGCTCCACGGTGGTGTAGTCGAACCACCACACCTTGATCGACGCGTCCAAGTTCCAGTTGGCCTGGTGCGCCTGCACGGTCTTGCGGCCGATCTTGGCGGTAACCTTGGCCACCGGTCCCGAGTAGTAGCCGAAGGCCGGGATCCGGCCGAGGTCGGAGGCGATGCTGGCGGCGTGGAAACCGGGTGCCTTGTCGGAGCCCTCGGCCTCGTTCGTGCCGTACTTGCCCGCGAAAACGCCGTGTGCGTCCGTGCGGCCCGCGAAGAGTCCGAAGTGGATGTCGGGCAGCTCCGGGATGTCGATCTCGCGGAAGCGGAACACCAGCTCGCCGCCCTGGCCGTTGACCCCGGTCCGCACCGGCTCGCCAAGGAACACGTGTTCCGGCTCGGCGGTCGGCCTGGCAGGCCGCGTCGGCTTGGTCGCGGGCGGCGGAATGGGCGTCGGTGAGGTGTGCGTGGTCGGCTGTGCCTGGGCGGCCGCGACGACGGCCACGTCCGGCTCAGCGCCCGCACTGGCCATCGCGACCCCTGAGGTGACGACGGCGGCCGCCCCGATCGCGGCGGCGACGACGGCCCAGGGCCGGTTCAGTCCTGACATGTGGTTGGTCCCCTGTTCACTGGAATGGCTTGCGACGGAGAAGACGGGACCGACCACTCGGAAAGTTCTTCCCGGCACGCGCAACTTTTCCGGTCCCCCACTCGTCAGGACTGGACATGGGGGATATGCATGGCACGGGGTGACTCAGAGTTCGTCGAGTTCGTGCAGGCCGCGTCCGGTCGGTTGCTGCACGCCGCCTACCTGCTGACCAGCGACCGGCACCAGGCCGAAGACGTCGTGCAGACAGCGCTGGCCCGCAGCTACGCGGCCTGGTCGCGCATCCGCGACCGCGACCCGTACGCCTACACCCGCAAGACCATGGTCAACCACGTCATCGACCGCTGGCGCAGACCGATACGCGAGCATCCGGCCGATGTGGTGCCCGAGCAGGCTGTGGCGGGCGGGCAGGGCGTCGTGGTGGAGCGGGACTGGCTGATGGAACTGCTCGACGGGCTGACCCCGCGCGAGAGATCGGTGGTCGTGCTGCGGCACTACTTCGACCTGCCGGAGGCAGATGTGGCCAGTGAGCTGCGGATCTCCGTCGGCACCGTCAAGAGCACCAACTCGCGAGCCCTGGGCAAACTGCGCACCACGTCCACGAACGGAGGCAGCCGATGACCAACCTCGACCGCTTCCGCGCGGCCATGCACGAGCCACCGGCTACGCCGTTCGCTCCGGTCGACCTCGCCAGGGTGATCGCCGAGGGCACCCGCATGCGCCGCCTTCGCCAGGCCAGGATCGTCGCCGGGTCGGTGGCCACTGTCGCGGCGGTCGCCGCGGCGGTCGTACTCGGCGCGTCGTGGCTGCGCCCGCCGGACGCCGGCCCGGTAGGTGCCACCCCGACGATCACGACCCCATCCTCGACGACCCCCAGCGTGCCGCCCACAAAAGTCGAGCCCGGCCTGGGCGAGATGATCGGGGACATGATCCGTTCGGGGAGTACGAACCCCGCCGGGGAACTGGTCTTCTACATGCATGGGCTCGGACAAGGCCGAATCGGCATCGTCAGCGGCCGACGCGTGGCCGACGGCTTGGTGAACGATCGCTACACCGCCAGCGAGTTCGACGGGCCCGACCTGGCACCGGGCTTCCACGCGGCCAGTGTCGCCATGAACAACACCCCCGCGTTCGGCTACTACGTCGGCCCGGTCGCGAAGGTCACCGCCATGTTCGATGGGAAGCCGGTCGTCGCGCGGCAGGCCGAGTGGTCGGAGGACCCGTCGGTGAAGATCTGGTGGTTCGACCCACCTGTCGACGAACCCACCAACCTCACCGCCCTCGACGCGAACGGCAAGCGGCTGCCCGCGGGCCACCCCCAGTTCGGTCGCGGCTGAGCCTCAGCCGACGTGGACTCCCGGGCGGAGTGCCGGGACCGGTTCGTGCTTGCGCAGGATCTCCCGCACGACCGGTGCCGTGTCGCCCTGGCCGAGCAGCAGGTAGCGGAACATGTGGTGCAGTGGGCTGCCCTCCGACCACTCGAAATGGCAGTGCGGGCGCGTGCCCGTGGTGTCGCGCAGCGCGAAGAGGATCGCGGCGATGGCGTTGGGGGCCGCGGGACTCTCGGCGCGCAGGATGCGGTGGCCGTCGACCTCTACGCCCCGGACAGTGAGGACACCGCTGAACTGGGAGGGGTCGGAGACGTCGATCTCCAGGAACAGGACGTCGGCGGTGCCGGGCACCGGGTTCATGTCCCGCTGCTCGTTCTCCTTCTCCTGGTACTCGGCCGCGTCGCCGCTCTGGCGCTTGTTGGCGATCAGGGTGATCCGGTTGTCGTGGACCAGGGTGTCGGTGACGAACTGCCGCGCGGCGTCGTCGAATTCGATGCGGTCGGCGCGCAGTTCGGTGGTCCGGGAGACGCGGGAGATCAGCGAGATCAGCAGGATGCCCGCGATGAACGCCGCGGAGATCGCGATGCCGTCCGGCTTCTCGATGATGTTCTCCACCAGCGCGTAGAGCATGACGAGCGTGAGCGCGGTGAACCCGATCGTCGCGCCGCGCTGCTTCTTGCGGAAGGCGGAGACGGTGACGGCGAACGCGCCGGACACCATCATGGCCAGGATCCCGGTGGCGTAGGCGCCCGCCTGGGCGTTGACGTCGGCGCCGAAGGCGATGGTGATGCCGACGCTGACAACGGTGTAGACGATCACGACCGGCCGGACCGAGCGGCTCCACTCCGGGGCCATGCCGTACGACGGCAGGTACCGGGGCACGATGTTGATCAGCCCGGCCATCGCCGACGCACCCGCGAACCACAGGATCAGGATGCTGCTGATGTCGTAGACGGTGCCGAAGACCTCGCCGAGCTGTTCGTGGCCCAGGTACGCCATCGCGCGCCCGTTGGCCTTGCCGCCGGGCTGGAACTCGTTGGCCGGGATGAGCACGGTGGTGACGAAGCTCGTCGCGATCAGGTACACCGACATGATCAGCGCGGCCACGGTCAGCAGCTTGTTGGTGTTGCGGATCCGGCTCCGCAGCCGTTCCTCCGGCGTCTCCCCTTGCGCCGCGACCAGTGGCATCATGCTCACGCCGGTCTCGAAACCGGACAAACCGAGCACCAGCAAGGGGAACGCGACGACCGCGGGCCACACGATGTCCATCAGGCCGCCGCGGCCCTCGGTGAGCGCGTCAGTCCACCGGGACAGCGCCTCCGCGTTGCCGAACAGGTCGATGAAGCCCGCGCCGACGATTACGGCGTTGAGCAGCAGGAAGATGCCGACCAGCGGGATCGCCACGCCGACGGCCTCGCTGAAGCCCAGCAGGAACACCCCGCCGAGGATGAGCAGCAGGACGACGGTGATCGTCACCTCGTTGCCGTGCAGGAAGCTGGGGAAGTTGGGATTCTCCACCATGTGCACGCTCGCGTCGGCCGCCGACAGCGTGATCGTGATGATCCACGACGTGGCCACGAACCCGAGCAGCGCGAGCACGAACAGCTTGCCGCGCCAGAACGGGAGCAGGTTCTCCAGCATCGACACGGACCCCTGGCCGTGCGGGCTCTCCTTGGCCACCCGCCGGTACATCGGCAGCATGCCGAACAGCGTGAGCGCCACGATGAGCAGCGTGGCCAGCGGCGAGAGCGCGCCCGCCGCGAGCGCGGCGATAGCGGGCAGATAGGACAAAGTGGAGAAATAGTCCACACCGGTCAGGCACATGACCTTCCACCACGACTGCGGCTTCCCGTGTCCCTCCTCGGACTCCGGGCCGACCGGGGCGACGTGGTGGCGGAACAGCCAGCGGGCCAGGCCGCTGGTGGGCTCCTTCGGCCGCACCGGGCTCTCGATGGCTGCCGGGATGGCCTTTTCGGGGGTAGCGCTCATGGACGTAGCATCTCTGATCCCCCGCGGTCGCGCGGCGTCGACCCGCCGTCGGGAATGATCTGGCCATGACCCCGTCCCACCCTCGACTCAAGGCGCTGGGCAACCAGTTGATCGACATCCACATCCGCCTGCGCGAACAGCTCGCCGACCTGCGCGAGGGCGTGATCCGGCCGCGTGACCTGCGGACGCACTGTCTGGCCTTCTGCTCGGCCGTGCGCGAACACCACACCGACGAGGACACCGGCACCTTCGTCGCCTTGGCCGCCGAGTTCCCCGAACTCAAGCCGGTGCTGAAGGTGCTGGAGCGCGACCACGGTCAGGTCGCCGAGATCCTGCGCTCGATCGAGGACCTCTTCACCCTTGAGGACGCTGATCCCGCCGTGGTGCAAGGTGAACTGGACACCTTGGCGGCCTTGCTGGAGACCCACTTCGTCTATGAGGAGAAGAAGCTGTTCTCCGCGCTCAACTCGCTGGGCAGCGGCCGGTAGCCGGAGCACACGATCCGCAGGTACGACACCTTGTCGTCCGCCTCGCGGTAGTACGCCTGCTGCTCGACCACGTGCGGGCCGTCGGCGTTGGTGATGTGGAAGCGGTAGGCGACCCGGGCGGTGTCGCCGACGGCCTCGCCGGTCTCGACGCCCGCCAGCTCATCGATGTGGTCGGACTCCTCGAACCAGCTGCCGAACACCACGTCAAGAACCTCGGCGCGCGAGTGTCCTTCCCAGAATTTGTTCGGTGTGAGTGCCTTGAAGTCGATGTCGTCGGCGAGCAGCGTGCCCATCGTCTCGGTGTCGCGTGCGGCGATGGCACGGGCCAAGCGTTCTCCCAGCATGATTGCCTCCCTGGGGGAACCTACTCCGGCCGCGGTCCGCTAGTGCAGTATTCGGCGAACCGCGTCGTTGAGCACCCCGGTGACGTCGGCCGGGTCGCGGCCGGTGGCGATCCCGACCATGGCGCCGAGGAACAGGCAGCTCAGCACGCCCGCGGCGGCGTCGAGATCTTCGACCGGGTGGCCGCCGAGGTCGCCCGCGCGCAGGGTCTCGCCGATCCACGCGGCGCGTTCGGGGCCGTAGCCGACCTGTCCGTCGGCGGCGGCCAGTTCCGCGCCGCTTGCGACGTAGGCGCGGTAGAGCGCCCGGTAGAGCAGGGGTTTCTGGGCCGCTTCGCGCAGGATGTTGGCGAACACGCGGCTGATCCGGTCGGCGGGGCCGTTGCCGCGCGGCTTGCGCCTGCGCAGCGCCTCCGTCGAGCGGGTGCCCAGGGTCATCAGGGCCTCGACCAGCAGTTCGTCTTTCGAACTGACGTGCTGGTACGCGGTGGGAACGGAGACCTCAGCCGCGGCGGCCACCGCCCTGATGCCCACCGCGTCGTAGCCGCCCTCGGTGGCCAGCGCGATGGCGGCCTCGATCAGCCGGTCGCGGGTGGCGGCCCGGGCGGGGGAGAGCACGCGCTGCACGACGCGGGGTTCCATGCGGTCAGCATAGTGGACAGTCGGCTATACGCATGATTGACACGTGTCTACTCGCGTGTTGGACTGGCGGCAGCGAAAGGGGGCCGATGGACCTGCGTGAGACCGCCGCCCAGCGCGGACTTCGCCAAGAGCTGCGCGCCTACTTCGCCGACCTGCTCCCCGAGGACGACCGCCGTGACGCGGGCGAGGGTGGCGCGGGCGGCGACCGGTTCCGCGAGATCGTGCGGATGCTCGGCCGCGACGGCTGGCTCGGCGTCGGCTGGCCGGTCGAGTACGGCGGCCAGGGCCGGTCGGTCGAGGAGCAGTACGTGTTCTTCGACGAGGTCCAGCGCGCAGGCTTGCCGTTCCCGTTCGTCACCGTCAACACTGTCGGCCCGACTCTGATGCGCTACGGCACCGATGAGCAGAAACACCGGTTCCTGCCGGGCATCCTGAGCGGCGACATCGTCTTCGCCATCGGCTACACCGAGCCGGAGGCAGGCACCGACCTGGCCGCGCTGCGCACCCGGGCCGTGCGCGACGGCGACGAGTTCGTCGTCGACGGCAGCAAGGTCTTCACCACCGGCGGCAACACCGCGGACTACGTCTGGCTCGCCGCCCGGACCAATCCGGACGCGCCCAAACACCAGGGCATCTCGATCCTGATCGTTCCGTGCGCCGACCCCGGCTATACGTGGAGTCCGATCAGGACGGTCGGCGGGATGACCGTCACCGCCACCTACTACACCGGCATCCGGGTCCCGGTCGCCGACGTGGTCGGCCCGGTCGACGGCGGCTGGGGCATGATCACCGCCCAGCTCAACCACGAGCGGATCGGCCTGGCAGCTCTGGGCGGTCGGATGATCCAGCTCTGGGAGGGGGTGCTGGCCTGGGCCAAGGACACCGGCGTGATCGACCGGCCGTGGGTGCGCCACGAGTTCGCCCGCACCTACGCCAAGCTCGAGGCGATGCGTCTGATGAACTGGCGGATGACCGCCGCCGTCGCGGAGGACGCCATCACCGGGGCCACCGCGGGGGCCGCCAAGACCTACGGCACCGAGACCCACGTCGATCTTCAGCGCACGCTCACCCAGATCCTCGGCGCCGCCGGTCGGGTCCGGCCGGGTTCGCCGGGCGCGGTCCTCGGCGGCCAGGTCGAGCAGCTCTCGCGGCAGGGGATCGTCAACACCTTCGGCGGCGGCGTCAACGACGTCCTGCGCGACATGGTGGCCACCCAGGGCCTCGGCCTGCCGCGGCTGGGGAGGGCGAAGTGACCTACGATGACCGCCTCCAGGCGTTCGTGGGCCGGACGATCACCCCGCGCACGACAGGCCCGGACCCGGTGAACGTCCCGATGATCCGCCACTGGGTCGAGGCGATGGGCGACCCGAACCCGGTCTACCTGTCCGACGACGCGGCCAAGGCCACCGGCAGGCCGGGGATCGTCGCGCCCGCGTCGATGGCGCAGGCGTGGACCATGCGCGGCTACGCGGCCACGATGGCACCGGCCGCGCCGGGGCCTGCCCAGGAACTGACCGACTTGCTCGCCGAGGGCGGCTACACCTCCGTCGTGGCGACCGACTCGGATTTCGATTTCCTCCGCGAGCTGCTGCCCGGCGACCATGTCAGCGCCGAGGAGGTCATCGAGTCGATCTCCCCGGAGAAGTCCACCGCGCTGGGGGTCGGCCGGTTCGTCACATCGACGCGCACCTATCGCGACGCCGACGGCGAGGTCGTGGCCACCCAGCTCTGGCGGATCCTGCGCTTCCGCCCGAAGCAGGCCACCGCGCCGAGGCCAAGGCCCGCGGTCAACCTCGACAACCAGTTCTGGTTCGACGCCGCCGCCGACCACCGGCTGGTCATCCAGCGCTGCGCGGACTGCGCGACTCTGCGCCATCCGCCCGGACCGTGCTGCCCGCACTGCCAGTCGTTCACCTGGGACACCGTCGAGGCTTCCGGCCAAGCGACCCTGCACAGCTTCGTCGTGGCCCACCACCCCAGGCATCCCGCGTTCGACTATCCGCTGGTGATCGCCGTGGTCGACCTCGCCGAGGGCACCCGCCTGGTCACCAACCTGGTCGGGGTCGACCCGGCCGACGTGGTCATCGGCATGCCGCTGGTCCTCGACTGGCTCCACGCCGACCCCGAACTGACCCTGCCGGTCTTCCGTCCCGAGGAGCGCTGATGGACTTCCACCTCGATGAGGACCTGTGCGCGCTGCGGGACCTCGCCGCCGCGATCTTCGCCGACAAGGCCACTCCGGACCGGCTGCGTGAGGTCGAGACCAGCGACACCCGTTTCGACAGCGCTTTGTGGGATGAGGTGCGCAAGGCCGGGCTGCTCGCCGCCGTGCTGCCACCCGAGGACGGCGGCCTGGGTCTGCCCGCGTTGTGTGTGCTGCTGACAGAACAAGGCCGACGGGTCACACCGATCCCGCTGTGGTCTGCGGGCGTGGCGGCCCTGGTTGTCGCTGGTCATGGCACCGAGCGGCAGCGGGCTGACCTGCTGCCCGGCATCGCCGACGGGTCCATCCGGGTCGCCTTGGCGCTGGAGGAGTTCGACGGCGACACGCCTTGCACGGCGGACGCCGCGCGCTTGACCGGTAGGAAAGCCGTGGTCCCGGCGCCGTGGGGTGCCGACTACGTCCTCGTCGCGGCGGGGGAGCTGTACCTGGTCCCGGCCGCGGCCTGCGAGTGGGAGCCCGCCGAGACCACAAGCCTGGACCTCGCGGGCACCCTCACGCTGACCGACGCCCCCGCGCAGACACTCGGGCCCGGCGCGCTCGACGCCGCGCGAGAGCTGTCCGCTGTCGCGCTCGCGGCGGTCCAACTCGGCGTCGCCGAGGGCGCGTTGCGGCTCGCCGCCGACTACACCAGCGGCCGCAACCAGTTCGGCAGGCCGCTGGGCGCGTTCCAGTCCGTCCAGCACCAGCTCGCCGACTGCCAGATCGACGTCGACGCCATGCGGGTGACCCTCTGGCAGGCGATGACCCAGCGCGACGCGAAGTCAATCCTGGTCGCCAAGTGGTGGTGTGCGCAGGCCGGTCTCGACGTCGTCCACCGCGTCCAGCATGTCCACGGCGGCATCGGCGTCGATGTCGACTATCCGGTGCACCGCTACTTCCTGTGGGGCAAGCAGCTGGCGAGCACCCTAGGCGGCGCGGGCGCGGCGCTCGACGACCTCGGCGACCTCCTCGCGACAGAGGACGTGCGGTCATGATCGTCGGCGACGAACTGCCCGAACTCGTCATCCCGCTGACCCGCACGCTGATCGTCGCCACCGCGATCGCGAGCCGCGACTACCAGGACGTCCACCACGATCCCGCCCTCGCCGCCGAGCGCGGGTCGCCGGACGTGTTCATGAACATCCTCACGACCAACGGCCTGGTCGACCGGTTCGTCACGTCGTGGGCCGGACCGGCCGCCGTCGTCCGCAAGATCAAGATCCGGCTTGGCGCGCCCAACTACCCCGGCGACACGATGACCTTGACCGGCCAGGTGACCGCGGTCGACGGCGGCCGGGTCGAGGTCGCGGTGCGCGGCGACAACAGCATCGGCGCGCACGTGACCGGGACCGTCGTCGTCGAACTGCCCGAGGAGTCCTGACATGGCCGTCGCGATCGCGGGCATCGGCGCGACCGAGTTCTCCAAGGCGTCCGGGCGTAGTGAACTGCGCCTGGCGTGCGAGGCCGTCCTCGCCGCGGTCGCCGACGCGGGCCTGCGGCCGTCCGATGTGGACGGGATGGTGACGTTCACCGCCGAGTCCAGCTCGGAGATCCATGTCGCCCGCGACACCGGGATCGGCGAGCTGACGTTCTTCTCCCGCGTCCCGCACGGCGGCGGCGCGGCCTGCGGGACCGTCGCCCACGCGGTCGCCGCGATCACCGCTGGACTCGCCGAGGTGGTGGTGTGCTGGCGGGCGTTCAACGAGCGGTCGGGGGAGCGCTATGGCCTGGGCATGGCCGACCGCCCGGTGCAGACCAGCGCGGACCGGGCCGCCTATTCCTGGCTGACCCCGTACGGGCTGTCGACGCCCGCGCAGTGGGTGGCCATGTTCGCCCGCCGCTACATGCACGAGTACGGCGCGACGTCGGAGGACTTCGGGCGGGTCGCCGTGGTCGACCGCAAGCACGCCGCGACCAACCCGAAGGCGTGGTTCCACGGCAGGCCGATCACCCTGGCCGACCACCAGGCCTCGCGCTGGATCGCCGAGCCGCTGCACCTGCTCGACTGCTGCCAGGAGACCGACGGCGGCCAGGCGATCGTCGTGGTGTCCGCCGAGCGGGCCAAGGATCTGCCACACCCGCCGGTCCACGTGCTGGGCGCCGCCCAGGGATCCGGCGTCGACCAGCACATGATGACCTCCTATTACCGGCCGTCGATTACCGGAATTCCGGAGATCGGCCTGGTCGGCGACCAGCTGTGGGCGCAGAGCGGGCTGCGGCCGTCCGACATGCAGGCCGCAGTCCTGTACGACCATTTCACCCCATTTGTCCTGCCACAGCTGGAAGAACTCGGCTTCTGCGACCGCGGCGATGCCCGGCACTTCATCGCCGACGGACACCTCGAACTGGGCGGGAAGCTGCCGATGAACACCCATGGCGGGCAACTCGGTGAGGCGTATCTGCACGGGATGAACGGCATCGCCGAGGCGGTTCGGCTGGTGCGCGGCACGTCGGTCAACCAGCCGGACTCGGTGACGAACGTCGTGGTCACCGCGGGCACCGGAGTACCGACCAGCGGCCTTGTCCTTGGCGCGACTTAACCTGGTTGTCCCCGACCACGGCGGTGCGGTGGAATCGGTTCGTGCACGAGCTCACCACTCCGGCCGACGTCGCCGCCGCCACCGCCGACCCGTTGCTCCACTGGGGCGCGCAGGCCCTCGCCCCCGGCTACCTCTATCCAGGCGGCGGGGCGTGGACGCTCGACGGCGCGACCGCGGTGCACGCCCCCGGCCTCTACCGGCGCGACCGGATCCTGTTGACCGGCCCGCCCGAGCCCGCGCTCAAGCTCCTCACCACGCTCATCGCCGACCTGCCCGGCCCGCCGGTCCCCGTCGCCGCCACCGCGCTGGCCGACCGAATGCGCGAACTGGACCCCCGAGTCGTCGACTTCGCCACCTTCGGCTGGATGACCACCTCCACGGTGCCCACCGAACGCCGGTCGGGCCCCCGCTGGCTGGCCGACGCCGACCTCGCCCAAGCCGACGCCCTGGTGCGCGCGTCCAACCCTGACTCCTGGGTCATGCCCGGCGAGCCTGGTACCCGCCGCTGGGCGGGCCTATTCGACGGCGACACGCTGATCTCCGTCGCCGGGGACTGCTGGCAGGCACCCGCCGTCGGCTTCATCGCCGGAGTCGCCACCCACCCAAACCACCGCGGCCGCGGCGCGTCCAGCGCGGTCTGCGCCTTCCTCCGCGACGAACTGGTCACCGAACTCGGCGCATGCGCCCTGATGGTCTACCAGGACAACGACGTCGCGATCCGCCTCTACGAGCGGCTCGGGTTCACCTACCAGAGCATGTCCGCGATCGGGTTGGACTGAGTCAGATCCGGTCGAGGGCAGCCAGCCAGGCGGCCATGCCGTCCTCGTCGAATCTCGTGATGATCCGACTCGGCTCGATCGCCCTGACCTCCCAGCCGCTCCCGCTGGTGAAGGCCGCCCGCAGATCGTCCTGGCTGACTGGATGTGGTCCGACGGCTCCGGGGCCGACGTCGCTGAAGCACAACACGTACAGGACCGCGCCGCGTGCGGTCACCGACGCCAGGCTCGTGACGTAGCGGCGGCGTTCGTCGGTGTCGAGGGTGTGGAAGAGGCCGCAGTCCAGCACCGTGTCGAACACGCGGTCCAGGCGGTCGAGGTGGAACGCGTCGGCTGTGGTGAACGCGGCGTCGAGGTCGTGGGTCTTGGCTCTGGCGATGGCCAGTGCGGTCTCGGCGACGTCGACGCCCACGACCCGCAGTCCCAGCGCGGCGATGTGGAGGGTGTTCTCGCCGGTTCCGCAGCCCGCGTCGAGGACCGTGCCGGTGAATCCGCCATCGGCCGCCAGCAGCGCGATCGCCGGTTGCGGCCGCCCGATGTCCCATGGCGCGGGCCCGTCCTGGTACGAGGCGTCCCAAGGCTGACCTGATCGGCGTTCGTGGCTGGTCGGCTGCCTGCCGGTCGGCTCGGACATGTTCCCTCTCCCGGCTGCTCGATTGATCGTCTTGTCCCGTGGTATCCCTCAGTCAGTCGACCACTGGTGAGGAGCACCGATGCAGCTCTACGCCGACTATCCCATCCGCCGCGCACGTCAGCTCGCCGCTGACGCGGCGGCTCTTCTGCTCATGTACGCCGCGATCTGGGTCGCCAACGAAGTCCGGGAGAGCGTGCTGCGGCTGCGCGCGCCTGGTCAGGGCCTCGTGGACGCGGGCAACGGCCTGAGCCGCACGTTCGACGCCGCCGCCGACAACGCCGATGACGTACCGCTGGTCGGTGGCTCGCTCGCCGACGCGCTGCACTCCGGGTCGGCGGGTGGTGCCCGGATCAGCGAGGCGGGCCGCTGGCAGATCGAGTCGGTCGAGAGCCTTGCGCTGTGGCTGACGGTCGCCTTGATCGCCATTCCGGTGGTGATGCTTCTGATCGTGTGGCTGCCGCGGCGGTTCCGGTATGTGCGGGAGGCGACGGCCGCGGCCAAGTTGCGTGATCAAGGCCAGGACGGGCAAGACCTGCTCGCGCTGCGGGCACTGATGACTCAGCCGCTGTCCCGGCTGGCCAAGGCGAAGGCGGTCGGGTCGGGATGGCGAAGCGGTGACCCCGCGACGGTCTCCGGGCTGGCCGCTCGGGAGTTGCGCAGGCTGGGCCTGCGCCCTCCGAAGGCCCGGTAGTCCGGGCCCTCGGAGAGACGGTTCACGGCGTGTAGGTGCTGATGTCTCCACAGGTGACGGCGGTCGGGGCGGTGACGGGCGCGGTGTGGCACACCTGGACCGTCACGCGGTCGATCGGGACGATGACGGGACTCGCGGAGGGCGACGCCAGCACGAACCGGAAGTCGGCCGACCCGGTCAGCGTGCTCTCCCGCTGGGTGTCGACGACGGTGCCGCCGTTGTAGGCGGTGAACACGGCCACCGCGGTGGGCCGCGACGGGAACGCGCACTGGTGCGGGTCGCGCAGGCCGACGTAGCCGGTCACGTCGACGGCCGTCGGGCGGGTGGTCGTGCTTGTGCGCCAGGTGAGTTCGCCGTTGGTGTAGCTCGACAGACAGGCGTCGTAGTTGTGGGCGTGGAAGGACTGGATGGGGGAGGCCGAAGCGGTGCCGGTGATCGCGGCTGTGGCGGCCAGCGCGACGATCGCGGCGAAGGGCAGGGTGGACCTCATGCGGGGTGGACTCCTTTATCGGACAGGTGACAGGAATTGCACAGCCGTATGTAGACCACTGCCGGGGCAAGATCAAGATTGTTGGTCCATCAGGCCGACCCCGTCGATCCGCCTGGGCCATTCGGCCACCGCCGATCGGCCTTGAAACAAAGAGGTGAATCTGTATCATCGACTCATGACCTTGGTCGACGATCTTCCCGGGCCCGGCTCCCTGCACTGGCGCTACGGCGGCGACCGCCGCGGGTATCTGCTGCTGGTCAAGGCCGGTCTGCTCCAGCTGATGCACCCCGGACTCGGCGCGGGCGTCGAGCAGCACTCGGACTTCTTCAACGAGCCGTGGCAGCGGGTGCTGCGTTCGGTCCCGCAGATCCAGGGCACGACGTTCGACTGGCCGAATGGCGCGCGGACCGCGCGGAAGATCACGGACTTCCACACCGACATCAAAGGCGTCGACGGCAACGGCAGGCGGTATCACGCGCTCGATCCCGAGGTGTACTTCTGGGCGCACGCGACGATCTTCGACGGGCTGTTCCAGCTCATCGACCTGTTCGACCACCCGATGACCGACGCGGAGAAGGACCAGCTCTATGCCGAGGGTTGCCGGATCTACCGGGCCTACGGCGTCAGCGACCGGGTCATGCCGCCGGACTGGCCGTCCTTCCGGGAGTACTTCGACCGGGTGTGCCGCGAGGACCTGGAGATCACCCCGGCCGCGCGCGGGCTGATCGAGTTCAGCAAGAACCCGCCCGAGACGTTCCCGCTGGTCCCGGCCCCGATCTACCGCCTGCTGCGCAAACCGAGCGCCAAGCCGATGTGGTGGCTCGCGGTCGGCACCTTCCCCGAACCGGTGCGCGAACTGCTCGGCGAGCGCTGGACGGCCCGTGACGAACGGCGGTTCACCCGCGTCCAAGGTGTCGTCCGCCGCACCTTCCCGCTGCTCCCGCGGGCGGCGCGCGTCTCGCCGGGGGCGGTGGCGGCCTATCGGCGGACCGGCGTCGGTCCGCGCGGCGGTCGTAAGCTCACGGTGTGACCGACCACAGCGCTCTTCTCGACCTCGTGCTCGCGGGCACCGAGGTGGACACGGTCGGCGAGACCATCCTCGACGCCGCACTCGGCGAGCTGCTCGCCTACGGCCTGCGCCGGACCAGCGTCGAGACCGTGGCCAAGAGCGCGGGCGTGTCCCGAGCGACCCTGTACCGCCGGTTCGACACCAAGGACGCGCTGGTGCAGGCCGTGCTGGTGCGCCAGGCCCGCCGGTTCTACGCCGACATCGCCGCCGCGGTGGCCGGCTTGTCCACTGTGGAGGAACGGCTGGTCGAGGGATTCGTCGTCGGCGTGCGGGCCGCGCGGGACGACGAGCTGATGAACCGGCTGCTGGCCAGCGACCCGGAGGCGCTGCTGCCGTACCTGACGCTCAACGGCTACGCCGTGGTCGCCGCGTCCCGTGACTTCCTGGTCCACCAAGGCGAGCAGGTCGCCGGGGACCTGCAGCCGGTCGGTGGACGTGATCCGGCGGGTGTCGCTGAGATCTTCATCCGGCTGGCGATCTCGTTCACCCTCACCCCGCAGAGCTGCATCCCGCTCGCCGACGACGACGAGGTCCGCCGGTTCGCCCGCACCTACCTGTCGGTCCTGATGCGCGAGAGCTGACGACGCCCGTCCTCAACTTCGATGGTGAGCCGCGTGCCCGCCACTGGCAGACCCTCGATCCGCAGCGGCAGCATCCGCGCGGGGAGGACTGGGTCGACGCGGACGCTCGGCAGGTCTGGTTCCAGGCGCAGCAGCGTCCGCAGGAGCAGCAGCGGTGCGGCGGCCGACCACGCCTGCGGCGAACACGATGTCGGGTACGGCACGGGGGCCGGGAACTCGGCTCGGTCGAACCCGCAGAACAGCTCCGGCAGCCTGCCGCCGAAGTGATCCGCCGCCGCGAGCAGGCCCTCGGCGACCATGGTGGCCTGGTCGACGAACCCATACCGCAGCAGCCCCGCCGCGGCGATCGCGCTGTCGTGCGGCCATACCGACCCGTTGTGGTAGCTCATCGGGTTGTAGGCACCCATGTCGTCGGCGAGGGTGCGGATGCCGAACCCGGTCCACAGCCGCGGCCCGGTCAGCGCGTCGGCGACGGCCGCTGCCTTGTCGTCGGCCACGATGCCCGACCACAGGCAGTGGCCGATGTTGGACGTCAGCGCGTCGATGGGCCGCTTGTCCGCGTCGAGCCCGATGGCGAACCAGCCCTTGTCGGGCAGCCAGAACCGCTCGTTGAACGCCGCCTTGAGCCGTTCGGCCTTCGCGGTGCAGTCGGCCGCGGTGGCGGTGTCGCCGAGCGACGTCGCGATCCGGGCCCGCGCGGTGTAGGCGGCGTAGGCGTAGCCCTGGACCTCTGCCAGCGCGATGGGTGGCACCGCGAGCCGTCCGTCGGCGTGGTTGACGCCGTCGAAGGAGTCTTTCCACCCCTGGTTGACCAGCCCGTTGTCGGTGGCGCGCTCGTACTCGATGAACGGGTCGCCGTTGTCCGCCATCCAGCGCAGTGCCCGGTCGGCGGCCGGGAGCAGGTCGGTGAGCTCGGCCTCTGGCAGACCCCATCGGTGCAACTCGCCCAGCAGGGCGACGAACAGCGGGGTCGCGTCGGCGGTGCCGTAGTACGCGGTGCCGCCGCCCAGATGTCGCGCGGCTTCGCGGCCGAGGCGCACCTCGTGCGGGACACGCCCGGGCTGTTCCTCGGTGACCGGGTCGACCTTGGTTCCCTGACGGGCGGCCAACGCGCGCAACGTGCCCAGTGCCAAGCCTTGGTCGAGGGGCAGCGCCATCCAACTCGTCAGCAGCGAGTCGCGGCCGAACAGCGCCATGAACCACGGCGCACCCGCGGCCACGACGCGTTCTCCGGTCGGGCCGTGGATCTGCAGCGCGCCGAGGTCGGTGGCGCTGGTCCGGAGCGTCGCGGCGAGACCGTGGTCGGCGGTGGTGATCCGGGGGATCATGGCCCGCCAGGCGGCCAGCCGACCCGCGGGCGATGACACCGGACCGTCCGCGTCGTTGAGGTTGAGCCGCAGCGACCACTGGCCACGCGCCGGGACCACGGCGAGCACCTCGACGCTGGAGGTGGGATGGGCCGCGGCCCGCCGGTCCTTGACCTCGAACAGGTCGGCGAAGTCGGCGCCCATGACGACGCCGACCGCCACGTCGACCTGGTCGCCGGACAGGTTGCGCAGCACGATGTCCTCGGTCATCCCCGCGCCAAGCACCCGCCGTCGCACCACGAGCAGCGTGCTGTCGGCCTGCCCGTCGCGCGGTCGGGCGCGGCCGGTGAAGGTCGCGGCGAACGGCTCGTCGATGGTGACGCCCAGCGGTTCGACCGGATGGCCGTCGATGGTGATCCGCAGGGTCGAGAGCACCCTGGTGTCGGCGACGAACAGGCCGTGCGGCTGGTCCGGGTGGATCTCGCCGTCGGTGTCGGACCGGCAGAACGTCGTCCCGTCGACCAGCGTCGTCGCGGCCGAGGACGGCGGCGGTCCGGCACTGGTGTTCCACGCGGTCATCGGGCCATCGTGCCGGCGTCCGGAGCCGATCTCGTGAATCAGCAGGGGTTGAGCCGGTTCGGGTTCGGCTTGTGGCCCTCGGTCGGCACACCGGGCAGGTTCGCGGCGAAGAACCGGTCCCAGTAGCCGTCGATGAGGAACGTGCGGATCTGGGTGGTCACCGCCTCGCACTTGGCCTTGTCGCCCTTGGGCAGCCCGATCCCGTAGCGCTCCTGCTGGCCGAACGCGATCTCGGGCACGACGTAGGTCTCCTTGTCGACCTTCTGCAGCCCGTAGAGGATCAACTGGTCGGTCGACAGGGCGTCGACCTGCCCGTCGCGCAGCGCCAGCCTGCACTGCTCGTAGACGTCCTTCTCCGTCACCGACACCGGGAAACCCAGCTCCCGCAGCTGTTTGGCCGACGTCGACCCGGAGGTGACGCAGATCGTCTTGCCGGTCAGGTCCGCCAGGGTCCGGTACTTCTCTTTCTCCGCGGCCCGCACCATCACGCCCTGCTGGCTGAGCATGTACGGGCCCGCGAACCCGACCTGTTCGCGGCGGGCGTCGGTGATCGAGTACGTCGCGACGACCATGCCGATCGTGCCGCGCTGCAGTTCGATCTCGCGGTCGCGGGCCAGCACCGTCACCGGGACCGGGGTGAAGGCGAGGTGCTGCCCGAGCCAGTTCGAGAAGTCGTAGTCGAACCCGCTGCGCACACCTGCCGCGTCCGCCGTTCCCCAGCCTGGCGAACTGGGGGAGACGCCGATGTTGACCGTCTTGCCGAACACCGCGGGCTCCTGGGCGTCCGCGCCGCAGCCCGCGACGACGAGCAGGAGGGCGAGAAGAAGGCGCTTAGCCATGCAGGACTGCCTTGTCTATGAACAGGTCCACCGCGCAGTTCGCGTTCCCGGACTCGTAGTGGAGGGTGATCTTGACCTCGGCCTTGCGGGTGGTGCCCGCCAGCGACAGCTCGACCGACTGGCCGGGCGGCACCGACGTCGACGTCTGCGGGCGCCCGTCGATCAGCGGCGTGTACTCAAGGGTCGCGGTCTGCTCGCAGTCACCGGTCTTGTTGGTGTTCTTCAGCGACGCGGCGACGGTGATGCGCTCGCGTTCCGGCGGCGCACCGGGCACGGGCAGGACGGTGTAATAGCCGTCCTTCCACGTGGGGTCGCCGCCGTCGGTGGGGAAGGTGACGTCGATGTCGCGGTTGCCCTGCCAGATCGCGTAGACCACCCCGGATCCGCCGACCACCGCGACGATCACCGCGGCGATGATCGACACCTTCCGCCACGGCACCGAACTGCGGCGCAGCGGCGGGATCGAGGGCAGCGCGACGAGGATGACCGCCAGCGGGAGCGCCAACGCGCTGGCCAACTGGCCCGCCTTGTCGAGGTTGAGGAACAGCAGAGGCGACAGCGAGGCGATCAGCAGGAGCAGGAAGATCAACAGTCGGCCGTGGCTCACGATCGGTCATCGACCGCATGCGCACGGTCGTTACGGGGGGCGCCTGATGGCGGATCGGGGTGCGACACCCGGCGGAAGTCGGGTGTCCAGGGGCATTCGGGGCGCGTTTCCGGCGGCGGCATCGGAGGTTCACTCGATCGGCCGATCTACTCGCGAGTAGATCGGCCGTTCTTCTAGTGTCCTGCGCCGGCGCAGGACACTTAGTGACCCCGATCACCTGGAGGGCGTGTGCGAACGATCCGTCTCATCGCGGCGACGGCGGCCATGGTCACCGCGACCGCACTGACCGGTGTGCCAAGCGGCGCCGACGCGGCGTATTCCGTGCGCACGCTGCACTTCGCGGTCACGGTCGGGCTCGACGCCCAGCGCTGCGACATCGTCGGCGACCTGTACACCCCGGCGGGCGCGAGCGCGGCGAACCGAATGCCCGCGGTGCTGACCACCAACGGCTTCGGCGGGTCCAAGGACGACCAGGCGGGCATCGGCGCGTGGCTCGCGGGCACCCAGGGCTACGCCGTGCTGTCCTACTCCGGCCTTGGCTTCGGCGGGTCCGGGTGCAAGATCACCCTCGACGATCCGGACTGGGACGGTGTCGCGGCCAGTCAGCTGGTGAGCTTCCTCGGCGGACGGGACGGGATCGCGTTCACCGACGCGGCGCACACCCAGCCGGTCGCGGGCCTCGACTTCGTCGCGCGCGACGCCACCGACCACGCGGGCGTCGCCCGGCCGGACGACCCGCGCGTCGGCATGGTCGGCGGCTCCTACGGCGGCGGTGTCCAGTTCGCGGCGGCGTCGGTGGACAAGCGGATCGACACGCTCATCCCGCTGATCACCTGGAACGATCTGTCCTATTCGCTGTCCCCGAACAACACCGCGCAGACCGGGGTCACCTCGTCGTCGCCGGGCGCGGCGAAGATCACCTGGGCGGTGCTGTTCTTCACCGAGGGCGCGCTGCTGGAGAACGTCATGCGGCCGCCCAACGACCTGAACAGGCTGGTCGGCTGCCCGAACTTCCCCGACGTCGTCTGCCCCGGCCTGCTCGCCTCCGGCATCCAGGGCTTCCTGACCCCCGGCGTCACCGCGCTGACCCGGCACGCGTCTGTGGCGAGCTACGTCCAGAAGGTCACCGTCCCGGTACTGCTTGCCCAGGGGCAGCACGACACCCTGTTCAACCTCAACGAGGCGGCGGCCACCTACCGCGCGCTCAAGGCGCAGGGCACGCCGGTTCAGATGATCTGGCACTCCTGGGGCCACTCCGGCGGCCGGGTGCCCGGCGAGTTCGACGCAGGCGCGCCGGACCCGGCGGCGCAGTACGAGACCGGCCGGTTCCTGACCTGGCTGAACCGCTACCTCAAGGACGCCGCGGTCGACACCGGCCCGGACTTCGCCTACTTCCGCCCGTGGATGCCCTACACCGGCAACGCGGCACCCGCCTACGCCTCGGCGCCCGCGTTCCCGGTGGGCGCGGCGACCCCGCTGTATCTCTCCGGCGATGGCACGCTGGTCTCCCAGCCCGCCGCGGTCCGCTCCGGGTCGCAGACGATGACCACCACGGTCGCGGGCCTGCCGACGAGCTTCGGCGCGGTCGACGCCATCGGCATGCCCGGCGTCTTCCCCGACGCCAACCTGCCCGGCACCTACGTGCAGTGGACGACGCCGAGCCTGGCCGAGGGGATCAACGTCGCGGGCAGCCCGGAGCTGACCGTCCGCTTCACCTCACCCACCGCGTGGCTCAGCGCGCCGCTGGGCCCGATCGGTCACCCGGTCGTGTTCGCCAAGGTCTACGACGTCGCGCCCGACGGCCATCAGACCCTGATCAACAACCTGGTCGCGCCGGTCCGGGTCACCGACGTCGGCAAGCCGGTGAAGGTCACCATGCCCGCGTTCGTGCACCGCTTCGAACCCGGACACCGGGTGCGGCTGGTCATCGCGGGCGGCGACCTGAACCACCGCGGCGCGATAGTGCCGATCCCGCTGACCGTGAGCGGCGGCGCGGACCAGGTGATCAGCTTCCCTCGGGTGCCATGACGAGCGGGGCCCGCCTGACCGTCGGCCAGGCGGGCCCATCACCTCACGTCCCTACAAGATGCACAGCAGGGAGCACGCGACCGCCGAGGAGAACTCGGTGGTCGTCGGCGGTGTGCCCGGCGGGGAGTTCGCGGGCACGTAGGTCACCGACGCCTTGTTGGTCATCGGCAGCAGCGACACCAGGATCGACGTGTCGCAGAAGACCTGCTTGCTCGCGCCTGCCGCCAGGGTGAAGGTGCCCGCCGCCGTGGCGCACGACGGTTCGGCCGCGTCGTTGACCTTGGCGTTGGAGATGCCGACGGCGCCGACGTTGGTGATCGTGATCCGCCAACGCGGGTGGGCGAACAGCAGCCCGAGCAAGCCGACCGGCGCCTTCTTCACCCACGGCCCCGGCCCGCCGGGCCGACAGTCGTACGAATGGTGCGACGCGCAGATCTCCTTGTTCACCACGATCTTCGGCTGGCAGCCCGACCCAGGAGCGACCGCGAGGGTCACCGGATTGGACGTCGAGGTGCCGGTCGCGTCGGTGACGGTCGCGGTGTTGGTCACGTCGGTGGTCGAGCAGTCCGTCGCGATCGTGGTCTTGAAGCAGACCTGCGGCGCGTCGCCCTGGTAGGTGAGGGTCATCGTCGGGTGGTTGGTGTCGGTGAAGTCGGTGTCGTTGTTCAGGACCAGGTGCGCCGACACCGAGATGTCCGGGTGGTCGGTGACGGAGATGCCGGACAGGTCGATCGTGCCGTCCGGGGCGAACGACGGGCTGGCGATCAGGCCGCCCCCGGTGTCGGTCACGTCCACGGTCGACGCGGCCAGGTTGACATTGGCCAGGTTGATGTTCTCCAGTCGCGCGCTCTGGTAGCCCTGCACGTGGCTGTCGCCGCCGTCGCAGTAGAACGCCGCCGGGTTCAGCGCGACCGTGACACCGGTGCGGATGCACGGGGTGCTGCCGGTGACCGGGTCGACGGAGAACAGGTACCCGCCGTCACCGAGGCCGACGAGGCACTCGGTGGAGGTGTCGTAGGCGTAGCCGTAGTCGCGGGTGAAGCCGCTGTTGACCGTCGGGTGGGTCGCCGGGAAGTTCGCGCAGCCCGTGCCCGTCGTCCAGTCCATGCACACGGTGGCACCGCGCTGCGTCCCGCCCCATATGCCGAAGTAGCTGCGCAGATGTCCATCCGGCGTCGTGACCGTCTCCGGGTTGAACGTGAGGACCCCGGCGCCGAACACCGGCGGCGGCGGCAGTGCCGCGCCCGCGAGCGTGTAGCAGGTAGCCGATGGGCCGCCTGTGACGACGAGGGTGGAACACGCGCCGATCGCGACACCCGCGTGGTCGTAGTAGGTGAACGCGTTGTAGGTGTAAATGGGCGCGAGCCCCAGCGGCTTGGGCGCGGCCCAGCCCGCGCAGGACGCGCCCGCGGCCGGGTCGAAGCACCCCAGCATCGGCTCGTTCGACTGGTCCGATGACGACGCGAAGATCTTCCCGTCGGCGACGGTCATCGAGCCGAGGTACAGGTTGCCCTGCGCGTTGCGGCTGGGCGGCACGATCGCGGCGTAGGGCTGTCCGGCGCACGGCGTGCGGCCCGCGATCGCCATGCAGAGCACCTGCCCGTTGGCGGCGGTGCCGTACAAGTTGCCGCCCTGGGCGACGAGCCCAGCCAAGCTCCACGCGGTCGGGGTGTTGATCAGCGCGGTGTAGCCGCAGTTCTCCCTGGCCGCGAGGTCAAGGCAGCCCACGCCGACCGATCCCGACGTCAGCGCCGGGTAGAAGACGATGGCGGGGTTCGCGGGGTCGGCGGCGAACTGCGGGGTCAGCATGGTGATGATGTCACCGGACCCGGCGGGCTGGAACGGGCCCGGCGCGGTGTTGAGGGCCTTGGGCCACGGCCCACCCGTGCACAGCGCGCCCGTCGACAGGTCGGTGCACACCAGCGACCCGGCTGCGGGGCCGGTGTGGTGGAAGGTGTTCCAGACCTCTGTCTTGCCCGCGGCGGTGCGGTGCAGGATCGGGGTGTAGCCGTCGCCGCCGACTGGGGTCGCGAGTGCCTGCACCGGCGGGAGCAGGGCGCCGGTGCGGTGCGTGCCGCCCGGTCGGGCGTTGGGGTTGGTGGCGCGGACGGCGGAGGTCAGGGCGCCGGGGTCGGTGTCGAGGAACGTGGTGCCGTCGGTGGACCAGGACGGTGACCAGCCGGGCGGCACGTCAAGGGAGCCGGGGACGAAGGTCTGCTTGGCGCCCGCGCCGGTGATCGGGTCGGTGATCGTCGCGGTCGCGGGGGCACCCGGCCCGTTGTCGGTGTAGTCGAGCACCCAGTTGAGGGTGTCGCCGTGGTTGGCCGGGTCGGCGCCGGGACTGGTGACGTTCTGGGCGCTCTTGGCCAGCTGCGATGCCTCGGGGTCGGCGGAGGTCGGTGGGGCGAGGGTCACCGCTGTGAGGAGCAGGACGGCGGTGAACGCCGATCCCGCGCGCACAGCGGTGTGCACCATTCTTCGCATTTCTTTCCTCGTTTCGGCATTGCGAATTCAAGGGGGACGGATGCGGCCGCAACCGCCGATACTAGGAACCTCGGAAATCGTCCCGCAATGGCCGATGGCGGATGGTGCCCAAAAGGGCGCGTAGTAAGTTGCCGATTTTTCGCTGGTCCTGACCTGGACGTTGGTGCCGACGACCGAGTCCATTCACCGCGTGTTCCCTCACTCGGCCTAAGGTCCGGCACAAAGTGTGGAGGTGTGGTCCTGGAATTGCGGCATCTGGTGTCATTTCTCGCGCTTGCGGAGGAACTGCATTTCGGTAGGGCCGCGGCCCGGTTGCATCTGGCGCAGCCGTCGCTGAGCCAGCACCTGCGGCGGCTGGAGCGGTCGGTCGGGGTCGAACTGGTCTCGCGCGCCTCCCATGAGGTCCGGCTGACCCCGGCGGGTGCGGTGTTCCGCGGGTTGGCGCGCGACATCGTCGAGCGGGTCGACCAGGCGGGCGCGGCGGCGCGGGCGGCCGCGGCGGAGATGCGCGAACTGCGCACCGGCCCGCAGCTGGCCGCGCTCGCCGAGGGCCTCCTCCGGTGTGCCGATCTGTTCGAGCCCGCCCGCGTCGAGCACGGCGATCCGGGTGGCCATGGTCATCGCCTCGACCTGGTCGTGGGTGACGTAGACGACCGTCGCGCCGAGCCGCCGGTGCAGTGCGCTGATCTTGGCGCGGGTGGTCGCGCGCTCCTTGGGCTTGCGGTCGAGCAGGCCGTCGAGATCCAGCACGGCGGCGACCTGCTCGACCTTGGCGGATCTCGGCCTTGGCCATGCGGCGGGCGCGCAGCGGGAAGCCGATGTTCTTGGCCACCGACAGGTGCGGGTAGAGCGCGTAGCTCTGGAACACCATCGCCAGGTCGCGGTCGCGGGCCGGGGCGTGGGTGATGTCGGCGCCGTCGAGCAGCACGCGCCCACCGGTGGGCGGCAGCAGGCCCGCGATCATTCGCAGCACTGTCGACTTGCCGCAGCCGCTGGGTCCCAGCAGGACGACGAACTCGCCGTCGGCCACGTCGAGGTGCAGGTCGTCGACGGCGACGGTCGAGCCGAACCGCCGACTCAGGCCCTTCAGGCGAATCTGGCTCACCACTGCTCCTCGCGTCCGGCCCGGGGGTTCCGGGCAGGCGCAGTGCAGCAGCGGGCGGTGTCCGCGCGGCGAACGCGAACTGTCCGAAGTGAACGGTCAGCGAGCCGAGAACCCGGCCGTGACCTGCCGAAACGCGATCAAGGGGCCGATTCGGTCATCGCGGATCGCAATCAGGCGAGTGGGTTCGCCGATCAGAGCAGCCCGTGGTCGCGGGCGTACAGGGCGGCCTGGGTGCGGTCGCGCAGGCCGAGGCGGGTCAGCACCCGCGAGATGTGGTTCTTCACCGTGCCCTCGCTGAGGAACAGCCGCTCGGCGATCTCCCGGTTCGTCGCCCCGCCCGCGACCAGCCGCAGGACCTCGGCCTCCCGCACGGTCAGCGCCGAGCCGCCGTGCTCGCCGGAGCGGTCGAGGGCGGCGGCCAGCCTGGCCGCGGCGGCCGGGTCGAACTGGGCGACCCCGGCGTGGGCCAGCCGCACCGCGCCCGCCAGTTCCCGTGACGGCAGGTCCTTGAGCAGGTAGCCCGCCGCGCCCGCGCGCAGCGAGCGGACGACGTAGTCCTCGTCGTCGAACGTCGTGAGCATGACCACGCGGCAGGTCGGCACCCGCTTGCGCAGCGCGGCGACGGCCTCGACGCCGTCCATCTCGGGCATCCGGACATCCATCAGCACGATGTCCGGGTTCAGCTCGACGGCCTTGTCCACCGCGTCGCGGCCGTCGACGGCGGTGGCGACGACCTCGATGCCGGGCTGGATGCCCAGCAGCGACGCGATGCCCTCGCGGATGAGCTGCTGGTCGTCGACCACCAGCACCCGGACCGGCGTCTCGGTCATCACACCGTCCTCCGTGGAATGGTGACGGTCAGCCGGGTCCCGGCGCCGGGGGCGCTGTCGATATCGAGCCTGCCGCCCGCCAGCGCGACCCTCTCCCGCATGCCGACGAGCCCGAAACCCTCGCGGCCCCGGGTGAATCCGCGGCCATCGTCGGCCACGGTGAGCCGGGCCCGCGCGTCGGCCAGGTCCACCGACACCGCGATCCGGCCGGCCTCGGCGTGCCGCCGTGAGTTGGTGATGCCCTCCTGCGCGGCCCGGTAGAGCGTCTGGAGCGCGGCGACGTCGTAGCGGTCCTCGTCACCGGTGACCGCCAGCGTGACGTCGGTCTGCCCGCCGACCAGTTCGTCCAGCGCGGGGGTCAGGCCGAACGACGCCGAGCGCAGTGACCGCACGGACTCACGGACGTCGGTGAGCGCGCGTCGCGCGGAACGCTCGGCGTCCTCGACGGCCAGCCGGGCGGCGTCGGCGTCGCGGTCGCGGAACGCCGTGGCCTTCTCCAGCAGCACGACAATGGCGGTGAGATGGTGGCCGAGGTCGTCGTGCAGGTCGCGGGCCACCCGGCTGCGTTCGGCGGCGGCGGACAGCTCGGCGACCTGCCGGTGTGACTCCTGCAGCCGGATCCGGTTCTGTCGCTCCTGGGCCGCGACCGCGGCCATGGCGATGGTCAGCACCAGCCCGACGGTGAACATGACCAGGTCGGAGACCTTCTCCACCTCGGCGTACCAGCCGGGGGTGCTCACCGCGGCCAGCCCGACGCAGGCCACGCCGAGCACGATCGCGACGGTCCGACCGAAGGCGAAGTACGCGGTGAACGGTACGAGCAGGAACAGCACCCTGGCCAGCCCGGACCCGTCGACGAACGCGATGCCCGCGTAGCTGGCCGCCCGCAGCGCGAGGAGCACCGCCGCTACCCGGGGAGGGGTCTGGACCGGGTAGCGGCGGTGCTCGGCCAGGTCGAGTCCGACCAGGGCGGCCAGCCCGCCGATCAGCAGCGGCAGCTCAGCCATTCCCATCCCGGCTGTTCCGATCCCGGCCATCGCGGCGTACAGGCCCGCGACAAGTACCGCGGCACAGAGCACGAGGGATACCCACGGTGCCGGTCGCGAGGTGTGCATGCCGGTCAGGCTAGTGCGCGCTCGCGTGCGGGACTGTCCTGTCGAGACCACACCGTCATCGACAGCCAGATCAGCACCGCGGCGCACACCACGTGCAGGACACCGGTCAGCGGGGTGTCGGGCAGCGCGGCGAACACGGCCAGCAGGGTGAACGAGACCCCGTAGCCCCACGCGGGCACCGCGGGGAACACTTTGGCCCGCACCATCGCCACGCCGAACAGCGCGGTGCCGACCACGAACACCAGCGACGACACCTGCAGCGCGATCTTGGTCGGCATCGGGACCACGGGCGCGTCCTGGAAGAAGATCACCAGGTTCAGCGCGAACGCCACCCCGGTGAACAGGCCGAGGCCGATCATGTTCGCCCCGTAGGCGATCGCGCCGAACCGGCCGGACGCGGCGGCCTGGTGGCCGTGGAAGGCGACGATGGCAGGCGCGCCGAACGCGGTGCCCAGCCCGATGACCAGGCTGGTCAGTGCCGTCTCGCCGGTGAACGCCTCGATCGCGCCGGGTACGCCGATCGACAGCGCGAGCAGGATTCCGCACACCGCGCCGAAGCGGGGCTGCCAGGGTGTGGACATCGGGACGATCTCCTTGTCGGTCACAGGATTCAGGTTCCCGGTGACCGTAGGAGCGGGGCGGGCGTCGCCGTCAGTGCTGACCGGCCACACCGATGGCCGGAGGTAACGCCCCCACGTCGCCATCGGGCACGTGCCGCACCTGGGGCGCGCCCGGCAGGACCACGGTGACCACGAGCCCGCCGCCGTCGCGGGGCTCGGCGTAGACGACGCCGCCGTGGGCGGTGGCCACGGCCCGGACGATCGACAGGCCGAGACCCGCGCCACCGGTGGCCTGCCGCTCGGCGGCGCGAGCCTGCCGGAACGGCTCGAACAGCCCTGGGACCTCGTAGCGCGGCACGACCGGCCCGGTGTTGCTCACCTGCACCAGGGCCGACCCGTCGGGCTGGGTCGTGCTGAGGACCCGCACCCAGCCATCGGCGTCGACGTTGTACCGCAGCCCGTTCTCCAGCAGGTTCTGCACGAGCCGCTCCAGCAGCACCGGGTTGCCCGTGGTCGGCGCCTCGGCCGCCTCGACCCGCACGGCCACCGGCCCGTCGGGCACCTGCGCGCAGACGTGCTCGACGATGTCGGCGAGGTCGATGTAGGAGCGCTCCCCGATCTCCCGTTCCGACCGGGCGAGCAGCAGCAGCCCGTCGATGAGCCGCTCGTGGCGGGCGTTGACCTCCAGCAGGGTCTCGGCGAGCTGGCGCACCTCGGGCGACCCGGAGCCGCGGTGCAGCGCCACCTCCAGCAGCGCCCGGTTGAGGGTCAGCGGCGTGCGCAGTTCGTGGGAGGCGTTGGCGATGAACCGGCGCTGGCCGTCGAAGGAGTGGTCGAGGGCACCGAGCATGACGTCGAAGGTGTCGGCCAGTTCCTTGATCTCGTCTTGGGGGCCTGTCATCTCGATGCGTTCGCGCAGGCCGCGGTCGGGTCCGGGGGTCTCGGCGATGCGGCGCGCGGTCTCGGTCATCCGGTGCAGCGGCTGCAGGATGCGGCCCGCGATGAGCCAGCCGAACGCGGTGGCGCCGATCCCGACGATGCCCAGGGCGATGCCGCCCTGGGTGAGCACCGCGTTGAGGGCGTCGGTGCGCAGGTCCGTGGCGATGCGCATGATCGTGGTGTCCGGCGGGAGCTGTGGGATCTCGCCGGGGGCGACTGGGCCACTGATCACGCCCTGCATCGCCGCGGGCAGCCGTTGCGACACCAGCGCGTAGGTCGCGGCCAGGAGCAAGACGCCTGCCAGCAGGAACAGTCCGCCGTAGACGAAGGTGAGGCGCGCGCGGATCGTCAGCCGGGTCATGGGATGCGGTACCCGACGCCCGGGTCGGTGAGCACCACTTGCGGCTCGCCGAGTTTGCGCCGCAGCTTGAGGATCGTCATCCGGACCGCGTTGGTGAACGGGTCGGTGTGCTCGTCCCACGCCTTCTCCAGCAGCTGCTCGGCCGACACCACGGCCCCGTCGGCCCGCAGCAGCTCGGCGAGCACAGCGAACTCCTTGCGCGACAGCGGCACGTACCGGCCGTCGCGGAAGACCTCGCGGCGGTGCGGGTCCAGCCGCACCCCGGCGCGCTGCAGGATCGGCGGCGTCGCCGCCCGCGACCGCCTGCCCAGGGCGGTGACTCGGGCGGACAGCTCGGGGAAGGCGAACGGCTTGGGCAGGTAGTCGTCGGCGCCCAGCGCAAGGCCGGTGACCCGGTCGTCGATCTCGGCGGCCGCGGTCAGCATCAGAATGCGCGTCGCGCCGTCGCGGGCCACCAGGTCACGGCACACGTCGTCGCCGTGGGTGACGGGCAGGTCGCGGTCGAGGACCACGACGTCGTAGTCGTTGACGCCGAGGCGCTCCAGCGCCGCGCCGCCGTCGCCGACCACGTCGACGGCGTGCGCGTCGCCGCGCAGCCACTTGGCCACGGCGTCGGCCAGCAGTGGCTCGTCTTCGACCACGAGGATCCGCATCTGTCCATAGTGACCCACCGCCGTGTTTCCTCCGCGTCACCGTTTTCGGCAACGCCCGGGAAATGCCCGAACGGGTTAAGTCCGTCGGTGACCGGGTCGAGACCGGTCACCGATGAGGGAGACGACGATGCGGATCAGGACTGGCCTGCTGGCCGGGCTGCTGGCGGTGGCGCTGGCGGGTTGCGGAGCGGGCGGTGACAAGGACGCCGGGGACGGGATCGCCAGCGCGGGCGGGCCGGAGTCCACGGCAGGCGCCCCGCCGAGCGAGGGGCGCGGTGACGCCGACCCGGTCAAGTTCGCCCAGTGCATGCGTGACCACGGGATCGACATGCCCGACCCGGACATGAGCGAGGGTGGTTTCAAGATCAAGGTTCCGGACGGCGGCGGTGGCAAGGAGAAGATGGACGCCGCCATGAAGGAGTGCAACAAGTTCATGGGCGGCGGCATGATGGGCAAGCCGCCGAAGGAGTTCGCCGACGCGATGCGCAAGAACGCGCAGTGCATGCGGGAGAACGGCGTCCCCGACTTCCCCGATCCCGACGCCGAGGGCCGCATCATGCTTCCCGGCAGTCCGGACGACCCGGCGATCAAGTCCGCCATGAAGATCTGCGAGAAGTACATGCCAGGCGGGTCGGAAGGCCCCGCCATGCCGGAAATGAAGAAGGTCGAGGAATGAGTGGGAAGGCCCGCTGGGTGGCGGGTATGACGGCGCTGGTGCTGGTGGGCGGCGGAGCGGCCGCCGCGGCGACGGGTTTCGGGTTCGACAGCAATCCGAAGGCCGACGACGGGAAGGCCGACAAGAAGCCGCCGGGCACCGCCAAGGTGACGAAGCAGACCCTGCTCGACACCGAGAAGCACTCCGGTGACCTCGGCTACGGCGACACGACCACGGTCAGCGGCAGGCTCAACGGCACCGTGACCGGCCTGCCCGCCACCGGCTCCACTGTGGACCGCGGCCAGGCGCTCTACCAGGTCGACAACTCCCCGGTCGTGCTGCTCTTCGGCGGGCTGCCCGCCTACCGGCCGCTGGCGCCGGGCACCGAGGGCGCCGATGTGCGCCAGTTCGAGGAGAACCTGAAAGCGCTCGGCTACAAGGGTTTCACCGTCGACGACGAGTACTCCGACTCGACGGCGACCGCGGTGAAGAAGTGGCAGAAGGCGCTCGGGCTGACCGAGACCGGCGTGATCGACCTCGGCAGGGTCGTCTACGCGCCCGGCGCCGTCCGGGTCGACGCGCACAAGGCCGCGGCGGGCGACGAACTGCGCCCCGGGACCGCGCTGCTCACCTACACCGGGCTGGCCAGGGTCGTCACCGTCAGCCTCGACGTCGCCGACGAGCGGCTGGCGCGCAAGGACGCCGCGGTGACCGCGACCCTGCCCGGCGGCAAGACCGTCCCCGCCAAGATCACCGGCACCCAGACGGTGATCGAGGCCGCGGACCAGAACACCCCGGGCGGCGGCGACCCGACGACCAAGATCGAGGTGACCGTGGCGATCGACGACCCGGCCGCCATTGCCGGGCTCGACCAGGCCTCCGTCGAGGTGGCGTTCACCGCCGCCCAGCGTGAGAACGTGCTGACCGTCCCCGTGGCCGCGCTGCTCGCCCTTGCCGAGGGCGGCTATGGCGTGCAGGTGGCGGACGGGTCGTCGACAAAGATCGTGAAGGTCGAGACCGGCATGTTCGCGGCCGGTCGGGTCGAGGTCACCGGCCAGGGCTTGGCCGAGGGCACCACTGTGGGGGTGCCCTCGTGACCGCCGTGGAACTGGCCGAGGTGACCAAGTCCTATCCCGGCGGAGTGTCCGCGCTGCGCGGGGTGACCCTGACCGTCGACTACGGGGAGATGGTCGCCATCGTCGGCCCATCGGGATCGGGCAAGTCGACGATGCTCAACGTCATCGGCACCCTGGACCGGCCGTCGAGCGGGTCGGTGCGCATCGCCGGGCACGACGTCTCGGCGCTGACCGACCGTGGCCTGTCAGCGCTGCGGTCGCGGCGCATCGGGTTCGTCTTCCAGCAGTTCCACCTCACCCCCGGTCAGTCCGCGGTCGACAACGTCGCCGACGGCCTGCTCTACACCGGCACCCCACTGCGGCAGCGGCGCGACCAGGCCCGCACCGCGCTGGCCAGGGTCGGGCTGGACCACCGCCTCGACCATTCCCCGCACGAGCTCTCCGGCGGCGAGCGGCAGCGGGTGGCCATCGCCCGCGCGGTGGTGGGGGAGCCCGCGCTGCTGCTCGCCGACGAACCGACCGGAAACCTCGACTCGGCGTCGGGTGCCGGGGTGATGACGCTGCTGCACGAACTGCACGCGGGCGGCGCCACCGTCCTGGTGATCACCCACGACCGGGCGATCGCGGCCGAGCTGCCGCGCCAGGTGTCGATGCGCGACGGACAGGTGGTCGACGGTGGCTGACAAGCTCGCTCCCTCCCGGCTGCGGCCGCGCGACGTGCTGCGGGTCGGCGGCTCCGGCCTGCGCACCCGGCCGGTGCGGGTGGTCCTCTCGGCGCTGGGCATCGCGATCGGCATCGCCGCGATGACCGCGGTCGTCGGGATCTCCGCGTCGAGCTGGGCCCGGCTCGACGCACGGCTCGCGGCGCTCGGCACGAACCTGCTCACCGTCGGCCCCGGCCAGTCGATGTTCGGCGACGCGTCGACACTGCCCGCCGAGTCGGTGTCGATGATCTCCCGGATCGGCCCGGTGACCAGGGTCGCGGCCACCGGGAAGGTGCCCGGCGCCAAGGTCTACCGCAACGACAAGATCCCCAAGGGACAGTCCGGCGGCATCTCGGTCCAGGCCGCCAATCTGGATCTGCCCGCCACCGTCGGCGCCGCCCAGGCGGCAGGCATCTGGCTCAACGCCGCGACCGAGCGGTACCCGGCCGTCGTGCTCGGCGCCGACGCCGCCGAGCGGCTCGGGATCAGCGCGGCCGGACCGGACGTCCAGGTCCTCCTCGGCGGCCAGTGGTTCACCGTCGTCGGCATCCTCGACAAGGTGGCGCTGGCCCCCGAACTCGACTCGGCGGCCCTGGTCGGCTGGCCCGCCGCGCAGACCTACCTCGACTTCGACGGGCTGCCCACCACGGTGTACACCCGCGCCCGCGACGCCCAGGTCGACGCCGTGCGCGCGGTCCTGGCGGCCACCGCCAACCCCAAGGCGCCCAACGAGGTCAACGTGTCCCGCCCGTCGGACGCCCTGGCCGCCAGGGAGGCCGCCGACAAGGCGTTCACCGGGCTGCTGCTGGGCCTCGGCGCGGTGGCGCTGCTCGTCGGCGGGGTCGGGGTCGCCAACACGATGGTGATCTCCGTGCTGGAGCGGCGCGGCGAGATCGGGCTGCGCAGAGCACTCGGCGCGACCAGGCCGCAGATCCTCGTCCAGTTCCTGACCGAGTCGCTGCTGCTATCGGCACTCGGCGGCGTCGGCGGCGTGCTGCTGGGCCTCACGGTGACCACGGCCTACGCGCGCTCCCAGGACTGGCCGACGGTCGTGCCCGCCTGGGCGACCGGCGGCGGCGTGCTCGCCACGCTGGTCATCGGTGCGATCGCCGGGCTCTATCCGGCGGTGCGCGCGGCGCGACTGGCCCCCACGGCCGCGCTCGCGGCGCCGTGAGGTCGGGGTGGGAGGGGTGCCGCCCTCCCACCCCACGCCTTAGACCTCGCCCCGAACCATCCCCAGCAACCGGTCGAACACCGTGGGATCGGCGCTGAGGCCGTTGTGGGCGTGGTCCGCTGTCGCCCACACCCGCAGGCCACGAACCTGTTCGGCGGTGCGCAGCGACGCGGCGGCGTCCACATAGAGGTCGTCGAGGTACACCGCGGCGGCCACCGGGACGTCGTTCGCGGCCAGCCGCGCCGGGTCGTACAGCGTCGACCACCGGTGCTCGGCAAGGCGTTGGGCGCTGTCCCGCAGCGGGGCGAGAGCGGGATCCTGCTCGAACAGCCACGGCTCGATCATCTCCGCCGTGAACAGGACATCGCCGCCGCCCGCGGTGTCGAACTTGTCGAACTCGCCGCGCACCCGGTGCGCCGACCACGCCGACGCCGCGTCCTGGCAGTAGATCGACTCGTGCAGCAGCGCGTACAGCGGTCGGGTCGCCATCGACACAGCGGTGTCGACGCCGCGCAGGAACACGTCGGACAGCTCGCCGCCGGTGAACGCCACCTCAAGGAGGTGGTGGGGGAGATCCTCGGTGCCGGACGTGCCCAACGCCAGCCCCAGCAGCTGGAACCGCTCCGGGGTGAGCCGGTCGCCGCCGGGCAGCCGCACGTCGGTCTCGGCCAGGTGGTCGGCGACGCGGCGGGCGATCGCCCGGTCGCCGGGATAGCGCGCGTAGAACCGCTCGGTGGCCTCGATCGCGCGTGGGAACGCCGCCCGGTAGATCGGGTCCGGCCCGCCGTCCAGTGCGGGCAGGCCTCCACCGATCATCACCTCCCGCAGCCCTTCGGGAACGAGCGACAGGTAGGTGAGCGCGCAGAACCCGCCATAGCTCTGGCCGAGCACGCTCCACGGCTTCCCGCCACCGAGCCGGGCCCGCACCAGCTCCGCGTCCCGCACGATCGAGTCCGCGCGGAACCGGCTGAGGTAGGCCGCGGGGTCCGCGGTGCCGCGCAGCGACTGCCGGTTCGCCGGTGTGCTTCGGCCGGTGCCACGCGGGTCGAGCAGCACCACCCGGAACTCCTTGAGCGCCTGCCCGAGCCACGCGGCGGATGATGACGGCCAGGTCGCGGCGTATCCGGGCCCGCCCTGCAGGAACAGCAGCAAAGGCAGGTCCGCGCCGTCCGGGCGGGCGACCTCACGGGCGAACAGCTCGATCGTCGGGCCCGCCGGGTCGTCGTGGTCGAGCGGAACCTCGATCGTGTGCTCGACGCACACCTGACCGGGACGGCGGTACAACACTGGCATGGACGTGCCCTCCCCGAGCCGAATACCGTCACCGGCTTTCTACCGGGGCGGGGCACCGGGCGTACCATCCCGCCGATCACAACTCCCCGGTTATGCCGGGCGGGCCAGCCACGCCTGGTATTCGGGGCGCTTGCGCGCGAACGACCAGTACGCCTCCGTGGCGAGTTCCGCGACGTGGTCGAAGATGTCGGCGAGCACGCTGTCCTCCCGGCAGACCAGCAGGTGCCGGATCTGGACCGGCGCACCCGCCAGCGGCCGGACCACCACCCCGTCCCCGCCGGTCTGCACCGCCTGGACCGGGCTGACCGCCCGGCGGGTGGCCACCAGTTCCCGGATCGGGGTGCCGTCGGAGACGGTGTAGGGCACGCGCGGGGTGAACCCGGCGGACTCGCACACCGCGTAGAAGCAGTCCGGCCAGCCGGCGCCGTCGTGCGCGGTCAGCGCCCACTGCTCGTCGGCCAGGTCGGCGAGGTCGACCTCCGCGCGGTCGGCGAGGCGGTGCGCCTCGGGCAGCGCGATGAAGACCGGCTCCACCGCGATCACCTTGGCCAGCACCGTCGGCGGTGTGCGCAGCGTGAACCCGGGGTAGTCGACCAGCGCGGCCGCGTCGAGGCGGTCGGCCAGCAGCAGGTCCCACAGCACCCTCGGCGAGTACTCGGCCTGCAGCCGCACCTCGGCCTCCGGCAGCAGGTCGCTGAGCCGGTCGGCGAGTCCGACCGACACCGCCCCGCCGATCCCGCCGAGCCGCACCACCTGCTGCTCCGGGCAGCGGCGGCGGTAAGTGTCGCGCCGCATCTCCGACACGGCGAGCAGCACGCTGCGCGCGCGGGTGAGGATGAACTGCCCGAACGGCGTGACCGTCACCCCGGACCGCCCGCGGAGGAACACCTCGCCGCCGAGTTCGCGCTCCACCCGGCCCAGCTGCGCGGACAGGCCCGGTTGGGACACCCCGAGCCGCGCGGCCGCCTTGGAGACGCTCCCCGCGTCGGCGATCACGCACAGCGAGTTCAGATGCCGCAGTTCCAGCTCCATTCCCGCGGAGGATAGGCGGCCACCCACCGCCAGGGAAGGGAGCATCACTCCGGAGTTATGGCGGGCGGGATTTCCGCTGGACCGGCCCTGGTCGGCAGCGTGTCCACACAGTTCCCGAGCTTCCCGCCACCCCCTTCCCCAAGGAGGCGTTTCCTGTGCGCCGACGTTCCCCGATCCTTGCCGCCGCGCTGCTGACCGCGTCGGTGTTCACCCTGGCGGGCCCGACCCCGGGCGCGTCCGGCGAGAGCCCGCACCGGGAGTGGCGGGAGGTGTTCTCCCCGGACGGCTCGATCAGCCGCGTCCTGCTGCCGGTGGTGACCGACCCGCCGCTGACCGCCCAGGACGCCGGCGCCGCGGCCGCGGCGCCGGTCATCGCCATCCGGGACACCGGGCCCACCGCCGAGCGGTTCGACGTCGTGATCGTCGGCGACGGCTACACCGCCGCCGAGGCCGACCTGCAGCGCGCGCACGCGGAGGCCAGGTGGTCGGAGATCGCGGCCACCGCGCCGTGGAGCGACCACACCGCCTCGGTGAACGTGTGGCTGGTCAGCGTCGTGTCCGCGGAGTCCGGTGTGGACAACGACCCGGTCGAGGGGGTCTCCCGCGCGACGGCGCTGGACATGGGCTTCTGGTGTGAGGACATCGAGCGGCTGCTGTGCCTCAACGAGAAGAAGGCCCAGGCCTACGCCGCGCAGGCGCCCGCGGCCGACGCCATCCTGGCTATCGGCAACACCACGAAGTACGGCGGCGCCGGGTATCCGAGCCTGGCCACGGTGGCGGGCGGCAACGACCGGGCGGGCCGTATCGCCATCCACGAGCTGGGCCACTCGGTCGGCGGCCTGGCCGACGAGTACTGGTCACCCGCGACCACCTACCTCAGCCGTGAACCGTCGGAGCCCAACGTCACCCGCAACCCGACCGGCATGAAGTGGAAGTCCTACCTTGGCGAGTCGACTCCCGACGGCGGGACCATCGGCGCCTACGAGGGCGGGTACTACGTCGAGGACGGGGTCTACCGGCCGTCGGAGAACTCGTTGATGCGTTCGCTGGCCAAGCCGTTCAACCTGGTCGGCCTCGACGCGATGGACCGGGCGATCCGCGCGCGGATCGGTAGCGGGCAGTGACACCCGGCGCCGTAAACACTCGGTTGGAGTAGTACTGGGAACGGGAAAAACTGCGGGTAGGAAAACTCTTCCCAATTATTCCTTTCGCCGCATACGTTTTGGCCCCCTGCTTCCTAGTGCCAAGGAGTAGCCGATGGGACGTCCCACCACCCTGCGCGCGGCCGGTATCGCAACGTTCGCCGCGGCGGCGCTCGCCATCACCCCCTTCGCCGCGAGCGTGCCCGTGGCGACCGCGGTCGCCAATTCCCTCGCCGCGGACTGCTTCGTTCCGCAGACCAACCAGGGCGCCGCCGCCAGGGGCGGCCGCGGCCTGGACCACGAACCGATGACCGCCGCCGACGTCGCCCGCGTCGAGCAGCAGACCAAGAACCTCCTGGCCGAGAAGAAGGCTCAGGGCAAGTTCGTGCCGCAGGGCGCGCTGGCCGCGGCCACCGTCCCGGTGTACTTCCACGTCATGGCGGGCGCCAACGGCGAGGGCAACGTCACCGACGCCCAGATCAACGCCCAGATGACGGTGCTGAACCAGACGTTCGCGGGCCAGGAGTCCTCGCAGGCGGCCAACACCGGCTTCACGTTCACCCTCGCCGGAATCGACCGCTTTTACAACAACAACTGGCACAAGGACAAGCAGAGCTCGACCTACCGCACCAAGACCCGCCAGGGCGGGATGAACGCGCTCAACATCTGGCTGGTCGACTTCAGCTACCTGGGCATCGCCACGTTCCCGTGGAGTGGCAGCGCGAAGATCGACGGGATCCGGGTGCACTGGGACTCCCTGCCGGGCGGCAGCATCGCCAACTACAACCTGGGTGAGACCGCGACCCACGAGGCTGGCCACTGGTTCGGGCTCTACCACACCTTCCAGGGTGGCTGCACCTCCACCAACGACGAGGTCGCCGACACCCCGGCGCAGTCCAGCTCCACCAACGGCTGCCCGGAGGGCCGCGACTCCTGCTCGCTGCCGGGTCTCGACCCGATCCACAACTACATGGACTACTCCTACGACTCCTGCTACAACCAGTTCACCGCCGGTCAGAGCACCCGCATGAGCAACATGTGGACCGCCTACCGCGCCTGACGCGATCTTGACAGCGCGCCCCACCCGGCTCGGGTGGGGCGCGCTGTCGTTTCTGAATGTGGTCAGATAGCTGCCTACGCGTCAGGTCGGCGGCGAGCGATCGGATACGACTATGGGCGAGACGAGCACGGACGAATCTCGGGTCGCTGGCGCCCGGCCTGGCCGGGCGACCGGCAAGGTGGGCGAGCCTGAGCTGCGCCAGCTGCTGGCGGGGCTGACCGCGGTCCGCGACGGCGACTTCGGCACGCGGCTGCCCGATCACGCGGGCGGGCTGCTCGGCGAGATCGCGGGCGTGTTCAACGGCATGGTCGACCAGCTGTCGCTGTTCACCTCGGAGGTCACCCGCGTGGCCCGCGAGGTGGGCACCGAGGGCCAGCTCGGCGGGCAGGCGCAGGTCCCCGGCGTGTCGGGCACCTGGGAGGACCTGACCGACTCGGTGAACGCCATGGCGGGCAACCTGACCAGCCAGGTCCGTGACATCGCCCAGGTGGCGACCGCGGTGGCCAAGGGCGACCTGTCGCAGAAGATCGACGTCGACGCCCGGGGCGAGATCCTGGAGCTGAAGGAGACCGTCAACACGATGGTCGACCAGCTCTCCTCGTTCGCCGACGAGGTCACCCGTGTCGCCCGCGAGGTGGGCAGCGAAGGCCGCCTCGGTGGTCAGGCCGACGTGAAGGGTGTCTCGGGTACCTGGCGGGACCTGACGGACTCGGTGAACTTCATGGCGGGCAACCTGACCGCCCAGGTCCGCAACATCGCCCAGGTCACCACCGCGGTGGCCAAGGGCGACCTGTCACAGAAGATCGACGTCGACGCCCGAGGCGAGATCCTCGAGCTGAAGAACACGATCAATACGATGGTCGACCAGCTCTCGTCGTTCGCCGCGGAGGTCACCCGCGTGGCCCGCGAGGTCGGCACCGAGGGTCTGCTGGGTGGTCAGGCCGACGTCAAGGGTGTCTCGGGCACCTGGCGGGACCTGACGGACTCGGTGAACTTCATGGCGGGCAACCTGACCGCCCAGGTGCGCTCGATCGCCCAGGTCTCCGCCGCCGTCGCCAAGGGCGACCTGTCGCAGAAGATCACGGTCACCGCGCGCGGCGAGATCCTGGAACTGAAGAACACCATCAATACGATGGTCGACCAGCTTTCCGCGTTCGCCGACGAGGTGACGCGTGTGGCCCGTGAGGTCGGTACTGAAGGCCGCCTCGGCGGCCAGGCCGACGTCAAGGGCGTGTCGGGCACCTGGAAAGACCTCACCGAGTCGGTGAACGTCATGGGTGACAACCTGACCGCCCAGGTGCGCTCGATCGCCGAGGTCACCACCGCGGTCGCCAGGGGCGACCTGTCGCAGAAGATCCGGGTCGACGCACGCGGCGAGATCCTCGAACTCAAGGAGACCATCAATACGATGGTCGACCAGCTCTCCGCGTTCGCCGACGAGGTCACCCGCGTGGCCCGCGAGGTGGGCACCGAGGGCAACCTGGGTGGGCAGGCCACGGTGCGCGGCGTGTCAGGCACCTGGAAGGACCTGACCGACAACGTCAACGTCATGGCGTCGAACCTGACCGGCCAGGTGCGCTCGATCGCCCAGGTCGCCACCGCGGTCGCCAGGGGCGACCTGTCGCAGAAGATCATCGTCGAGGCCAAGGGTGAGGTCGCCGCGCTGGCCGGGGTGATCAACACGATGGTCGACACGCTGTCGGCGTTCGCCGACGAGGTCACCCGCGTGGCCCGCGAGGTGGGCACCGAGGGCATGCTCGGCGGGCAGGCGCGGGTGCCGAACGTGGCGGGCACCTGGAAGGACCTGACCGACAACGTCAACTTCATGGCGAACAACCTGACCAGCCAGGTCCGCAACATCGCCCAGGTCACCACCGCCGTCGCCCAGGGCGACCTGACCCGCAAGATCGACGTCGACGCCCGCGGGGAGATCCTGGAGCTGAAGACGACGATCAACACGATGGTCGACCAGCTCTCCTCGTTCGCCGCGGAGGTCACCCGCGTGGCCCGCGAGGTCGGCAGCGACGGCCGCCTCGGCGGCCAGGCCGAGGTCGAGGGCGTGTCGGGCACGTGGAAGCGGCTCACCGAGAACGTCAACGAGCTCGCCGGGAACCTGACCCGCCAGGTCCGCGCGATCGCCGGGGTGACCAGCGCGGTCGCCGAGGGCGACCTGACCCGCTCGATCACCGTCGAGGCCTCCGGCGAGGTCGCCGAGCTCAAGGACAACATCAACTCGATGGTGGAGTCACTGCGCGAGACCACCAGGGCCAACCAGGATCAGGACTGGCTCAAGTCGAACCTGGCCCGGATGTCCGGGCTCATGCAGGGCCGCCGCGACCTCGCCGTGGTCGCCGAGCTGATCGTCGACGAGCTGACCCCGCTCGTCTCGGCCCAGTACGGCGCCTTCTACCTGGCCGAGGACGCCTCCGACGGGCCGGAGCTGCGCCTCATCGGCTCCTACGGCGCCTCCGTCGGCGATCAGCGGTTCCGCTTCGGTGAGTCCCTGGTCGGGCAGGCCGCCCGCAGCCGCCGCACCATCGCCGTGGACGACCTGCCGCCCGGCTACGTCACGGTGTCCTCCGGGCTGGGGCAGGCGCCGCCCGCGAGCCTCATCGTGCTGCCGATGGTGGTGGAGGACCAGGTCCTCGGCGTGATCGAGCTGGCCGCGGTGCACCTGTTCACCCAGATCCAGCGCGACTTCCTCGAACAGCTGATGGAGACCATCGCGGTCAACGTCAACACCCTCGTCGCCAACGCGCGCACCGACGAGCTGCTCGGCGAGTCCCAGCGGCTGGCCGCCGAGCTGCAAGCCCGCTCCAGCGAGCTGCAGACCCGGCAGGAGGAACTGCAGTCCTCCAACGCCGAACTGGAGGAGAAGGCCGCGCTGCTGGCCGCGCAGAACCGCGACATCGAGACCAAGAACCTGGAGATCGAGCAGGCCCGCCAGGAACTGGAGGCCCGCGCCCAGCAGCTGGCCCGCACGTCGAAGTACAAGTCGGAGTTCCTGGCCAACATGAGCCACGAGCTGCGCACACCGCTCAACAGCCTGCTGATCCTGGCCCAGCTGCTCGCCCAGAACCCGACCCGCAACCTGACCCCCAAGCAGGTCGAGTACGCCGGGATCATCCACTCCGCGGGCTCGGACCTGCTGCAGCTGATCAACGACATCCTCGACCTGTCCAAGGTCGAGGCGGGCAAGATGGACGTCAGCCCGGAACGCATCCCGCTGCGCAGGCTCCTGGACTATGTCGAGGCCACGTTCCGGCCGTTGACCACGCAGAAGAACCTGGACTTCCGGATCAGCTCGGCGGGCGGCGTGCCAGCCGAGGTCGTCACCGACGACGCCCGGCTGCGCCAGGTACTGCGCAACCTGCTGTCCAACGCGGTCAAGTTCACCGAGTCCGGCACCGTCGACCTCAAGATCGAGCCTGCCGACCCGGCCGAGCTGCCCAGCACCGTCGGCACCCACGGCGCCGCCATCGCCTTCCGCGTGGTCGACACCGGCATCGGCATCGCAGAACAGCAGCTCGACTCGATCTTCGGCGCCTTCCAGCAGGCCGACGGCACCACCAGCCGCAAGTACGGCGGCACCGGCCTCGGCCTGTCGATCAGCCGCGAGATCGCCCACCTGCTCGGCGGGTCGCTGACCGTGGAGAGCGCCCCCGGCAAGGGCAGCCGGTTCACCTTCTTCGTCCCCGTCGCCCGGCCCGACTTCCTCGACCTGCTCGCCATCGAGATCGGCAAACCGCTCGGCATGGCCGACGACAACACCCACCCCGAGATCACCGCGCCCGCGGGCCTGCGCAGGCTCCTGGTGATCGAGGAACACCGGCCCGGCCTGCTCTCACTGGTAGCGGAGAGCGCCGTGGCCGAACTGGCCGCCACCCCGGAGCTGTCCGACCCGCGCGGACCGGTCGAGGTGGTCACCGCCGTCGACGTCGCCGAGGCCGCCCACGCCCTGGCCGACGACACCTGCCACTGCGTGGTCCTCGAACTGGGCATGGCCGACGGTGCCGCCGTACTCGACCTCATGGACGAACGCCCCGACCTCGCCGCCGTGCCCGTACTGGCGCACAACAGCGGCAGGCTCGACGTCGACCTCGAACGCGGCCTGCAGGCCCGCACCGGCGCGCGGCCACTGGAGCTGCTGTCCAGCCTGGACGAACTGCGCGAACGGATCGCCCTGCACCTCAACGCCGACCGCCCCGGCGACGTGCTGCCGCTGGGCCGCGGCCACGTCGTCGACGCGCCCGCCGTCGACGGCAGGCTCACCGGCCGCACCGTCCTCGTCGTCGACGACGACGCCCGCAACGTCTACGCCCTCACCGGCATCCTGGAGACCCACGGCATGCGCGTCCTGCACGCCACCAACGGCCGCGAAGGCATCGAGGCCCTCATCGACCACCGTGACGTCGACCTGATCCTGATGGACGTGATGATGCCGGAGATGGACGGCTACACCGCCACCGCCGCCATCCGCGCCATGCCCGAGTACACCGACCTGCCGATCATCGCCGTCACCGCCAAGGCCATGCTCGGCGACCGGGAGAAGGCCCTGGCCTCCGGCGCCAACGACTACGTCACCAAACCGGTCGACGCGAACGATCTGATCACCCGCATCCAGGACCGGCTGCGCGCGTAGGAGGGGAGGGTGCCGCACATGTCGACCGAGCCCCGCACGGCCGAGGACCGCCTCGTGGCCACCGTGGAGCGGCTGCGCGACGAACTCGGCCAGGCCAGAGCCGACGCCGACGCCCGCGCGCTGGTCGAGCTGGCCAAAGGGGTCCTGGTCGAACGGCTCCGAGTCGGCCCGACCGCCGCCGCCCGCGAACTCGACAGCATCGCCGCGCAGGCCGGGATGTCGGTCACCGAACTGGCCGCCGACATCGTCAACCACTCCTCCCACGACGAGGTCGCCGAACTGCCCCGGCACGACGCGGCCGACCCGCAGCCCGTGGTGCAGCGGATGCGCACCGCCGAGAGCGGCGTGCTGGCCGCCGACGACGTCCAGGCCGTCGCCGAGGCCATGCTCGAACACGCGCTCACCCCACTGGGCGCCACCGCCGTCGCGGTCTGGGCCGTCGGCGCCGACGCGTCGCTGAGCCTGTCCGGCGCCGCCGGGTTCGCCCCGCAGGAGATCGACCGCTGGCGCTACGTGCCGCCCGCCGTGGCCACCGCGGCCTCCGCCGCCCTCGACGAGCGCGGCACCCTCTGGTTCACCGGAGCGGACCTGGCTGCCGTGCCCTCCATCGGCGCCGACCAGTTCCGCGACGGCACCCGCGTCGCCTTCCCCGCCATGGTCGGCGGCCGGATCGTCGGCCTGGTCGAGATCTGCTGGCCCATCGCCATCCCGGAGCAGCCACGCCGCATCGTGCGCCAGCTCGACGCGCTCGGCGAACTCTGCGGGCACGCCATGCACACCCTGCCCGTCGCCGCGCCATTACCCGCCGACGCCGACCTCGTCCGCCTGTCCGAGGTGGCCGACGCGCTCGTCGACCCCGCCATCGTGCTGGTGCCCCGGCGCGACCCGGACGGCCAGCTGGTCGACTTCGACATCCACCACGCCAATCCCCGCGCCGCCGACTCGGTCAACGGCACGACCCTGCTCGAGTGCTACCCGATGGCCACCGTCGTGTTCGACACCGTCGCCAAGGTCCACGCCACCGGCGAGCCGGTCCGGGTCGACCGGCTGCCCGCCGAGCCGTTCACCGACGTCGCCGGGGTCGGGGTCAGCCGGGTCGGCGACGCGGTGCTGTTCACCTGGCGGCCGAGCGACGGCTCGGCCCGCTGGGCCGATCTGCTGCGCCAGACCCAGCGGCTGAGCCGGGTCGGCGGCTTCGAGGAGGACACGCTCAGCGGCGAGGTCACCTGGACCAGCGAACTGTTCGCGCTCTGCGGCCGCACCCCGGCCGACGGGCCGATCCCGCTGGCCGACCTGCCCGGCCACGTCCACCCCGACGACGCCGCCCCGGTGTCGCGGTTCGTGCGGACGCTGCTGCACCACCGCAGGCCCGCGTCGACCTCGCTGCGCGTGCGCCGACCCGACGGCGGCTACCGGCACACCCGCGTCATCGCCGAACCGGTCCTCGACCCCGACGCGGGTCTCGTCGCGGTGCTCGGCGCCTTCCAGGAGATCTCCGCCCAGTATTGGACCGAGGTCGCCCTGGCCGCCACCCGCGACCAGCTGGCCTCCACCGAGCAGGAGTCCGCCGAGCGCAACCGGCTGGCCCGCCAGCTGCAGCAGGCCATCATGCCGCCCACCCACGACCCGCTGGAGCTGCCCGACCTGCGCGTCGGCGTGCGCTACCGGCCCGCGGAGAAGGACCACCTGGTCGGCGGCGACTGGTACGACGCGCTCGTGCTGCCGTCGGGGCAGGTCATGGTGTCGGTCGGCGACATCGCGGGCCACGGCATCGAGGCCGCCACCGGCATGGTGGTGCTGCGCAACGCCCTGCGCGGGCTCGCGGTGACCGGCGCGCCGCCCGCCCAGCTGCTCACCTGGCTGAACAACGTCGCGTGCGGGCTGTCCGGCGGCATCCACGCCACCGCGCTGTGCGGGCTCTACGACCCGGCGACCCGGGTGCTGCGCTGGGCCAGGGCCGGGCACCTGCCGCCGGTGCTGGCCAGCGGGGGCCGCGCGGCGACCCTGCCGCTGATCAAGGGCCTGATGTTCGGGGTGCGCCCGGACGTGGCCTACGAGGAGGGCGTGGTGCGGCTGCGCGAGCACGATCTCCTCGTCCTCTATACCGACGGTCTTATCGAGCGCCGCGACGCGTCGATCGACGAGACGATGGATCACCTGCGGGGGCTCGTCGGCGCCGAGTCCGACGACCTCGACCGCTGCCTGGACCGGCTGCTCGCCGAGGGCGACGGGGACACCGACGACGACGCGTGCATCGTCGGAATCCAGCTTCGGTGAACCACGTTCATGAACTACTGAGAGTAGTCACGTCTCCCACGCACGAGGGAGGCTCAACGCCCGGCGTGGTCTGGGTCACACACTCTCACGCGGCGAATTGTCCGCAATCGCGCGAACGCGTTACTCCATCAGGGTGACGATGATCGGCGCTCGGCCAAACGGACGCAGACCTCCTTGCGGCCCTCGGAGCATCGCTGATAACAAGCGATGCCACGACGGCCAACAATGGAACACGTTTCAGTCACGTGGATGACGGAGGGTCATGCCGACCGAACTCGTCGAGGTGGATCACACCCTCGACCATTCGCCGGAGCAGGTGTGGGACGTCCTCAGCGACCCGGAGCTCTACCCGCGGTTCGCCCGCGAGATCGCCTCGTGTGAGCGCGACTCGACGAGCCCGCCGGGACGCGGCGCCCGCTTCCGGGTCCGCTTCGCCGTCGAGGGCGCGCCCGCCGTCGTCGACGACGTCGAGATCCTCGTGCACCGCCCCGCCGAGCACCTCGTGCTCGTCAGCCCGCTGTGGGAGGGCGGGCACCTCACCATCCGCCTCGAAGCCGCCAGCCGCGGCCGCACCCACGTGCAGGTCATGCTGTCGCTGCCCGCCGGGCTCACCGCGGGCACCGTCCTCACCGGCTCCTGGCTGCGCAAGCGCGTCCGCCGCACCCTGTCCATGGTCGACCACCACCTCGCGGGCCGCGCCGTCACCACCGCGCCCACCCGCATCGACCAGACCGCCCGCGGCCAGTCCGCGATCACCGTGGCGCTGACCCTGGCCAAGGCGGGCGTGTTCACCCCCGGCCGCCCCGACCGGATGATCCGCCAGCTCACCGCCCTGAACCGCTGGGGCGCCACCATCGTCGGCGGCTACCGCGGCGCCGCCGCGGCCAGCCCGACCACCCCCGCGATCGTCGACGAACGCGGCGAACTCACCTTCGAGGAAGTCGACCGGCGCACCACCCGCCTGGCCAACGGCCTGGCCGACCACGGCGTCCGCGCGGGCCGCCGGGTCGCGGTCATGTGCCGCAACCACGCCGGGATCGTCGAGGCCGCCATCGCCTGCGGCAAACTCGGCGCCGACGTGCTGCTGCTCAACACCGGCCTCGCCGCCGACCAGGTCGCCGACATCGTCGCGGCGCACGGCCCCATCGCCCTGCTCGCCGACGACGAGTTCGCCCCGCTGTTCCACAACCTGCCCACGTCACTGCCCTGGATCTCCACCTGGACGGCCGCCCGCGGCGCCACCAGCGTCGACACCCTCATCCAGGACGCCTCCGCCACCGCGCCCCGCCCACCGGCACACGCAGGCAAGATCATCGTGCTGACGTCGGGCACGACCGGCACCCCCAAGGGCGCCCGCAGACGCAACCCGTCCGGCATGGGCGCCGCGGCGTCGGTCTACTCCCGCATCCCGCTGCGCTTCGGCGAACGGATGCTCGTCTCGGCGCCGATCTTCCACACCTGGGGCCTGGCCGCGGTCCAGCTCGGCATGCCCCTGCGCGCCACCCTCGTCCTGCAGCGCCGCTTCGACCCCGAGTCCGCGCTGCGCGCCATCGACGAGCTCAAGTGCACCTCGATGTTCGCCGTGCCGATCATGCTGCAGCGCATCCTGGAACTCCCGGCCCGCGTCCGCGCCCGCTACGACACGTCGTCGCTGCGGGTCGTGGCCAGCAGCGGCTCGGCGATGTCCGGCCCGTTCGTCACCGAGTTCATGGACACCTTCGGCGACATCCTCTACAACCTCTACGGGTCCACGGAGGTGTCGTGGGCCAGCATCGCCGACCCCGCCGACCTCCGCGC
>DATLIA010000369.1:0-33130 GCA_035540215.1 Actinokineospora sp. | reverse complement strand
CCTACGAACAGCCGCAACGGTCCTCCCGATCTCGATGCCGATCACCAGCCCAGCAGCCCTGCGGGAGAACCATCAGCGACCTAATCAAGCAGTGCTCACGCCAACCAACAGCGGGGCACGACATCCCATCAGCGATCAACTTTCCCGGCCCACCGGCGGGGGCACTGTCTTTCATCAGGACTCGACGTCCAGGAAACCCGAGTGCTCACCCACCGGCCGGCTACCACCAGGAGTGTGCCGGATGGCTCACTCCCAGAACTGATTAGGAACTGAAATGGAGTGCAGGCTCGAACTGATCTCGGTCCCGGTCAGCGACGTCGACCGGTCGATCAAGTTCTACACCGAGCAGGTCGGGTTCAACCTCGACCACGACCACCGGGTGACCGATGACCTGCGGTTCGTCCAGATCACGCCCAAGGGGTCCGCGTGCTCGATCTCCATCGGCACCGGGATCACCGAGGCCGCGCCCGGGTCGGTGCAGGGCCTGCAGGTCGTGGTCGACGACGTCGAGGTCGCGCACGCGTACCTGGTGGAGCACGGGGTCGAGGCCGCCGACGTCCAGGAATTCCCATGGGGCCGTTTCACCTTCTTCAGCGACCCGGACGGCAATGGGTGGGCCGTTCAGCAGCTGGTGAACAGGTAAACCGCACTTGTGGCGGCGGGTCTCCCCGGAGGCTGGCCGCTGTCCGCGTCTGGGGCCCGCCGCTACAGTTACCACGAGGTAACCGGAGGGACGCCCTTGACCGTCAGCGACCCCGAAGAGGTGACCCGCCCCCGCGGCGTCGGCGCCATGCTGGTCGCGGGCGCCCTCGCGGCCAACAACGTCGCCGCCTACCTGCTCACCCTGGTCGCTGCCCGACTCCTACTCCCGGAGGCGTTCGGCGAACTGGGCTCACTGCTGGCCATCCTGGTCGTCGGAGCCGTCCCGGCTCTAGGTCTACAGACTGTCGTGGCCCTGCGCGTGGCCAAAGAGGACCATCAGAGCAGGCGTCCCCCGGGCCCTCTCGTCGCACTCGGCTTCGGCACGGCGTTGACGATCACCGTGGTCGGCCTGCTCAGCACCCCACTGTTCGTGTGGCTCCTGCACCTCGACACCCCGGCCCCCGTGCTCCTGCTGGCGGCCGCCCTGTGCCCGATCACCCTCCTCGGCCTCTTCTACGGCACCCTCCAGGGCACAGAACGCTTCGGCGCGATGGCCAGGCTCCTGGTCACCGAGGCGTTCGGCCGGATCGGCGGCACCCTGATCGGCCTCATGATCACCAAGACCTCCACCGGCGCCCTCGCGGGCACGGCCATCGGCGCGACCCTGGTAGCGACAATCGGCTGGCTGATCTGCGCCCGCCCCCGCCCGGCGAGACTCGACCTGGCCCATGTCCGCGATGTCCTGCATGCCTCACAAGCGCTGCTGGCGTTGATCCTCCTGGTCAACCTGGACCTGGTCCTGGCCCGCCACACCCTCCCGGAAGCGGCGGCGGGCGAGTACGCCATCGGGGCCGTGGTCACCAAGATCGCCTACTGGCTCCCCTTCGCCATCGCGGTAGTCGTCCTACCGAAGATGACCACCGACGAAGCCAGACGGAAAGTCATGCCAGTCGCGCTGGCGTTCTGCGCGACGTTGAACGCCTTGGTAATCGCGGGCGCGGCCCTGTTCGGCGAACTAGGCGTAAAGATCATCGGCGGCCCCAAGTACGTTGACAGCGCGATCCCGCTCTGGCCGTTCGCCCTGGTCGGCTCATGCTTGTCGCTGATCCAAATCCTGCTGTTCTCCAGAATCGCCAGCGCCGATCGCGGGTCGACGGTACTGATGTGGGTGGCGGTCGCCATCGAGATCACCTTGGTACTGACAGTCCTCAATGGATCCTTGACCAACGTCGTGACGGCAGCGGTAATCGCCACCGGAACCCTGGTCCTGGCAGGTGCAGTCGTCGAGGCCCGCGACCACCGCAAAGCCCCAACCACAACGGCCCTGCTCTAAACAGCAACAGGGACAGCGGCACTGAACCACGACGTGACCGCTTAGTCCCCACCTGCCTCCGCCCAAGGGATTGCCAAGACGAAGGTGCAGAGGGAAACGCAGGGACCTTTGGTCCCCAAAGATCAAGCAAGGGCAAAGGGTGTGGGCAAGGGGCGTGGCGGGCGCGGCTGGCGGGCGTGGTGGGGTGCGGCTGGCGGGCGTGTTGGGTGTGGGGGCATTACGCTTGGTGGGGTGGATGAACTGGGTGTTGGCGCGGTCGTTCCGATCTACGTTCTGATCTTTCTGCTGGGGCTGGCCATAGGGTCGTTTCTCAACGTCGTCATCCACCGAGTCCCCGCAGGCGAGTCCGTGGTCTCCCCGGCCTCCCGCTGTCCCAACTGCGGCAACCCCATCCGGGCCCGCCACAACATCCCCGTAGTCGGCTGGTTGGTCCTCAAAGGACGCTGCGCCGATTGTCACACCCCCATCTCCCCCCGATACCCGCTGGTCGAGTTGGGCACCGGCGTCATCTTCGTTGCGATAGCCATCAAGCTGGACCCGATTCGCTGGCCCGCCTACCTCTGCTTCGCCGCGATCGGTGTCGCGTTGGCGGCCATTGACCTCGACACCCGACGTCTGCCGTCGAAGATTATTCTGCCGTTCTACCCGATCATCGCCGGGCTTCTCACGATTGCCTCGGCGGTTCAGGGGGACTGGTGGGCGTTGGCGCGGGCTGGGATCGGGGGAGCGGCGCTGTTCGCGTTCTACTTCCTTCTCGTGCTCCTCTACCCGGCTGGGATGGGGTTCGGGGACGTTCGCCTCTCCGGGATTCTGGGCGGCATTCTCGCCTACCTCTCCTGGCCAGCCCTCATCGTCGGGGCCTTTGGCGGGTTCCTGCTCGGCGCCGTCGCGGGCGTCGCGGTGGTGATAGGCAAGCAGGGCGGTCGCAAGACCGCCCTGCCTTTCGGGCCCTTCATGATTCTTGGGGCGTTGCTGGCCGTGTTCGTCGCTGACCCGGTCGCCGACTGGTATCTGGGTCTGATCAACGCGTAGCTGTGTAGCTGAGCACGCTCACCTGTCTTGCCCCGGCTATCGGTGTCACCGGATCAGCGTCGATGAAGGCGACTTTCGCCCGCAATGACGGAGCTCCGCTGGTCGAGCATGGGCCTGGGGCAGCGCACACATACACATTCAGATAGACGCTGAACACGAACCCGGGGGAGTCGTCCGGCACCTCGATGACCGGGCCGGTGAAGGTGAAGCTACCTGTCAGCTTCACCCACAGGCTCCTCGCGACCACCCCGAACCGGAACACCTGCTCGGTCGCGTTGTTCAGGGTGATGTCGAGTACGGCCGTCGGCGCGTAGGTAGTGCCCTGCACGTAGAACAGGTTGTTCGGGCTGCCGTCCGAGTTGACCAGCGCACACCGTGAGGCGTTGCCGCCGCCGGTGTACGGCGTGGTGGTGATGCAGCCGCTCAAAGCGCGAAACACCGGCGGGGTGTAGACAAGATCCAGCGCGATTGCGTCGATGTCCACAGTGTCTTGGTTCTTCGTCGGGGCCGCCGTCACAGCGATCGTGGCGCCGTTGTAGACGATGTCGTGGACCGCCTTGGACAGGGTGTTGTTGCCGGTGACACCGAGAGGGATGGGCGTGTCGATCAAGTTGGTGTTGTTGAGCGCCCCCACCGCCGTCCCGGTGGGCGCGGTCCCGGCCACGCCGTTCGGCGTCACCGTCGCGCTCAGCTGCACCTGCGAACCACCGGTGACGTCCGAGTGCCGGTGGAGCACCCGCACCGAGGCCGATTTGAGCACCGAGCCCGCCGGGATGGCCGAAGGCGCGGGGAAACCGGTGGCCGAGATCGTACCCGTCGCGTTGGCGCCGTTGCCGTTTCGCTTCCAGCTGGCGAACTGGCCGTTCACCGTCAGGACGTTGGTCGGGTTCGAGAAGTTGCTCGACGTGGCACCCGTTGGTGTGAATCCGTTGAGCGTGGTGTCGCTCTCCGTGCCGGACTTCAGGCCGTAGATGGCGAGCGGTGGCTTGGTGGCGCTGTAGGTGCCGCAGAGCTCGGCCTTGCCCGCCTTCACCGAGAGCTGACTGTCACCGCCGAAGATGAACTGCACACCGACGGCGTTCGCGTCCTTGATCGGGTTGTTGCACGACCCCGGGATCGTGGCCGGGTTGGCAGGCAGGGCGATGACTTGCCCAGCACCGTTGACCGGCGTCCCCGCGACCAGGTAGCCGCTGTTGACCGTCCAGATCCGACTGCCCGAGGGGACCACCGGGTTCGTAGAGTTGTGGAAGTCGAAGTAGTAGGTTCCGGGAGTGAACCAGAACGTGCTGTCGCTGCAGTTGCTGCTCGGCGTCATCATGGCTGACAAGCCGACAGCGTCGTCGTAGTAGCCAGGCTGGAAGGTGATGACCTTCTTGTTGACCGCGCAGTCGGCCTGAGGGCCGACGAGGGAGCGATACGCGGGCGCGGTCGCCACTGACGGGAGGTAGTTCGGGTCGTTGCCCAGCGGATTCGCGGTGGCGCCGTAGTTGCATGACGGCGGCGCGGGCACGCTGACAATCGTTCCGCTACAGGCGCCCCGGGCGTAGACCCGGGTGTTCGTGGTCAGGTTGCCCTTCACGATGTTGATGTTCGAGTTGGAGAACACCACGCCGTGCACCCGGAACGTCGATCCCGTCGGTTGGTCGACGTTGACCCCGTCCTCGCCACCACCGGTGCCCATGGTGAGGATCGCGCTGCCTGGGCGGTTGCACACCGACAACGACGGACACTGGATGAGCACCTTCGACGGGTCCGGTGAGCACGTCACCGTCGCCGCGTCCGCGCCCGTGATCCCGGTGACGGACATCGTGTTCGAGCCGCCGAAGCACTGCTGGCCCGACTCGTTGTTGTACGTGCTGTTGCGGATGTTATTGATCGCCGCCGACATCGTCGCGTCCGATGTGGACGATGTCGACGCCTGCTCGCGAAGCTCGATGGTCGTGCGGATGCTGGTGCTGGAGAACGTCAGCATCGACAGGATCACCAGGCACACCGCGGTGACCAGGACCAGCACCAGGATGAGCGCCGCGCCCGACTCGTCCTTCTTCATACCTGGGCGTCTCATGTCTGCCTCCGCTGGCCGTTGAGGCTGATGGAATAGGTTGTCGCGTTCGGCTTGGTCACGGTGAACGACAGCGTCACCTGCTGCGGCACGGCCGCGGTGTCACACGCGCCCCCGCAGTTCACCGCGAGCGACCCAGGGGTGACGTAGTGCGCGACTACGATGTCGGTCACCGAGCCCGCGCACTTGATCCGGTGCAACTCGGTGCCCGCGAGGTAGTACGCGACCACGTCGACCGACATCGTCGGGGACGCGCCGGTGTTGTCCCAACGGTCCGAGAGCAGGCGCAGCCTCGCCACCGGTGTCGTCGCGGTGCCGCAGGTGTACCCGCCCGCGTTGTAGGCCGCGTCGAGTTGGATCGACGCCTTGAAACCCACTCCACCGGCTCCCTGGGCCGCGGCGTAGTCGCGGATACCAACGGTCGCCACGTCATGGCCGAAATACGTCGAGCTGATCTGGGCGTCGTGAGACAGCTCCATCCGGCTCGACGACGTCGTCGTGTTGCGCATCCCGGAGATGATCAGACTCGTCAGCGGTATCGTGATCACCGACAGGATGACGATCGCCATCAGCAGCTCGACCAGGGTGAACCCGGCCTCGTCGCGATTCACGCGCATATCGGATCCCCCAATCCGCATGGTTTGCGGATGACGACGACCAAGCGCTCGGTCGCCCGGCCGTCCGCCCCCGCCACCTGCAGTGAGAGCTGCTGCAGCCCCCGGTCTGGCGAGCAGGTGGCCACGAACGCGGTGCCGTTCCAGTACTTCGCGGCCGTCACCGACGCGGTGTACCCCGTCGGCACTACGAACCCGGAGGGCGCGTTGTAGACCGAAGGCGCCGCGCACGCGACGTATCCGCCGGTCGCGACCGCGTGCTGGATGGCCTCGCCGTAGTCGCGGACCGTGGCGCCTGCCGTGGACTGCTTGCGGTGGATGTCCGACGCCAGCACCCCGGTCGTCAGTCCCGCGCCGATCGCGACCGCACCGACGCCCAGGATCACCACCGCGATCAGCAGCTCGATGAGGGTCTCTCCCCGGTCGCTCCGGGTGTCTGGGCAGCGCATGTCAGGACACCTGGTTGAAGATGCCGTACATCGCCGAGACCAGCGCCACCGCGACGAACCCGACGACCAGACCCATCACCACGATCACCGCGGGCTCGAACAGCGCGGTCAGCTTCTTGAGCTTGTAGTCCAGTTCGCCTTCGTAGTACTGCGCGGTGACCTCCAGCTGGGTGTCCAGCGTGCCGGTCTCCTCGCCCACCCGGATCATCTGACTCGCCGTGGTGGGGAACAGGCCGGTCGCCGCGATCGGCTTGGCGAGTCCCTCTCCCTCCAGCAGGGACTCGCCAGCCTCGCTCAGCGCCCGCACGAACACCCGGTTGCGCAGCGACTCGGTGGCCACTCGCAGCGCCTCAGGCAGTGACACACCCGCGCTGACCATCGACGACAGGATCCGGCTGAACCGCTCGACCAGCGCGTACTGGATTGTGTTGCCGACAACCGGAAGTTTGAGGAAAAACTTGTCCCGCGCGTACCGACCACGCGGCGTGCGCACGACTACGAAGATGATCAGCGCTATCAGGCCCGATCCCGCCAGTAGCGCCCACCACCACGCGGTGAGGAAGTCGGTGACCGCCAACAGCATCCGCGTCGCGAGCGGAAGCTCGGCGTCCAGGCTCGCGAAGAAACTCTTGAACCGTGGCAACACGAAACTCGCCAGGACGATGACCGTGAGGACCGACATGACCGCGATGATCAGCGGGTAGATCAGCGCTGACTTGATCTTGCGCCGGGCCTCCAGGTCGCGCTCCAGATACCGGGCGAGCCGGTCGAGGACGCTGTCGAGCTTGCCGCTGAGCTCCGCCGACCGCAGGATGCCCCGGTAGAACTCGGGGAAGATCTTCGGGTGACGGTCGAAGCAGTCCGACAGCTTCTCCCCGCGCCGCAGCCCGTCCTCGACCTCGCGCATCATCGTGCGCACCGACGAGTTGTCCGCCTCGGCGCCAAGCGTGTGCACGGCCTCGATCAGCGGCAGCCCCGCTCGGATGAACGCGCCGAGCTGGCGCGACAGGTGCATGACCTCTTCGCGCTTGACCCGCGGCGCGGTCAGCTCGGTCTTGAGGAAGCTCTTCTTCTCGGTTACCTGGATGTCGCGCAGTTCCCGCTCGTAGAGCGCGAGTTCGGCCTGCTCCCGGCTGTCGGCCTTGTACGTGCCGCTGGTCGACGCGCCATCCGGGCCCGTTGCCACATAGGCGTATCTGGCCATCTCAGCTCCCGATCACATAGACGGAACGCAGCACTTCGGCGACCGTGGTGACCCCGGTCTCGACCAGGTGGACGGCGGCCTCCGCCATGGTCCGCATGCCCTCGTAGCGGGCGACCTTGCGGAACTCCTCATGGGAGGCGCGGCTGAGCACCAGGTCCCGGATCGGCTCGGAGATCGGCATCATCTCGTAGACGCCGATCCGCTCCAGGTAGCCCGTCTGCGCGCAGAAGTTGCAGCCCGCGCCGTGGACGAACCCGGCGATGGGCCGTTCCCCGCCAACCGACTCGAGGAACACGAGTTCCTCTTTGGTCGGCTGGTAGGGCTCAGTGCAGTAAGTGCAAACCCGCCGGACCAGCCGCTGCGAGAGCACCGCGGTGATCGACGAGGCGATGAGGAAGTTCTCGATTCCCATGTCCAGCAAGCGATGCAGGGCTGCTGCCGCGTCCGTGGCGTGCAGCGACGAGAGTACGAAGTGGCCGGTCAGTGCCGACTGCACCGCGATCCGCGCGGTCTCCACGTCGCGGACCTCGCCGACCAGGATGATGTCCGGGTCCTGCCGCAGGATGGACTTGAGGCCGCCCGCGAAGGTGATGCCCGCCTGCTCGTTGATCTGGATCTGGTTGATGGACGGGAACGTGTACTCGACCGGGTCCTCGATGGTCATGATGTTGCGGTCGGGGCTGTTGATCTCGCCGAGCGAGCCGTAAAGCGTGGTCGTCTTCCCACTGCCGGTCGGGCCCGCGCAGATCACCATGCCGTAGGGGGAACGCAGGAGTTTCGAGTAGCGCGCGGCCATCTCGGCGGGCATGCCGAGCTGTTCGAGGCGGTACAGCGGGCGGCTCTTGTCCAGCAGCCGCAGCACGACCTTCTCGCCGCCGACGACAGCGGTGGTGGAGACCCGGATGTCGACCGCGCGCCCCTCGACGTCCATGCTGATCTGGCCGTCCTGCGGACGGCGCCGCTCGACGATGTTCATGTCGGCGAGGATCTTGATCCGGCTGACCACCGCTGGTCCGATGGACTCCGGCAGGTCGAGCACGTCGTGCAGGGCGCCGTCGATGCGGTACCGCACCCGGATCCGCTCCGGCTGCGGCTCGATGTGCACGTCGGATGCCCGGTCGCGCAAGGCCTGGGTGATGATCAGCTGCACGACCTGGACCACCGGCGCGGCGTCGCTCGCCGAGGTGCCGTCCGTGCGCGCCGCGCTGCGGTTAAGGATGTCGCGGGCGGCGAAGTCCTTGACGCGCGAGTCGATGTCGGTCAGCGCGCGGTAGGTGTTGCCGATGGCTTTCAGGATGTCGTTCGTGGTCGCGAGCTTCACCGTGAACGGCACGCCCGCCGCTTCGCGAAGGTCCTTCAGCACGGTCTCGCTCGGGTCGGCCAGCGCGAACACCACGCCGTTGCCGGTCTTGAGCTGCACCGCGACGAGCCTGCGCGCGACCGCCTCGGTCACCAGCGCGGTCGCCGCGGATTCAGGGGTGGTGTCGCGCAGGTCCACGACCGGCAGCGAGCGCTCCTGGGCGATCGTGCGGATACGGATCCGCTCGGCCTGCACGTCGCTCGCGGCGTCCACCTGTGGCGACGCGGTCCGCGGCGCGGGCGCGGTTGCCGCCTCTGGTCGGTTCCCCCGGAACTTCATGACGCGACCTCCGCGCGGACGTGCGGCCTGGCCTCGATCTCGTCCGGATACAGGCTGCGCGCGGAGGCGTCCTCCATCGAGACCTGACCCGTCTGGACCAAATACGACAGTGACTGCTCGAAGGTGACCATGCCCTCGCGTTTGCCGGTGACCAGCGAGTTGCGCAGCTGGTTGGTCTTGCCTTCCTTGACCAGGTTGCGGATCGCCGAGTTGGCGACCAGCACCTCGAAGGCGGCGATGAGCCCACCGCCGATGCGGGGGATGAGCCGCTGGTAGACGATCCCGGTCAGCGCGGCGGACAGCTGCACCCGCACCTGCGCCTGCTGCTCGGCCGGGAACACGTCGATCATGCGGGCCAGGGACTGGGCGGTGTCGTTGGTGTGCAGGGTGGCGAAGACGAGGTGGCCGGTCTCGGCGATGGTCAGGGCGAACCGGATCGAGTCCAGGTCGCGCATCTCACCGACCAGCAGCACGTCGGGGTCCTCGCGCAGCGCGCTGCGGAGTGCGGTGTGGAAGGAGAACGTGTCGCTGCCGACCTCGCGCTGGCTCACCGCGGAGCGCTTGTGCTTGTGCACGTACTCGATCGGGTCCTCGACAGTGATGATGTGGCAGGCCCGGTTGGTGTTGATCCGGTCGATCACCGCGGCCAGCGTCGTGGACTTTCCGGAGCCGGTCGGGCCGGTCACCAGGACCAAGCCCTGGTGTTGCTTGGCGAACTCGCCCAGGACGGGCGGCAGGCCCAGCAACTCCATGGTCGGGATCTCCTGCGGGATCATCCGCAGGGCGACAGCGGTCTCACCGCGCTGGGTGAACGCGTTGCCGCGGACCCGGCCGTCGGTGCGCCAGCTGAAGGAGAAGTCGTATTCGTGGGTCTTGGCCCAGTGCGCCTGCTGCTCCTCGGTGAGGAGCTGTTCGAGCAGAGCCTCGGTGTTCTCGGCGGTGAGGACGGGGTGATTGGGGACCGGGAAGAGCGACCCGTGGATCCGGATCTGCGGCGGCAGGCCCACGGTGAGCAGCAAGTCGGTGGCGCCTTCCTGCCACACGACGTCGAGCAGCTTGTCGACGTGGCTGCCGAGTTCGGGGCCGTGCATCGCGAACCTCCGGGTTGAGTCGGATAGGGGTGGGAGGGCCGCCCCCTCGGCGGCCCTCCCTAGAGAGGATCAGGTGCAGTTGGCACCAGGCACGACGACGCCCGCGGTGATGGTGGTACCGGACGGCAGCGGGTCGGGAGCAGCGTGGAGCAAGCCCGCCGACACGAGGGCGGCGATGTCGGTCGCGTAGCTGCCTTCCTTGGCGTAGTGCGCCTCCTCGGCGACCTCCAGTGTCTTGACGTCGGCGAGGCAAGCCGACTTCTCGCCCTGGTCGTTGATGCCGCTGACGGCGAAGACGACGATCCCGGCCAGCACGCCGAGGATGACGATGACCATCAGCAGTTCGATCAGGGTGAAGCCGTTCTGGTTCTTGCGGGCCTGGTGCGCACGCTCGAGCAAGCTGTTCATGGTGTTCTCCTGTGGTTGAGAAATGTTGGGATGACCTGCGGAAAAGAGGCTTCAACCCGTTGGCGGGTCCCGGCCTGCCTCACGGGTTGACCGCGACCACCCCCTCGCCCCGAATCCGCGTGTCGGCGAACCGACGGACGGCAAGGCTGAACGGGTGCTTGGGCGCGGACTCAGTCAGCGGCACCCCTCGGTTGACCGACGCGGACAGCTGCCACGTCGACGGCAAGTAGGCGGAGATCGGATTGCGCACCACGTCGTCGATGTCCTCGGCGGTGATGCCCGCGTGGCCGTTGGCCCGGTTGACCACGATCGACCGCGACGACTGCCCGAAGGCCAGCAGGTCGAGCATGTCCAGCGTCGAGCGCAGGTTCTTCAGCGCGGGCCGCTCCGGTGTGGTCAGCAGCACGTGGTGGTGCGAGAAGTCGAAGGCGGCCAGGACGTGCGCGGACAGCTGCGCCGGGGTGTCGATGACGACGTAGTCGTAGAGCGTCGGCAGCAGCGTCAGCAGCGAGCGGACCTGGGTGGCCGGGACACGCTCGGCGTCGCCGGGCCGGGCCGGGGCGAGCACGCAGTCAAGGCCGGGTCGGTAGGTGGCGATCATGGTGTGTGCCCACACGGCGCGCTGCGTGACCGGCAGCGTGTCGGCGAGCGGGCGGTGCGGCTGCAGGGTCAGCGCGGTGGACAGGTCCCCGAAGCTCAGGTCGAGGTCGACCAGGCAGGTCCGCTCCCCGCCGTTGGCGTGCAGCGCGATGGCGAGGTTGGTGGCGAAGGTCGTCTTGCCGCAGCCACCCTTGGCCGCGAAAACGGTGATCACCGTCCCGTTTCGCTTTCCGCGACTCGCCATCGAACACCTCCTCACCTCGTTGGTGACGAAGAGTGCGCTTCGGCGGATATTCGGTGACATCGGGTGAACGGCCACAACCGGCTCGTCGAGCAGATGACAGCCTGCGGCTAACCAGCCGACGCTTGTCGGCCGTTCGGGTGACAGAAGGGCCGTTCTTAGGGTCTAAAGACCCCGTTCGGCCGTTTGGGCGTACGAACCTGTAACTGAGACCGTCGCTCATCCGACAGGAAGTTGAAGCATCAATACCGCCTTCGACGCAGTGGCTGCGCCGGTCGATAGGAGCAGGGGATGTCGATACGTCTAGCCGTCGTGGACGGACACACGCTGACCAGGTTCGGGCTGACCGGACTGGTCGCGCAGCACGAGGACATCGCTGTCGTCGCCGAGTGCGGTTCGGTCGCCGAGGCCCGGAGGGCCGTGGCCGAGACCCAGCCGACCGTCGTCACCATCGACGTCGACCTGCCCGACGGCGACGGGCTGCACCTGGCCCGTGAGCTGCGCGACCGCTACCCCGACCTGGGCATCGTGGTCATCACCGCCTGCGGCGAGGACGACGTGCTGTTCCGCGCGCTCGACTCCGGGGTGTCCGCCTTCGTCGGCAAGACCGCCCCAATGCCAGAGGTCCTCGGCGCGATCCGGCACGCGAGTGTCGCGGCGGGCTCGTTCACCGCCACCGGCCTGGTCACCGCCCTGGCCCGCAAGCGCGACTCCGACACCCGCTTCGCCCTGAGCCCCCGCGAGCGCGAGGTCCTAGGCCTGCTCCGCGACGGCATGTCGATCCCGGCGATCGCCCGCTTCACCTATGTCAGTCCGTCGACCGCCAAGACCTACGTCGCTCGCCTCTACGACAAGCTCGGCGCCAGCAACCGTGCGCAGGCTCTGATGACCGCCCTGCGCCACGGCCTGATCCGCAACGACGAGATGCCCGTAGTCAGCTGATTGCAACCTTCGGGCGCGCCGAGTAGATCTCTATGGTGTGCCACGCCGTGTGCTCGTCCCACTGCTAACTGTCGTAGTCGGCGTGCTGATAGGCGCCGCGCTGGCCGTCGTGACGAACTACGCGACTGTCCAGGTTCCTGACTTCTTCACCGACCAGGCCCGCGTCTGGCTCTTGCTAGGCGTCCTAGTCATAGCCGCCGTCGTGGTCGAACTGATAGTTCTGTGGCCCCGTGAGGCCGACCAGGTCCAGCCGATCCGCTCCAGCCCCGCCATCGCCCCCGCCTCGCTGCGCCGTCCCACGGTCGACGTCGGCGTCCTGCGTGGCCGAGACGTGGAGCTGAAACGCGTGACCCGGCTGGTCAGCAAGCCGGGAGGCAAGTTCGCCGTGGTCTGCGGTGCGGGCGGCATGGGCAAGACAACCTTCGCGGGCATCGTGGCCGAGCACGCCGAGCAGCGGGGTAACGCCGTCTTCTGGATCCGTTGGCGCGACGAGGAGTCGCTGGCCGCCCAGATGATCGAGGTAGCCGTCAGCCTCGGCCTGTCCACGGCGGCGGTGAGCGCGGCGCAGACGTCCGGTGCGAGCATGCCCGACCTGGTCTGGCGGCACCTGTCGAGCGCTGGCCGGTGGGTCCTGGTGCTGGACAACATCGACCGGCCGAGCGCGGTCAGCATCGAGGGCGAGCCGGTCGCGGCGTATCGGGGCTGGGTCAGACCAGGCGGGGCCGGGCTGCTGCACCCGCGCTCGGGTGCTCGGCGCCGAGCGCCCGGACACGCTGCTCACCCAAGGCAATCTCGTCTTGCTTGGGCTCGGGCGCGTCCGTGAGGCGGTGGCCATTGCACCAGCGCACGTTCGACGCCAGGGTTCGCGTGCTGGGCCACGACCACCCACACACCCTCGCGAGCCGCGTCAGCTTGGCCGCTGCCCGCCGCAGACGGCGTTGGGGTTGGTTCGGTCGCTAGGAGACCGGCCAGGTGTGGACGGGTTCGTTGCTGTGCATGAACTTCGCGTACCGCCGCGTCATCTCGCGCAAGGCCTGTTCCCGGTTCACCGAGGTGTTCTCCTCCAGGCTCCGCACCGTGTCCACCTGCCAGGTCGCGCCGTTGCGGCCGGTGATGCAGCGCTGCTCGATCACCCCGAGCAGCCGGTCCCGGTCGGCCGCCGACACGCCCCACGAGTCCAGCCCGTCATGCGCCATCGGCAGCAGCCGCCGCAGCACGAGTTCGGCCGCCGGGACCTCACCCACCCCAGGCCAGTACACCCGCGACTCGATCCCGGCCCGAGCCGCCGCGTGGAAGTTGTCCTCGGCGGCCGAGAAGCTCATCTGCGTCCACAGTGGACGATCCTGGTCGGCCAACGCGCGGACCAGGCCGAAGTAGAGCGCGCCGTTGGCCATCACATCCACGACCGACGGCCCGGCGGGCAGGACCCGGTTCTCCACCCGCAGGTGCGGGCGGCCGTGCACGACGTCGTAGATCGGGCGGTTCCAGCGGTAGATCGTGCCGTTGTGCAGCCGCAGCTCGTGCAGCTCCGGGGTGTCACCGCGGGCGAGGACCTCGGCCGGGTCCTCCTCATCGGTCAGCGGCAGCAGCGCGGGGTAGTACTGCACGTTCTCCTCGAACAGGTCGAAGATCGACGTGATCCACCGGTCGCCGAACCACACCCTGGGCCGCACGCCCTGCGCCTTGAGTTCGTCCGGACGCGTGTCCGTCGCCTGCTCGAACAGCGCGATCCGGGTCTCGGCCCACAGCTGCTTGCCGTACAGGTACGGCGCGTTGGCGCCCATCGCGAGCTGGATCGACGCGACCACCTGGCTGGCGTTCCAGAACTTCGCGAACTCCTCCGGCGCCACCTGCAGGTGGTACTGCACGCTGGTGCACGCGCTCTCGGGGGCGATCGAGTCGGCCGTGGTGACCAGCCGCTCCGGCCCGGTGATGTCGATCTCCAGGTCCTCACCCCGGGCGGCGAAGACCTGTTCGTTGAGCAGCTTGTAGCGCGGGTTGGCCGACAGCGTGTCCTCTGAGACGTGCACGCCGCGCAGCGTCGGCAGGATGCCGACCATCACGATATGCGAGTTGACCCGGTTGGCCTTGGCCTCGGCCTCGTTGAGGTCGGCGCGGACCATGTCCTCGAACGCGGCGAGGCCGTTGGGCTTCAGCGGCTGCGGCGGCAGGTTGATCTCGATGTTGAACTGGCCCAGCTCGGTCTGGAACGCCGGGTCGGAGATCGCCGCGAGGACCTCGGCGTTGCGCATGGACGGATCGCCCGCGTCGTCGACCAGGTTCAGCTCGATCTCCAGCCCGGCCATCGGCCGGTCGGACTCGAACCGCGACTCGGCCAGCATCTGGGCGAACACGTCCAGACAGCGGCGGACCTTCTGCCGGAACCGCTGGCGGTCGGCGCGGGTGAACTCAGTCGACTCGACATCCTTACCCATGCCTCAAGCGTGATCCATCAGCGCCGTCGGCGCCACACCTCAGCGCTTGCGGGTGCCGAAGACCCCCCGTGTGATCTCCCGCCCGAGCGCGCTGGCGGCCGACCGCAGGAACGACTTGACCGCGCTGTTGCCCATGACCTTCTCGAAGAAGCCGGGCTCCTCCTGCTCCCGCCGCTGCTCCGGGGCCCGCTCATCGGCCGGAGCCTGCTCGGCGGGCGGAGCCATCTTCTGGGCCATCTTCTCGTAGGCCGACTCGCGGTCGACCGTCTCGCTGTACTTGCCGTGCAGCTCCGACGCCGCCGCGGCCTGCTTGATCGCGTCGTCGCCGATGGTGTCCATCAGCGACCGCGGCGCGCGCAGCCTGGTCCACGCCACCGGGGTCGGGGCGCCCTTCTCGCTGAGGACGGTGACGATCGCCTCGCCGATGCCCAGCGACGTCAGCGCCTTGTCCAGCTCGTAGTGCGGGGTGGTCGGGTAGGTCTTGACCGTCTGCGACAGTGCCTTCTGGTCGTCCGGGGTGAACGCGCGCAGCGCGTGCTGGACGCGCGCGCCGAGCTGCGACAGCACGGCGTTGGGCACGTCGGTCGGGAGCTGCGTGCAGAAGAACACGCCGACACCCTTGGACCGGATGAGCTTGACCGTCTGCTCGATCCGGTCAAGGAACGCCTTGGACGCGTCGTGGAAGAGCAGGTGTGCCTCGTCGAAGAAGAAGACCAGCTTCGGGGCGTCGAGGTCGCCTTCCTCGGGCAGCTCCTCGAACAGCTCGGCGAGCAGCCACATCAGGAAGGTCGAGAACAGGGCGGGCTTGCCCTGCAGGTTGCCCAGCTCCAGCAGGCTGATGACGCCCTTGCCGTCGGTCTGGCGGATCAGGTCCGTCACCGCGAGCTCGGGCTCGCCGAAGAACTCGTCGCCGCCCTGGGCGTCCAAGTTGGACAGTGCGCGCAGGATGACGCCCGCCGTCGCCGAGGACACTCCGCCGATGCCCTGCAGGTCGGCCTTGCCATCGTCGCTGGTCAGGTGCGTGATGACCGCGCGCAGGTCCTTGGTGTCGAGCAGGGGCAAGCCCTTGGAGTCGGCCCAGTGGAAGATCAGGCCGAGCGTCGACTCCTGGGTGTCGTTGAGGCCGAGGACCTTCGACAGCAGGATCGGGCCGAAGCCGCTGATCGTCGCCCGCACCGGCACGCCGATGCCGCTCGTGCCCAGCGAGAGGAACTGCACCGGGTAGGACGTCGGCGTCCAGTCGTCGCCGGTGTCGGCGGCCCGGGCGGTGATCTTGTCGTTGGACTCGCCCTGGCGGGTGAGGCCGGACAGGTCGCCCTTCACGTCGGCCATGACCACCGGCACGCCCGCGTTCGACAGCTGGCCCGCGATGCCCTGCAGCGTCTTGGTCTTGCCGGTACCGGTCGCGCCCGCGACAAGCCCGTGGCGGTTCATCATCGCCAGGGGAATGCGCACGTGGGCACCCGCGTCGACCTGGCCGTCGACGACGATCGACCCCAGCTCGATCGCGCCGCCCGACGTCGCGTAGCCCGCGGCGATCTCCTGGGCCGGACTCTGCTGCTCAGGCACGTGGCCTCCCTCGACACAAGCGGTCAGAACCATGCGGCAGCCTAGTGGGCCGCGCCACCCGAGACCGGCCCGTGCGGCGCGCGTCGGCCTGTCCGGCGTGTCGGGCTAAGCTCCCCTGGTGACGGATCGACTGGTGTGGATCGACTGCGAGATGACCGGCCTCGACCTGGGCAAAGACGCCCTCATCGAGATCGCGGCCCTGGTCACCGACTCGGAGCTGAACGTGCTCGGCCCCGGCGTGGATCTTGTCATCCACGCCGACGACACCACCCTCGACGGCATGCCCGACGTCGTACGCGACATGCACGCGCGCTCCGGGCTGACCGAGGAGGTCCGCGCCAGCACCCTGACTCTGGCCGAGGCCGAGCGCCAGGTGCTGGAGTACATCCGCGGCTACGTCCCCGAGGCGCGCACCGCGCCGCTGTGCGGCAACTCGATCGCCACCGACCGCGGCTTCATCGCCCGCGACATGACCGAGCTCGACAACCACCTGCACTACCGGATGGTCGACGTGTCGTCGATCAAGGAACTCTGCAGGCGCTGGTACCCGCGCATTTACTACGCGCAGCCCGACAAGGGCCTGGCCCACCGCGCCCTCGCCGACATCAAGGAGTCGATCCGCGAGCTGCGCTACTACCGCGGCACCGCGTTCGTCCCGCAGCCCGGCCCCACCTCTGACGAGGCGAAAGCCGTCGCCGACCGGGTGCTCGGAGCCCCAGAGTCCTAACCGGTTTCAGTACGACCGAGGTGGCACGCTACGATGTTCCAGCACCGGCCAGCCGGTGCGCATGGTGGGTGTAGCTCAGCTGGTAGAGCACCTGGTTGTGGTCCAGGATGCCGCGGGTTCAAGTCCCGTCACTCACCCGGTGGGCCCGGCCTGTCTGCGGAAAGCGCAGACAGGCCGGGTTCTTTTTGTCCCGGGGGGCGACCCCCCGGACCCCCACGGGGCGGTACGGAACGTTCCAGCCGTGCCCCGGATCCGTAGCGCGGTGGCCCGCTTGGCTTCGCCATCGCATCGGAGTATGTAACCAATGGGCTTGTCGCCCACGGTGCGATCAGCAGGCCTGCCCCAGCGTGGCTCGGCGCTTCGCGCCATCGAGGTATGTAACCAATCGCGTTGTCGCCCACGGTGCGTACTCGAACGTTCCAGCCGTGCCCCGGGTCCATAGGTGGGTTCGCTCGCCTGCGGCTCGCATGAGTGTGTAACCGTCGATCTGTGCGGCCTGCTCGACCGCAAGGCGGTCGGCGAGGTGGCGCGACACCGGAACATCACCGCCGACTCCTTCGACTACTGCGTTCTGTTCGCGGAGGTCGACAGCAAGGACGTGCAGGTCATCGCCGACCTCACTCGATCGGACTCCGCCGTGGGCGGCGTCACGGCGAAGCGGCGGGACTGGCTGCCGGACCCGTTGCGGCTGGTCGAGCACGAAGACGTCGACGGTCGCGGGTGCGCGAACTCGATCGTCGGCCCCGGCGCCAAGGCCGTCCTTACGTTCACGGCGTGGTCGGTCGACGTCGACAAAGCCAAGCTGTGCGCGATCGCCGACGTGGCCGTCAAGGCAGGCGCGAAGATGATCGCCGAGGACAAGGTCGAACACGTGGACCTGCCCGCAACGTCGTTGGGTCGCGTCGACCCGTGCACCCTGCTCAACGCCCAGCAGGTCGGCGGGCAATACCCGGGAGTGAGCGTCTACAGCACGTCGAGTTCGATCAAGCACTCCTGCGAGTGGGGCCCGGTGAGCCTGCGGGTCGATGTCGAGCCGTGGCCGCTGCCGCCGGAGTACGTCCAGGAGTCGCTGGCGGGCAGGCCTACCTTCGCCGCGACCAGCAACGACGGCGACACCCCTGGCTGCGAACTGGTCACCGGTCACATCGAACGCGCGCCCGGCATTCGGGAGACGGTCACGCTGTCCACCTACGCGACCATGACCGGCCAGGATCCATGCGTTCCGGCACGAAGAATGGCCGCACTGGCGTGGCCCAAGCTGCCGAACGCGTGACGAAATGTCGCTGGTGGTAACTGGTGACGTTGCCAGTTGGCTATTCACATCAATTGTTGGCACTTAGTTTCCTTCTATCCGCCATGCGAGGGCTTGGCGGTGGAAGGAGATCGACATGAGGATCAGGAGCCTGATCGTCGGACTCGCCGCGGTCGCCGCGGCGGTCGTGGCCCCCGCGGCCGCGGCCGCGGCGCCCGACCCGGGACCGGACATGAGCCCGATGATCGTCGGTGGCGGCAACGCCACGCAGACGTACAGCTTCATGGTCTCCCTGCAGAGCACCAGCGGCGGCCACTTCTGCGGTGGTTCGCTGATCAAGGCCAACTGGGTCGTCACCGCAGCCCACTGTGTCCAGGGCAAGTCGCCGTCGAGCGTCCAGGCGCGCATCGGCACCACCAACCGCACCAGCGGCGGCACCGTCGCCCGCGCGTCGCGGATCATCGTGCACCCGAGCTACCGGGGGCCGTACGACATCGCCCTGGTGCAGCTCAGCACCAGTGTTACCCAGGCGCCGGTCCGCATCTCGGCGTCGTCGGGCGCCGTCGGCACCCGCACCCGCATCATCGGGTGGGGCCAGACCTGCCCCCAGCCCGGCGGCTGCGGCGCGCCGATCACCCTGCAGCAGCTCGACACGTCGATCGTGGCCGACAACGAGTGCGGCGGCATCAGCGGCTCGATCGAGATCTGCACCGACAACCCAGGTAACAACAAGGGCGCCTGCTACGGCGACTCCGGTGGCCCGGAGATCAAGACCGTCAACGGTGTCTGGGAACTGATCGGCGCCACCAGCCGCTCCGGTGGCGGCTCGACCTGCGCGGTCGCTCCGTCGATCTACACCGACGTCCCGGCCCACCGCAGCTGGATCCAGCAGTACACGGGCGCGCTCTAGCCCTTAGGTGAACGGTGCCCCCACCCGCCCCGGGTGGGGGCACCGTCCTGTCCGCGCGATGATTGGCGGATGCGTGACATCGAGATCCGGGACGACATGATCAGGCTCGGCCAGCTGCTGAAGCTGGCGGGCATCGCCGAGGACGGCACCCACGCCAAGGACCTGCTCGACGCCGACGAGGTCGCCGTCAACGGGGAGCTGGAGATCCGCCGCGGCAGGCAGGTCCACCCCGGCGACATCGTGACCGTGGGCCAGGACAAGGTCCGGGTGGTCAGCGCTTAGCTTGTCGCCCGATTTCCGGATGTTCCGTGGGTTCGGCGCCGTGGTCCGGGTGGTCAGCGCTTAGCGCTTGCCGCCGAGCTTCCAGGTCTCCCACGGGATCTGCCACACACTGAGCCCGTCGGTCGGCTCCAGCACCGGTCCGCCGGTGTTCTGCACCGTGATCACGTCACCCTTGACCGAGATGCTCTGCAGCCAGGCCGCGTTCTCGGTCGACATGTTGATGCACCCGTGGCTGACGTTGCGCTGCCCCTGATCCCGAACCGACCACGGCGCGGAGTGGAAGAAGATCCCGCTGTTGGACATCCGACTGGCCACGGCCACCTTCGTCCGGTACCCGCGCGGGTCGTCCACCGGGACGCCGTAGGTGGAGGAGTCCATCGTGTAGTTGGTGTGCTCGCTCATCACGACATAGGTGCCGACCGGCGTCTCGTGGGCCTTCTTGCCCATCGAGATCGGAATGGTGCGCGCGACCGCCCCGTTGACCGTCACCGTCATCTGGTGGGTCACGCCGTCGGCCACCGCGAGAACCGCGTCGCCGACGGTCACCGTGGCTTTGCGGTCCTGCTTTCCGAACACGCCATTGCCGAAGTGCCGCCCATAGATCCCGGCGTTGATGGTGATGGTCGTTCCCGTCGGCCAGTACTGCTGCGGCCGCCAGTGCACCTCGCGGTCACTGAACCAATAGAACGCACCCTCGACCACCGGCGCCGAAGTGACCTCAATCGCTTTCTCGACGGCCGCCTTGTCCCCGATCGACGAGTCGAAATAGAACGCCAGCGGCTGCCCGACCCCGACCTTGTCCCCGTCGAGCGGGTTCATCTGCACCGAGATCTGCCGCTTCGGCTTGGCCGTGGTGAACGTCGATGCGGATGTCGCGGTCTTGCCCTTGGTGTCTTTGGCGGTCGCGGTGGCCGTGTAGGTCTTGCCGTAGCCGAGACCCTCCGTGGCCTTCCACGTGCTGCCGTCGGTCCCAAGCGCTCCCGCGACGGGCTTCCCGTCGGCCCCGGTGACCACGACCTCGGTCACCTTCCCGCCGGTCGCCGCGATGCTCAACGGCTCCCCAGGGGCCACGTCGACCGCCTTGTCGGCGGGCGTCAGCGCCAGCGCCAACGGCGGCCCGGTCACCGTCGATGACCCGGTCACCGTCGAACTGGCGGTGGTCGAAGTCGCACCGCTTCCCTGGGGCACCTCAGCGGTGCACCCACCCAGCGCGAGAACCGCCACGACCGCGATCTCTACTCGCGCTCGACCACCCCTGGCCATTGGACCTTCCATCCCTGCTCACGCACACACCCCGACCCGTCCGACAAGTGTGCCCGACGCGTCCGGCCGCTGGTGCTCTGGCCGGTCAACCCGTGACCTGACCCCCCGATTTCTTCCGCGCGGACACCCTGTGCTAACTTTTCCCCCGTCAGCAGGACAGCGGTCCTGGCGAGCGTCGCTAGCTCAACTGGCAGAGCAGCTGGCTCTTAACCAGCGGGTTCGGGGTTCGAGTCCCTGGCGGCGCACTACAAATCCCTAGGTCAACTTTGTTGTTGACCTGGGGATTTGTCGTTTCTGGTGAAACTTCTTCGGGTATTTGACTGTCCATTGTGGTCTCCTGCGAGCCCGAGGGGAGCCCGAGAAGACGCGTCGAGGCCCGAGGGATGATCATTCGGGTCTTTTCGGCGGCTTCGCGGGCGACTGTGGTCAGGACGCTGGTGTAGAGGTTGCTGGTCGTGGTGATGGATGCGTGCCGGAGTGTGGCTTGCACGATTTTCATGTCGACTCCGGCGGCGAGCATGTTGGTGGCTGCCCCGTGGCGTAGGTCGTGAAGTCGGATGGGTGGCAGCCCGGCTTGTCGGGCGAGGAACTGGAATAGCTCGGTGATGTCCGCGGGGTGCAGCGGGCTGCCGTCCGGTTCGGTGAACACCAAGCCGGACTCGATCCAGGTGTCGCCCGCGGCGAGCTTGTCGGCCCGCTGCTGGTCCAGGTGCGCGTCGAGCACGGCGACGGTGTCGTGGTCGAGGACGACGGTGGCGGCGGATTCATCGGTCTTGGGTGTGGCGTGGCCGGTTTCCCACCCGTATTGGACGAGTTGGTTGAGCACGTCGATGGTGCCCGCCCGCAGGTTGGTGTCGACCTTGCGCAGGCCGCAGCCTTCGCCGCGGCGGAGTCCGGCGTAGGCGATGAGGTGGAACAGGGCGTAGAGCCGGTGGTGGTGGATGTGGTCGAGGAACAGTCCGGTGAGGTCGGGTGTCCACACCATCACCGGGGAGGGGATCTCACCGGTTTCGCGCCATCGTTCGATCCGCTCGGGCGTCCACACGATCGGCTTGGGTCGCGCGGCGGGCGGCATCTCTACCCACTTCGCCGCGTTGAACGCGATCAACTCCTGGCGGATGGCGTCGTTGAGCGACGCGCGCAGGGTTTCCCGGATGCGCTGCATCGAAGACGGCCCGACCGGCCGCTGATACTTGACCGCCGCGATCCGCTCGACGTCGCCGCTCTCCCGCGCGAGGGCGATCTCGTCGTTGTGTTCGACGATGGCGTCGAACATGTCGGACACGTGGGCGACGCGGATCTCGTTGATCCGCAGCGTGCCCAGGTATGGGGTGAGGTAGAGCCGGATGTGGGATTCGTAGCTGCGGCGGGCGTTGCGGGACAGGCTCTTCTTCTGCGGCAACCACCCGGTCAGCCACTCGCCCAGGGTGGGGTGGGTCAGGACCGGGAGGTCGGCTCGCAGGAGTTGGCGGATCGTCTCCATCTCCGGCAGCTTCAGTTTGGCCGCGATCGCCGTGGCGATCGCGTCGCCTACCCGGCGCAGCGCGTCGACGGCGTCGGGCTTGGGGATGGCCAACAGGGCGCGGACGTGGTCGAGTTCGGTTTGTGCGGCGGTGGCCGTGGCGAACCCGGCCCGCCTGCGTGGTCGGCGGTTGCCTGCTGCGTCGGCGGGGAGCTCGATGCGCCAGAACCACTGGCCGTGGCTGCTACGTTTGAGCTTCGGGCACTCCGACCCAAATTCCTTGCCGTCCTCACCGCGGCAGGAACACCGCCGGGACACCGAACCTGGTGCTGATGCCATCGCCGTCACCTCCCCTTCTGTTGTTGTGTGTGGTAGTCACGCACGCGATGCTCGCGCTGCCGACCTGTCTCGGGGAAGCCCGAGAACGCGACACGCCCGAGTGTTGAGATGCGCCTCCCACGCCACACTCCGAGGATGTGGTCAGGCTGCGTCGTGGTGGGGCACCAGGCCCAGCAGTCGCAGCAATCCGGCGGTCGGCACGCGGTAGGCCCCGCCGACCCGGATCACCGGACACGGAAACGTGCCCGCCCTGGCCATCGCATACGCGGTCGTGCGGCCCACGCCCAATGCTCGGGCGGTTGTCAGCAAATCGACCGTGACTGGCAACGCCGCGATGTCGTTGAAGGTCAGCACCGACCACTCGCGGGCGGTCATCGCGACCCCTCGATGTCGGCAAGGCGGCGGTGGGCTATGTCGTGGCAGGCTGGATCCAGGTCGATCCCGATGTATCGCCGACCCAGCAGCCGGGCGGCAACGCCGGTGGTGCCGCTGCCGGAGAACGGATCAAGCACCAGCCCCCCGGGCGGACACCCAAGGCCGATACACCGCCGCGCCAACGCGACCGGCCCGGCGGCGATGTGCCCCTGCCGCCCGCGGTCGGGCGCAATGGTCCACACTGCACTTGCGTCGCGATCCGGGCCACAAGCGGAGTCGTTGTCCGGGTTGCGCGAGTCGGCGCTGCGCGTCAGGAGGAACACCGTTTCGTAGCGTTGTGCGAGCCGGTCGGTGACGCTTTCCGGTCGGGCGTTGGGTTTGGCCCACACGATCGTTTCCTGCAGCGACCACCCGCGCGCCGCCAGTGCCAGTGCCACCCGCCACGGAACACCGAGCAGATCCTTGCGGCGGCTCGATGATTGCGGGGGTCGACCTGTTCCCTGGCTCATGCTGGCCCGAACTGTCGCGGTGATGCTGGTGGAGCCGGGGGCGATGTAGTTGCCCCACGAACCGCCATAGGTGTCGCCCAGGTTTAGCCACACCGTGCCCGTGTCGGTGAGGACGCGGCCGAGTTCGTCGAACAGTCCCGCCAACACCTGCACGTAGCCGTCCACTGTGGATTCACCGCCGTATTGGCCCGGCAGACGGTAGTCACGCAATCCCCAATAGGGCGGTGACGTTACGACGCAGTCCACCGAGCTGTCGGGCAGGGTCCGCAGCGTGGACCGCGCGTCGCCGACAATCAACTGCACCGCTTCAGAACCACTCAGTTGTTCCAGCCCAGGACTGCCCATCCCGGCCTCGTTGCGGTCCGAGTCGGCGCTCATGCGATGTGCCGCCGTCCGGTCCGCTGCTGGTCGTCCACCTGGTCGCCGTGCACCTGGCCGGCACTGTTGCGGGGGCCGTCGCCGAGCGCGCGGGCACGTTGACGGGGGTCGTGGACGCGCCAGGTCGCGAGGCGGCAGTAGTCGGCGCTGGCGTCGAGAGAGATGCCGAGGCGGCCGTGAACGGAGGCGACCAGGGCGGTGGTTCTGGTGCCGCCGAACGGGTCGAGCACCACGGCGGGCCGGGTCGGGGCGGTGGTGTCCGCGCAGTTGCAGGCGTCGGCGTAGTCGGTGGGGTGGCGCTGGAGGAACTCGCGGGCGTAGCCGCCGAGAACGTGTCGGGCGTGGGCGGCCAGGCGGAGGGTGTCGGCGGCGTTGTTGCCCGCACCGGTCTGGATCGCGGCGCCGCGGCAGGTATCGGACAGGCCGACCGACCGCAGCGCGTTCACGTGCCGCGGGCACAGGCTGGCCTGCTCGGCGAGCTCTATTGCGCGACGAGTCTGTTGGCGGCTCATGTCCAACCCGAATCCGGTCGGGACTCGGCGCCTGCCCTGCCCGCAGCGGGTACACACCGCGTGCGGGGACCAGCCGAGGATCAGTCGCCGCGGCCATTCCATCGGGAACGACGCGAAATGGTCGACACCCAGTTCTGCCGGCACTCGCAGCGCGTGGGGGGCGATTTCCCACACCGATCCGGGCAGCCGCCCAGCCGGATTGCAGAACTGCGTCGGGTTCAGGGTATTCGACGATCCGGGGGTGAGTCGGTCTCCGGCGTGGTAGGCGCGGGTCGCACGCGCGAGCGAGGACGGCGCGTGCGGCTTGCGGAGTTCGTCGACGGCGCTGTAGTAGCGCGGTTGCAGGGTGAAATGGAACCAGGTTTCGTGGCTGCGGCGCACCCGATCGCGCACGGATTCGGGCATGCCGTTGGGTTTGGACCAGATGATCTCCGCGCGCAGGATCAGTCCGAGTTCGTCGATACAGCGCAGCGCATACCGCCACGGGATACCCATCAACGACTTCGCCGGGGCGATGTCCCTGACCACATGCCGGTACCGATCCCTCGGAGGACGCGGCGCCGCGCGGGTCACTCCCGGGTTGGGGAGCGATTCCCTGGCGTGGCTGCGGCGTCCGGTGCCGGTGTATTTGTCGCCGAGGTTGATGAACAGCGAACCGGACGGCGTGAGCACGCGGATCATCTCGCGGGTGCAGGCCAGCAAGGACTCGATGTACTCGCCGGGTGTCGCCTCGGCGCCGAGTTGCCCGGCGTAGTGGCGTCCACCGTCTTGATAGGAGCGAAGCCCGAAGTAGGGCGGCGAGGTCACGACCAGGTCGACGCTGTTGTCGGCCAGCGGAAGCGCGCGGGCATCGCCACGCAGGATCGAGGGCTCCACAATCGTGTTCATGCCGCCGCCCTGCCATCTCCGTCGTCGGTACTCAGGCCGAGACGGCGTAGGCCGATGGCGTGGAATTCGGGGTTCAGATCGATTCCGACATAGGCGCGGCCGAGTTGGCGCGCGGCGAGTCCGGTGGTGGCGGCGCCGCTGAACGGGTCGAGCACGATTCCTTCCGGCGGGCACCCCGCGGCGATACAGCGCAGCGGAATATCCACCGGGAACGCGGCGAAATGCGCTTCACGTAGCGGTCGGGTGGATATCGACCACACGTCGCCGGGATTCTTGCCCTGCGGATGTCGCGCGTCGTGCTGGGTGCCGGTCGGAGCGAGTGCCGCACCGCGCCATACCGACCCGTCGGGATTGGCGCTGTATTTGCCGGGCGTTGTGTTTCCCCGTCGCCGCGCGGTCGCGCCGATCCCGGCGTGGCGCCCTTTGTTGACCCCGCCGACCACGATGTTCTGGCCCACGGCATCGGGTCGGGCGAGGGGGACGCGGATCGCGTCAAGATCGAAATAGTATTTGCGTTGCTTGACGAGTAGGAACAGTATCTCGTATCGGGCGGACAGCCTGTCGGCGACTGATTCCGGCATGGCGTTCGGTTTGTGCCACACGATGGCGTTGCGGATGATCCACCCGTCGGCCTGCAGCGCGAACGCGGTCCGCCAGGGCATGCCAAGCAGGTTCTTGCGGGGCAGCGCCGCGGTGCGGTCGACGCCCGCGTCGCGCACAGAGTCCCGCAGCGTCGCGGCGGCAGCGGCGCCGTGCAGGGTGCTGTTGGCCATCGGGTCGCGGGTGCGGCCGGGTGGTTCGGCGCTGAAGGAGTCGCCCAGATTCAGCCACACCGTCCCGTCCGCCACCAGAATGCGATGTAGCTGCGCGAACACGCCGCGCATGCGCTCGATGTAGTCCTCAGGGGTGGCTTCCAGGCCGTGCTGTCGATCTTCCCGCACGGCGCTGCAGCGACCACAGCGCGGTGAGCTCTCCGCGCTCGGATCGGTCGACGCGTCGGTGGACGCCGACGAGGTCGAGAGGGCGCGGAGTTGGGCGGTGTGGCGGCAGGCGGGGTCGCCGCCGACCCAGCGGCCGGTGCCGTAGTCGCGCAAACCGTAATACGGCGGGCTGGTCACGACGCAATCTACGGACGAATCCGGCAACCCGGAAAGGACGTCGGTGGCGTCGCCGGAATACAACGTGACCGCCTCGGCGTCCCAGAATGGAATGGGTGTCATGCGCGTGTCCCCCTTATTCATGCCGCGATCCCGGTAACGGTGTTCGGACCACGATTGGCGGCTATGTCGCCGTATTCGTCGGGGTGGGCGCGGCGGTAGACGGTCCAGAACATCTCCGGGCGCACCAGGGCGGGGTGGCTGGGGTGGGCCGACCAGATCCACCGCTTTGGGTGGACGTGGCGGCCGTGGTGGGTGCGGCCTCGGACGGTGTGGCCGAGGTAGGCGGGGTTGGCCAGGATGGTCTCGACCCGCGCGGTGGTCCACCGGCGGGTTCGGTCGGTGGAGTGGTCGATCGGCGGCGGGTAGGCGGTCGGGTCCGACGCCAGACGAGTGGTGATCGCGCTGGCGCCGCGGCCGAAGACCACATGCCAGGTGAAGATCAGCGGCACGATCGCGGCGCGTTCATCGTCGACGATGAGTCGGCGCCGGGCAGATTCGCCGGCGTCGGCGTCGAGGGAGTAGCCGTAGGGCGGGGAGCCGAGCCACCAGCCATCGCGAACCAGATCGCCGAGGACGGTCTTCGCCTTGGCCGCCAGTCCCCCTTGATAGGCGCGCACACCGTCGGTCTCGATCGACCGGCGGGCGCGGTCGGCGACCGAGGCGCACAGCGCCGTGGCCATGGCCCACCTCAGGCGCTGCCACCCCGACATATCGACACCGCTGGCCGGGGGCTGGTCGAGCTGCGGTCGTGAACGCTGGTCGCGGTCAGCCATGGCGGTGCTCCTGTCGGTCCGGACGGGCGGCGGCGCGGGGGAGCGCGGTCAGGCCGCGCACAGCAGAGTCCGGCTGAGGGCGGTGAGCGTCTCGATCGGCCGACCTGGTTCCGCAGCGCGGGCGCTGGCGGTGTGGCTCGCAGCGGCAGGTCGGAAGACCAATAGGTCTTGGTGGGCGCGCAGGCCGATGGGGTGACCGGTGCTGCGCTGGTGGCGGTCGGCGGCGCGGCGCTGGCTGAGCGTGGCGTGGGTGATGACGCGGTCGCCTCGGACTGCGGCCAGTAGCGCGACGCAACGATCCACGGGGACGAGTCCGCATCCGTGGGCGGCGGCGGTGGCCGCGGCGGCGAGGTCGATCAGGTAGCCGCGCCGCCGGGCGCGGGCCAGTGCGAGGACGAGGTGCCCGTCTGCGTGCAGCAGGCCCACGGCGCGGGCGAAGACCCCGGCGAGGTCCCGACCAGGCCCGTGCGCGCCCTCGGTGCGCCGGGTCGTGGTGAGTACGAGGTCGACGCGGCCCGCGAGTCCAGCGAGAGGTTCCCCCCGGTGGCGCGCGATGGTGTGGGGCGACTGGTCGAGGACCATGCCGTCGGTGGCCGCACCACCTCGTTTCGCGGCGGTGAGGTTGGCCCGCGCGATCTCCCAATGCCGGCGGTCGGTGGTGACCCCGACGGTGTGGCGGCCCGCGCGGAGCGCTTCGACCAGGACGGTGCCCGCCCCGCAATCGGGGTCGACGACCAGCCCGCCGGGCCGGCTGTACTGGGCGATCGCGTGCGCGGCCACGGCCGGGGTGATGCGGTGCCGGTCTTGCCCGGTGGCCGGGACGTACCCGCCGTCGGCGAACTGGACGTGGGGGTGGAGTTGGCCGGTGACCCACACCGACGACGCGAGCGGGCGTTGCTCCCCCACGGGCCGGGGGAGTGGATGCCCGGCATGCGTGCGGTCAGGCATCGTCGTCCTCCTTCACCTGTGCGCCGTCTCGTGCGGGGCGGGCGAAGAGCAGAAGGTCGTGGTGCGCGCGGCGGTGCCCTGTCCCGGACGCGGCTGGCTGGTGATCGGGATCGGGCAGCGTCTCCAGCAGGATCACGTGATCCAGCCACCCCAACCCGCAGTCACTCAGTGTGCTCACCAAGGTGCTGGTCGGATGTGTGCACCGGGTTCCTCGACTGTCACTGTGGGTGATGATCGCGGTGATGCCGCGCGGGGTGAGCAGGGCGTCCCAGTCGATGTCGCGGGTCCAGTAGGGGTGGTCGATTGCGACGGTGGTGATGACCACGTCGAAGCGGTCCCCAACCGCCCTGAGAGGCAGGGGTTCGGTAGAGGAGTCCGCGGTTAGCTCGGGCCGGGCGGGTTGGCGGCTGTGGTCGGCGCGGGGTCCGGACGCGGATCGCCGATCTGCGGGATGCGCTGGTTCGTCGGCCGGGTCGCTGGCCGGGTGGAAGTCGACGTCGGTGTGTGGGGGTCGGGCGGTCCAGGTTTGGATGCCGCGGCCGAGCCGGGCGACGGTCCAGGCGGCCTCGTGCAGTCCGTCGTACGGGCCGGTGCCACGGCCGACTCGGGTCCACCGAAGCGGGCCGGACGGGATCGGTGGCGGGGCGAGTAGCAGGACCCGGTCGCCGGGGCGACTGTAGCCGGTGACGATCTTGACGATGGCGTTCAGCAGCCACCCGGACAACACCGCGGTGCCGTCGCGCGGGTCGTCGCCGCCGCACTGCCAGACCGTCGCGGGCCGCGCCTGTCGGGCGGGCCGGCGGGCGCGGCGCCGTGCGCGGCATCCGCCCAAGCGGGGCGTCATCGGGATGACGGCAGCGGCCTGGGCGCGTGGCCCGGTGGAGCCGAACACAGTGTCCTCGGGCGGTGTCGGTGTCATGGGCCTGGCCTTCTGAGTGAGGTGGGAGCGACGAGGTCGTGCGCTCAGACACCTCATAAGGCCGGATTTCGGGCCGTTTTTCCGCACCGACTCCGCGACTTTCTTCTCCACCTCCAAAATTGGAACGGACAGGGCGACACCACGTCAAACCAATCCCATCCGCAGCCCTCAATCGCAGCGGCTCAGCCATGCGCTTGCTGCCATTCTCGGCTCCGTGCGGACGCGTGAGCCGGGGAAATCTATCAAGATTTTTCGGGCCGGGCACAGTCGATCTTGCGCGTAACCATCTTGGCTTGCTCCCGGCTACTAAGAACCCTGGTAACCAGGACTTAAACGGCTGCTCAGCGGCTACTAAAGCCGGTCGACCGTCTCCTGGGCCGTCGTGGGGCGAGCTGCAGGGCTGGATCGTTCATGGTGAATCGCCTTAGTAGCGCGCGGATGTGACAAGAAGATCATCATTGTTCTTTTCGTGGTCTTTTCTTGTCGGTCGAATGGCTTGCTTGCGGTGTCGATTACACGCCTTCCCGTCGCAAGGACTTCGCCATGACAAACACACCTGTAGACGGCCCTGATCGCGCTCGTGACAGCTACGAATGGTTGCCGCTGGACAGCGCTCGGAACACGTTCGGTTGGTTGGTGGCCGGGCCTGATCCGTTGTCAGTCAACGGTCGCCGGTTCCGCGGTCTGCCCAACCGTCGTATCCCGCTGGACGAGCTACGCGACCGGCTGCTGCGCCGCCAGTGCCCGCCCACCACCCGCGACGCGGTGTGGGCGCACCTGGTCTCCCGCTCACGTACCGACGGGGCGAGCTGGACTGTCGCGTGCGTCGGGATGGCGCTACCGGCGCTGGCCGCCACGGCGCGGTGGCTGGCCGCGCGGTATCGCGGTGACCGCGCCGATATCCACGCCGCCGTGCTGTCCGGGTTCGTCGAGGCGCTCGCGACTGTCGATGTCGCTGCGCCGGGGGTGATGGCCCGGTTGCGGTGGACGGCCCACCGGGTCGGGCAGGCGGCGTTGGAGGAGTCGCTGGACGCGCCGCGCCCGGTCGCTGACGGGTTCCGTTCGACGCCGCCGCACACCCCGTGGGGACACCCCGACCTCGTTCTCGCCCAGGCGGTCGCCCACGGAGTCCTGACCCGGACCGAGGCCGACCTGATCGGCGCCACCCGGCTGGAAGGGGTGTCGGTCGCTGACTGGGCGAACACCCATCAGGCCCGCATCAAGACTGTCTACAGCGCGCGGGAACGGGCAGAGGACCGGCTCGCTGCGCACCTGCGCCGGGAGGCGCTCGACACCGATCCCGACGACACCGTCCTGCCGGAAGTCCTCGCCTCGATCGCCCTCACCACGACTGCCCCGGCCACCGACCAGCCACCCGGACTGTCACTGGCAGTGAGCGGGCGGCGGCGCAACGGCGACACGAGTCCGTCGAAGAAATCGTCACGCTCGGTGCAGAAAAACGGCTCCGATTTCGGCCTTTTGCAGTGCGCGGAAGCCCCGCCCAGCTCGCCGCGCACCAGCCCGTCCCGGCCGACTTCGCAGGAGCTGCCGCCATGCGCCTGACCACCCGCCCACAGCCTCGCCCAGCCACGACCACCCGGCCGATCTCCCTGCCTGCTCGTCTGCGCGAGCAGCCCGCGCCCGCCCGTCCGGCACGTGCCACCGCATCGCGGATTCGGTCCCGCTTCGGCCCGAAGCAGACACGTCGCGTCGTGGTCGTCGCCGTGTCCGTCGCGGCCGGACTGCTCATGGCCTCGTCCGCGGCGCACGCCGAGACCCACGTGATGGCCCTGGTGACTTCGATCGACGAGGTCTTGACCAACATCCGCAACTGGATCATGGGGATCCTGGCCGCGATCGCCACGGTGTTCCTGTCCATCGGCGGGGTCCGGTACGTGATGGGCTCCGGCGATCCCGGCGAGATCGAACGCGCCAAGTCCGCGTTCAAAGCCTCGGCCGTCGGGTACGGCCTCGCGGCGATGGCGCCGCTGATCGTGACCGTCCTCAAAGGCATTGTCGGGGCCACGTGATGGCCGCCGATCCGCGCCCGACGCGGGCCGGACACGAGCGCCTCACCGCCGATCGGCGCCAACCGGACCCGGATGTGCGCCGAACTGACACCGGCGATGACCGGGTGATGGTCGGGCCTACGGTCACGGCGCCGCGTGGTGTGCGCCGCGGTCGGCGAACGGCGTGGGCGCTGGTGGTCGCCCTGGTCGCGCTGCTCGCCGCCGCGGTCGCGGTGGGCGCCGCCGCGTCCCCAGGCGGCGGGTCGGCGCCGGTGGCGCTGGTCGCCGCGGCCGAGCCGGGGTTGCCGCTGCCGACCGTGCAGCCCTGCCTGCCCGGCTCGACCGACCCGCTGTGCACCCTGGTCCCCGGCGGCACCCCGCCACCTCCTGCAGCGTCGACCGGTCCAGTCCTGCCGCCGCTGCCCACCGGCGTGGCGACCTGCGCCACCGGATTGCCGCTCCCGCCGGTCGACTGCGAGTCCTCGCCGACCGGGCCGAGTTCGACGGCGACCCCGTGCAGCGGGGTGGGTTGTATCCCGCAGCCCGGTGCCACCAGCGCGCCCGCTCCCAGCACGCCAGGGCAGCCCGGCTCGGGTGGTAGCGGGGACGCGGAGTGCGGCATCTCCGACATCGGCGGCTGTATCACCAACGCGATCAATGGGTTCTTCCGCGGCATCGTCGAGTCCGCGCTCAACCCGCTGCTGGATCTGCTGTCCAAGTCGCTGCTGACCACCCCGATGCCCGAGGACCTGCCCCGGATCGGGGAGCTGTGGGGCCAGTCGTGGCAGATCCTGCTGATCTCCTACTCGGTGCTGATCCTCGTCGCCGGAATCCTGGTGATGGGCTACCAGACCGTCCAGACCCGCCACGGCATCAAAGAGGTCGCGCCGCGCCTGGTGGCCGGATTCCTCGCCGGGGCGCTGTCGATGTGGGTGGCGACCCGCGCGATCGAGATCGCCAACGGCCTGGCCCGCTCGATCATGGGCGGCGGTGTCGACGCCTCCACCGGCGGCGACACCCTGCGCAACCTGGTGATGGGCAGCCTCAACGGTGGCATCTGGATCATCTTCATCGGCATCTTCCTCGCCGGGATGCTCGTCGTCCTGCTGGTCACCTACGTGGTCCGGGTTGCCCTGACCGTGATCCTGATCGCCGGGGCCCCGTTGGCGTTGATGTTCCACGCGCTGCCGCAGACCGAGGGCATCGCGAACTGGTGGTGGCGCTCCTTCGGGGCGTGCCTGGCCATCCAGGTCTGCCAGTCGCTGACCTTGATCACCGCGATGCGGGTCTTCCTGGCTCCAGGCGGTTTCACCTTGTTCGGCCCGACCACGTCGGGCTTGGTGAACCTGCTGGTCGCGCTGGCGTTGATGTTCATCTTGTTCAAGATCCCGTTCTGGCTGCTCAAGGCCGCCCGCGGCCAAGGGGGTGGCCGATCCATGATCGGGTCCCTCCTCAAAGGATTCATCGCCTACAAGACCTTCGGCCTACTCAGGGGCGGCCGTGGCACGCCCCGCCGCGGCACCGGTCCACGGTCACCGCGCCCCGCCCAGGCGGCGAGCCGCGCAGGGTCCGGCGGCGGGGGCCAGATGGCGCCGTGGTGGAACGTGCGCGCCCGTCGCGCCCAGAAGTGGATCAATCCGCAGCCGGGGATGTTGCCGATGCGGTTGCGCCGCCCGACCAGCGCTTCGACCGTGGGCAGTGCCCGGCACACCCTGGCCGACGAGCTGGACGACCCGAACCGCACGACGCCGCAGGCCCTCGACCCCGGCCAACTGGACCTGTTCGGCCCGGCCGGGCAAGTACGCCGCCACGCCCGACCGCTCCGGGTGCAACACCCGCTGATCCGGCACGAGCCGGGGATGTTGCCGCTGACGGTCCGCCACGCCGACCCGACCCGGTTCCGGCACACCCTCGCCGACGACCTGAACGACCCGGACCGCGTCCCACCCGGCCAGGGACCGATGCGGCCGAACGCCGCCGGCCTGATCACCCGCGGCGGGCGGGTCGACCCCGCCGCCCGACCCGGCCGCGTCCGCCACCCCCTGATCCAGCCTGAGCCGGGGATGTTGCCGCTCACCGTCCGCCACGCCGACCCGACCAGGTCCCGGCGCACGCTGGCCGACGAACTCGGCGACCCGAATCGGGTCGCGCCCGGTCACCGAC
>DATLIA010000368.1:0-26828 GCA_035540215.1 Actinokineospora sp. | reverse complement strand
GAACGACAACCGGCTGAGCCGCACCACGACCGCGGCGGCGGTGGACTGCGCCCCGACCGGCGGGACCGCCGTGACCCGCGCCTACGACAGCGCGGACCGCCCGCCCCGGTGACCGGGCGGTCCGCGCTGTCGTAGGCGCGGGTCACGGCGGTCCCGCCGGTCGGGGCGCAGTCCACCGCCGCCGCGGTCGTGGTGCGGCTCAGCCGGTTGTCGTTCCCGTCGAAGGCGTACGTGCGGGTCACGCACGCCGGGACCTGCGCTGGGTCGGTCACGTCGACGCCGGTGGTGTCGGCCGTGCGGTCACGCACCTGGACAAGCCTGCTCACCGCGTCGTAGGCGTAGGCGCGGTCGTACGGCACGGCGTCGCCGACGTCGGGCCCCTCCCCCGCGGGCGGCCCGGTGAACGCGCTGCCCTCCGGCGTCCACTCGCGGACGACCCGGCCCATGACGTCGTTGTCCTGCGACCAGGTGAGCCAGCCGCCGTCGGGATCGACCGTCTCGGTGCCGTCCTCGGCGCGGGTGATGACCTGGCCGGTGTAGCGCAGGCCGATCGGTTCGCCCGCGGTGTCGAGTTCGGTCCGCCGCGTCACACCGCCGGGCAGTTTCTCGGTGACCAGCCCACCATCGGCGTCGTAGGCCCCGACCGACACCCAGGTCCGCGCCGCGGAGACGACCTCGACCTTGGTGGCCAGGCCACGGCGTTCAGCCCGGCCCTCGGCGTCGGTGCCGTCGTAGGTGTAGCGGGTCGTCCCGATGGCGTCGGTGACCGTGGCGACCGAGCCCGCGGCGTTGTACGAGGTCGTGGTCACCGGATCGGTGCCGGTCTGCTGAGTGGTCTGGCGGCCCCAGGAGTCGTAGGCCGTGGTCACCGCCGAGGCGACCGAGCCGTCGGCGGCACGGGCGAGCGTCTTCGTCGCGGCGCCGCTCACCGGGTCGTACTCGGTCTCCTTGCGTGTGTTGGGTGTCGACCCCGCGAGACCGGTGACGGCCATGGCGGTCGCGCTCGTGCGCCCGTCGATGAGGTAGGTCGTGTTGGTCGTGCGTGTGACAGCGCCCGATGTCTCGACGACGGTCGTGGGTGTGAGCAGGTAGCTGTACCCGGTCGTCACGGTGGTCGGCAGCGACGGCCCCGACGTCGGCGCAGCGGCGGGGAACACCTTGCAGGTCAGGCCCGCCCACTGCGGCGCGCCGCCGCACTCCGGGTGGACACTGTCCACAGTGGCCGAATAGTAGGCGGTGCGGGTCGTGCCCGCGTCCGAGCCGGTCGACGTCGGCTGGCGGGCCTCGATCACCCGTCCGTCCGCGTCGTGGCGGGTGGTCTTGACGATGTCGCCCTGGGTCGGCGTCCCGGACAGGTCGGCGTCGGTGGTGACCGTGGAAGCCAGGCCAAGCGCCCAGCCGTCCGGGTCGCCCGCGACGACCGGCGCGTACCCGGTGAGCGTCCGTGACACCGCCTCGATGTCCTGCCCGGTTCCGGGGTCGTGGGCGTAGGTGGACTCGGTGGTCTCCATCCGGTACGGCTGCGCGGATGCCGGGTTGACGCCGCTGTTCGGCGCGCCCTGGTCGTAGTCGGTGTGGGTGTGCGGACGCACCCAAGCCCTGGTGCCATCACGCAGCAAGGCCGAACGCGTGGGGCCGAACGCGTCCGTGACCAGGGTGCCCGCCGGGGTCAGGACGGTCTCGCCGACCTTGACCTCCGCGTTATAGACGGTAAGTGTCGCCAATTGGTCCACTGTGGCCCCCGAGGGGAGCGCGTCATCGACCACCTGCCGCAGCGCGCGTTCGTCCAGCACCCGCACGACGTTGCCCTGGGTGTCATAGTCGGTCGCGGTGAGCTGCCACGCGCCCGCGCCGAACTTGGCGGTGTCGACGGTGTAGCCGTTCGCGTCGGTGTACTGGAGATCCGCGTACTCCCAGTCGGCGGCGGTGATGCCGGTCGGCGACGTCGTGGTCACCGGGTGGTCTGGCCCGAAGACCGCGAAACCCTTGGTCGGCGCCGACGCCTGGTTCCACTTGCTCACCGCTGTCGCGGAGAGGTCCGGCAGGCCCGCGCCCGAGGTCGGCACGTCGTAGACGAACGCCGCGAGCGTGGCGGTCCCGCCTGTCGGGTCACCCGCGGGCCGAGCGCGGTTGACCGCGCTCAGTTTGACGTCCGGGCTCGCGGTGTAGGACATCTGGAACGGTGTGCGACCGGCCGGGGTGACCGTGACGAGGCGGTTGCCCGTGTCGTAGCCATACGCGGTGCTCAGGTTGCTGCGCGGATCGGTGACCGTGGCCAGCCTGCCCGAGCTGTCGTAGCCATAGGTGGCGACCCGGACCGAGTCCATGCCCGCGCCACCCACGCGTTCGGGGTTGTAGATGTCGAGCCAGGCGTTGACCAGTCGTCCCGCGGCGGACCCGCTGGTCCCGTACTCCAGCCGCAGGGACCGACAGCCGACGGCGCCGGTGTAGTTGCCTTGGGCGTCCAGGCACGTGACACCCGGCGCGCTGGGCGCCAGCATGCGCACGACTCGTCCGGCGGTGTCGTAGATGTACGCGGTCTTGCCAGGGGTGGCGGGCTCGGTGATGCCGGTCGGCCGGAACCGTCCGGCGGCGGCCGTGGTCGGCGCGTTGGCCGACGTGGTGCCGAAGGTGGTCACCGTCCCGTCGTCCTCGGTGTAGGCGATGGTGGTCGCCGCGCCGGTGCCGGTCACGGTCAGCCTGCCCGCGTCGATCTCGGTGTCCTCGTCGGCTGGCACCCAGGTCCCGGCCTGCAGGGTGGCGGTGGTGCGGCGGGTGCCGGACGGCGACTCGTAGACCAGGGTGCCGCCGTCGCCGTCGATCAGCGCGATCGTGCCGTCGCCGCGGGTGTTGTCGACGAGCTGCATGCCCGCCACGCCCGCGTCGATCCCGTCGAGCTGGGCGGTCCAGCCTGGCCCGAACACGCCGTTGACGACATCCGTCGCGCCCGCGAACGTCGAGTGGGACCGCGACAGCGTCAGGTCGCCGGTGTATCCGGGGACCGAGATGTCGGTCGCCTCGGTGTGGAACTCACCGGTCCACAGCGCCACCTGCCCGGGACCGGCCTCGGCGGTGGGGAAACCGCGTCCGAAAGCGTGCGGCAAGCGCAAGACGGTGGTGTGCGACTGCGACCACGTGCACTGCGTCGTGCTGCCGTAGACCAGACAGACCTGGACGTCGAGCAGCGTGGGGACCCGGTCGTTGAGCGCGGTCGGCTGCACGCCCGCGGCCACCGGGTCGGCGTCGAGCTGGGTGTCCTGTGTCTCCGCGGCGGAGTTCCAGATACCCGCGACCGTCACGCCCGCGGCGCCGTTGTCGGTGACGGTGAGGGGCGCGCTCGTCGCGGTGTTCCAGCCGGTCGTCTCGCTCGCTCCGCCGTAGCCGGACAGCCGCCAGCGCACCGACGCGGTCGGCGTCGCCGAACTGCCCTTGGGCGGCCCGGACGCGCTGATCCGCACACCGCTGGTGGTCGTGGTCCTCGGTGTGACCGCGGGGCTGCCGAGGGTCGCGCCGCCGAAACCGAGTGAGTAGGTCGCCTGCCCGGACAGCCGTCCCGCCGGGGTCTCGGCCTGCGCCTGGATCGTGTGCAGGCCCGCGGTGTTGGGCATGGTGATGGTGGCCTTGCCGATCGCCGGGTCCGCCGACGGGGTGATCTTCAGCTGGCCGGGGGCCCCGCCGGTGAAGTTAGTGGGCCGCAAGACGCCGTCGACGGTTACCCGCACGTAGCCGGGCGCGTTGTATCCGGGGCCGGGCGCGGCGATGGTGCAGGTGAAGGTCGTCGCGGGCACGGTGTCGGTCCACGACCCGTTCGGGTACGGACACGTGATCGTCGGGACGGCGGGCGTGGCCACGCCGACGCGCACCAGCACCCATGCCGACCAGCCCGAGCGCAGTGTGCCGTCGAAGGTCCTGGCGCGCACCACGATCGCGGTGTTGTCGGGCAGGTCGACGCCGGGCTGACAGCCCGCCGTGGTCCCGGATGGGTATGTCGCGCTGGAACAGGTCGCCTTCAGCGTGGCCGAGGTACCCGCCGTCGAGGTGTGGAACTCGAACTCGTACTTGACGGTGTTCCCGTCGGCGTCGCTGCCCTTGGACGTCACCCACGGACGCAGGTACGGCGTGTAGAGGTACGTCGAGCCACCAGGCGCGGCATAGGGGACGGCGCTGCTGAACGCGGGCATGAGGGGCGTCGACGGCGCGCGGTTGTAGGTGAAGGAGATGTAGGGGTCGGCGCTGCCCTCACTGGAGTGGAAACGCTTCCAGGAGTTGGAGTCGGACTCGTTGGCCGCCATGAGAACCATGCCGCCGGTGGCGTAGGTCGCGTTCGACCACGCCTGGACCAACGGCGTTATCGACACCGACGTCCGGCCGGCGGGACATCCGCTGTCGTGTCCCTTCGCGACAGACGTCGAGCCGTACTGGCTGCCTATCGGTGGCTGCGATGTCCAGCGGCTGGAAGTGCTCGCCGTCTGGGCGCTGCGCACGATGAACGTCGACGGCGTGCAGGAGTAGGACCACGTCTCGAAGATCGAGAACGTCGCGCTGATGATCTGCTTGCCCTTGAAGGGCGCTACCGGCACGTTGAGGAATGACCGCGCCTTCACCGAGCCCCCGTTGTAGGTGCCCAGCTTCAGCTCCGCCGACGCCGACTGGTCGCTGGCGTAGTCGGACTGCACCCAGGTGTCGAAGTTGGGGTAGGCGTTCTGCACCGCGTAGGTCGGGTCGACCGTGACCGGGAAGGACCGGCGCGAATCGTTGAACCAGGCCGGATCCGGGGTGATGACGAGGGTCGACCCCTCCACCGCGATGTTCACCGTCGCCTTGTTGACCGGTTCGCCGGTGCGCTCGTCGACCGCGGCGTCCCACATGTACGCGACGGGGATCACCGAGTGCACCTGATCACGCGCGTCCCGGAACTCGATAGCGCCGTCCGGCCGCTGCTTCGGCGTCAATCCCTTCAACCGCAACGGAATCCGCCACACCGGGGCGGCGGCGGGCTTGCCCTTGACGACGAAGTCGTACTCGAACCCGGACCTGCGGTTGTTCACCACCAGGTCGACCTGCGGCTCGATGTCGGGGTAGGTCGCCTTGACGCCGTCGAGCACCGGCTCCGGCAGCGCCCACGGGGCGATCCACTCGACCTGCCGGTCGCCGCCGACACCCGCCGCGGCGAACACCGAGTCGCTCTTGGCCTTCTTGCCGAGTCGAACGCCGTGCGGGTGCCCACCCGGCGCGATCGTCCCGTCGTGCCCGCGCCGCCAGTTCAGATCCACATCCCGCAGGGCGCCCGCGTGGTCGCGGTACCGCACGGGGGCGACGTGCACCTCCTCGGTCAGCGTGCCGTCGGGATTCACCCAGGTCGTGGCGGTCTCCGTGCGCAGCGCCTCGACCTCGACGCGGCTGCCCTGGGCCCGCGCGGTGACGCTCGCGGAGACCAGGTCCGGCCGGGACTCGACCTTCGCCGCCTGAGCCCGCGCCTGCGCGGCAGGCTCGACCACCTCAGCCGCGGCCTCGACACCGCCCGCCACCAACGCGACCAAGATCGCGCCAACGCCGAAGCGCACCCACCGGCCAGCCCCCATGTCCACTCCCCCAGAGCGAATGGCGCCCGAGCGGCGCCCGACCCAATTGACGCGCGTCCAGGCGGTCCATGGGCAGAGGTATTCGACGAAACCACCCGATTGGCCGACCCCACTGATCTGGGCGTTTCGGACATCGCGCGACAAGACTCGGCACGACCGGCGAGATTGGGCCGAACGGCCCAACGTGAGCACCCATCGGTTTCGCGGGCCACCGTGTGGGTAGCCGATAAGGACCGAGGCGTTTCCTGTGAAGGGAGGCCGGATGTCTACCGGCATGATCATCATTATCGTCGTCGCCATCGTGGTTCTGGCGGCGATCGCGGTAGTGGGCTTCGCCATGCAGCGGCGCCACCACCTGCGTCAGCGGTTCGGCGACGAGTACGACCGCGCCGTGAGTCAGCACCCGCGTCGTGAGGCCGAGAAGGAACTGGCCGAACGCGAGAAGCGACATTCCCAGTTGGACGTCAGGCCGCTGTCCGCGAGCGTCCGCGACCGCTACGCGCAGCGGTGGGCACTGGTGCAGGAGCAGTTCGTCGACCGTCCCGGCCCGTCGGTCGATGAGGCCGACCGGCTGGTCACCGCGCTCATGGCCGAACGGGGCTACCCGACCGACGGCTACGAACAGCAGTACGCCGACCTGTCGGTCGAGCACTCCACCACGATCGACCACTACCGCGCGGCGCACGAAGTGAAGACGCACAACGAACGCGGCCAGCAGTCCACCGAACGGCTTCGTGCCGCGATGGTGCACTACCGCGCGCTGTTCGAAGACCTGCTCGGCCCGGCCGGGCACCGCCCGAACGCCATCTGACACCGGAGGCACCGATGCGACGCGACACCGAGAACATGCGCACTCAGACCCAGCGCCCAGAAGACCAGCGCCCTGAAACCGAGCGTTTTGCGGACGAGCGTTTTGCCGACGAGCGCCCAGAGAACCAGCGCCTTGAGAACGAGCGCCCTGAAACCCAGCAGCCAGAACGATTCCAGGACCAGCCTGCAGACGACAGTTCGGCGGACCGATTCGAGGACCAGCCCGCAGGCGACAGGTCGTTCGACGAGCCCGCCACCGACCCGTTCGCCGCGCAGGAGACCAACATCGCCGACCCGGGCGTCGACTACGCCGAGCCCATGGACACCGATCAACACGGTGGCCTCCTCGCGGCCGAGGACGCCGCCCGGCTGCGCACCGAGTGGCAGCGAGTCCAGTCGGCCTTCGTCGACGACCCAGGCGAGTCCGTCCGCGGCGCCGACTCCCTGGTGAACGAGGCGCTTCGCACCCTTGAGGCGGCGTTCGCCGACCGCAGACAGGCACTGCAGCAGGCAGGCGGCCAGACCGAGGACATGCGCCAGACCCTGCGCCAGTACCGCGAACTGTTCGACCACCTGCTCGACGCGTAACCCCGAGGTGTGCTCAGCCGACCCAGGAGAGCGCGCCGGGAATGATCTCCTCGACCGGTTCCACGTGCGGGTACCAGGTGCGCTCCCATTCCAGGGACACCCACCCGTCGAATCCGTGGAGCAGGTCACGGGCCTGCTTCAGCGGCACCGCCCCGGTCCCCAGCCGGACCGGGGTGGTGTCGGTCGCCGATACCGCGTCCTTGATCTGGACACACACGATCCGATCGCCCAGCGCGGCCAGCGTGTCAGCGGGATCTTCGCCCGCGCGCCACGGGTGGAGCAGGTCCCAGATCGCGCCCGCCCGCGGCGCCATCGCCAGCAGCTCGGCCACGGCGATCCCGGTAGGCAGGGCATCGTGGGTCTCGACCAGCACTGTCACGTCGTGGTCAGCCACGGCGGCCAGCCTGCGGGCGGCCGCGTCGAGGTCGGTCCCACCAGGGAACACGCGCACGTGCCGAGCCCCGAGGTCGCGGGCGAGGTCGAGGTCGGCGCGCAGCGCGTCAACGACTGGCCCGTCCGCTCCCGGGGCGCTGATCCTCACATATCCCGCCAGGCACACCGGAACCAGCGACCCGAGCGTGCGCACGACTTGGGACCGCCGCGCGCCATCCAGTCCCGCGTGGACACCGGCGTCCGGGTGCAGCCGGAGTTCCAGCCCTTCGATGCCGAACCGTCGGGCAAGCGCGACCGCCTCCGCCAACGACGCGCCCGGCAGGCCGAGCGTGCTCAGCGCGAGCCGCAAGTCAGCTCCTCGACGGCGACGCGACGACCCTCTGCGGCTGACGCGAGGCCGAGTTCGGCGAGCTGGACCCCGCGCGCACCAGCGGCGAAGTCGTGTGGGAACGGCGCGTCGGCCATGACGTGCCGGACGAACATCTCCCACTGGATCTTGAAGCCGTTGGCGAACTCGCCGTTGTCCGGCACCTCCTGCCAACCGTCGCGGAACGAGTCGGTGAGCGCCAGATCCGGGTTCCACACCGGCTTGGGCGTGGTGGACCGGTGCTGGACCTTGCAGCCGTGCAGACCAGCCACCGCCGAGCCCTCCGTACCGTCCACTTGGAACTCCACTAGCTCGTCGCGGTTCAGCCGGACCGACCAGGACGAGTTGATCTGGGCGACGGCTCCGCTCTCCAGCTCGAAGATCCCGTAGGCCGCGTCGTCGGCCGTGGCCTCGTAGTCGTTCCCCCGCTCGTCGATCCGCACCGGGATGTGGGTGGTGGCGTGGGTGTAGACCGAGACCACCCGGCCGAACAGGTTCTCGATCACGTACTGCCAGTGCGGGAACATGTCCAGCGTCATGCCGCCGCCGTCCTCGGCCCGGTAGTTCCATGACGGCCGCTGCGCGGTCTGCCAGTCGCCCTCGAACACCCAGTAGCCGAACTCGCCACGCACGGACAGGATTCGGCCGAAGAACCCACCGTCGATGAGCCGCTTGAGCTTGAGCAGGCCGGGCAGGAACAGCTTGTCCTGCACGACGCCGTTCTTGACGCCCGCGGCCGCGGCGGCGTCGGCGAGGGCGACGGCCTCGGCGACGGACTCGGCCGTCGGCTTCTCGGTGTAGACGTGCTTGCCCGCCTCGATGGCCTTGAGCACCGACTTGACCCGCGCCGACGTCACTTGGGCGTCGAAGTAGATGGTGTTGTCCGGATCGGCCAGCACGCTGTCGAGATCGGTGGTGAAGTTCTCGATGCCGTGCTCGGCCGCCATCGCGGCGAGTTTGGCCTCGTCGCGCCCCACCAGGACGGGCTTGAGCCGGACGCGGCGGCCGTCGTCGAGCGCGACACCGCCCTCCGCGTTGATCGACAGGACGGACCGGACGAGGTGCTGGCGGTAGCCCATCCGGCCGGTGACACCGTTCATGATGACGCCGAGCGTGGTCATGTTTGCTCCAAAGTGTTGTCAGGCGGACCGGTCGAGGACTTCCCGCGCGACTTGGTGGGCCAGGGGCACGCCGCGGGCGAGCCTGCCCAGTTCGTCGAGCGCGAGTGCCGTCATCCGGCTCAGCTCGTTGCCGAGTGAGCCCGCGATGTGCGGGGTGAGAACGAGATTGGGCGTGGTGAACAGCGGCGAGTCGGTGGGCAGGACGTCCGGGTCGGTGACGTCCAGCACCGCGTGCAGGCGGCCATCCCGCAGTTCGGTGATCAGCGCCCCGGTGTCGACCAGCGAGCCGCGCGAGGTGTTGATCAGCGTGGCGCCGGTCGGCATGAGCGCCAGCCTGCGGGCGTCCATCAGGTGCTTGGTCTCGGGGAGTTCAGGGGCGTGCAGGCTCACCACGTGCGAGGTGCTGACCAGATCGTCGAGGCTGGTCAGCGCCACGCCGAGCGACTTGGCCTCCGAGGCGGCCAGATAGGGGTCGGCGACCACCACGTCGAGGTCGAACGGGCGCAGCAGTTCGATCACCCGCCTGCCGATCTTCGACGCGCCGACGACGCCCACCCGCAGCCGGTAGTTGCCCAGCCACGGGAACTCCGCCTGCCAGTCCAGCCAGACCCGCGACCGCCGGAAACGGTCGGCGATGGCGGGGACGCGCTTGTTGCTCATCAGCACCGCCGCGACGGTGTACTCGGCGACCGGCAGCGCGTTTGCCGCCGCCGCCGAGGACACCGCGATCCCTCGGCGCCAACAGGCGTCGGTCACGTGGTGCTTGACCGACCCCGCCACGTGCACCACGGCGCGGAGCCTGGGCGCGTCGCGCAGCACCTGCTCGTCGACCGGCGGGCAGCCCCACCCGGTGAAGAGGACGTCGGCGTCGGCGAGCGCTCGGCGCGCGGCCGGGGTGGTGAAGTCGTCGACGACCAGGTCGGGGTCGGTGTCGGACACCGCGACCAGGCGGGCGCGGGTGTCCTCGTCGATGAGCTTGTCCGCGACCTGGCGGTTCATGGCGATGACCGTCCTGAGACGTGCCTGACTCACGGGTTCTCCTACTTCACGGCGCCGGAGGTGAGTCCGGCCTTCCAGTGACGCTGCAGGGACAGGAACGCCACGACCACGGGTACGACGGCCAACAGCGCGCCGGTGATCAGCAACGGGTAGTACTCGCGTTCGGCGGCCACGATCGTGTGCCAGGAGTAGAGGCCCAGGCTCAGCGGATACAGCTCCCGGTCGGACAGCATCACCAGGGGCAGGAAGAAGTTGTTCCAGATCGCGGTGAACTGGAACAGGAACACGGTCACGAAGCCGGGCATGAGCATGCGCAGCGAGATCGACCAGAACGTGGTCAGCTCACCCGCGCCGTCCATCCGCGCGGCCTCCAGCACCTCGTCGGGCACCTGGCTCGCGCTGAAGATCCGGGCGAGGTACACGCCGAACGGATTGACCAGCACCGGGATGAACACCGCCCAGAACGTGTTCACCACACCGAGTTCCGACGCGAGCAGGTACAGCGGCAGCGCGAGCGCGGTCGTGGGCACCAGCACCCCGACGAGCACGAGTCCGAACAGCTTCTCCTTGCCCTTGAAGGAGAACTTGTCGAAGGCGTACCCGGCGGCGACCGCGAACAGGGCGCCGAGCCCGGCGCCGACGACCGCGTAGAGCAGGCTGTTGAGGTACCAGCGCAAATAGATCCCGCCGTCGGCCTTGGTGAGGGCACCGACGTTGTCGAAGAACTGGAACTCGGAGAAGTCGAAGACGTCGCCCGACAAGCCGCCGAGACTTCTGGTCGACGCGACGAGCAGCCAGGTCAGGGGAAGCAGCGTGTAGAGGGTCGCCAGCAGCAGCGCGGCGTTGACCACGACCTTCGACGCCCACTTCGGCCGCGCGGGAAGCGGGTCACGCACTTCGGCGCGGACCGTTTTCTCCACTGTCAGTGTCATGCCGTCCTCCGCTGGCTGACTCGGGTCACCACAAAGGACAGTGCCGCCGCCGCGAGCGCGAGCAGGATCGATGCCGCGGCCGCCAAGCCGTAGTCGGACTTCCGGAACGCGGCGTCGTAGGCGTACATGTTCGGGGTCCACGTGGCGCTCACCGCCGGGTTGGCGCCGTTGAGGATCACCGGCTCGGTGAACAGCTGCAACGCACCGATGATGGTGAACATCACGGTCATCACCACCGCCGCGCGGATCATCGGCAGCTTGATGCTCAGTGCCGTGCGCAACTCCCCCGCGCCGTCGACCGACGCGGCCTCGATGACCTCGCGCGGGATGGCCTGCAGCGCGGCGTAGAAGATGACCACGTTGTAGCCGATCCACTCCCAGACCGCGATGTTGACGACCGAGCTGAGCGCGTGGTCGCTGGACAGGAAGTTCCACGACAAGCCGGAGTCGCGCATCGCGCTGACGACCGGACTCAGGCCGGGGGTGTACAGATACAGCCAGATGATCGCGGCGATGAGGCCGGGGACCGCGTGCGGCAGGTACAGGGTGAGCTGGAAGAACCGCTTGGCCCGCGCGAGCGTCGAGTCGAGCAGCAGGGCCAGCAGCAGCGCGCCGCCGACCATCACCGGGACGTAGCCGACCAGGTAGCCGACGATCACCCAGAAGCCGTCGCGGAAAGCCGGGTCCGACAGCGCGTGCAGGTAGTTGCCGAGACCCGCGAACAGCGTCTCGGTGCCACCGAAACCCAGGCCGGACGAGCGCTCGGTGAACAGGCTCAGATAGACCGCGTACCCGATCGGCACCACCAGCGTCGCCACGAACAGGACCATGAACGGGCCCAGCAGCATCGCGGCGGCGCCGCGCTCCGTGCGCTTCTGCGATGACCGTGCCATCGCGACCTCCTCGATCTCCGGGGGAACCCCCGACTAGGACCCGACGTTCAGACCGCGCTTGCGCAGTTCGTCCACAGTGGACCGGTTGGCGGCGGTGATGGAGTCCGACAGCTTCCTGCCGCTGGTCAGCTGGCCGAGTCCGTCCTTGAGCGTGGAGAAGGTCGACAGCATTCCCGGCCCCCAGGTCCACCCCGGCTTGACCGTCTTCGCCGACTCGGCGAACACGTCGTAGACGTTCTGGCCGCCGAAGAAGGCGGGGTCGAAGCTCTTCGCCGCCGCTGGGACCAGGTCGGTCGCCGCCGGGTACATCGTGGACTTCGCCACGCCGATCCTGGTCGTGACCGCCTTCTCGTCAGTGGTCATCCACCGGATGAACTTCACCGAGGCGTCGACCTTCTTGCTGTTGGCGCTCACCGCGAATGTCGACCCGCCGAACATGCCGCCCGCCGGGGTGCCCCAGTGCGGCACCGGGGCCGCGGCCCACTTGCCCGCCTGCTCGGGCTGGTTGGCCCGCAGCACCACCTGCGCACCCCACGAGGCGCCCACGTATCCGACCGTCTCCCCCGCCTTGACCGATGCGTTCCAGGCCGGGCCGACCGGGACGTTCACCAGGTCGTCGTCGACCAGGCCCTGCCAGTAGTCGGCCACCTTGCGCGTCGCGGGGTCGTCAAGCGAGACGTTCCACGCGCCGCCCGAGGTGTCGAACCACTTGCCGCCCGCCTGCCAGGCGAACGCGGCGAGGAACTGGGGCTCGTCGGTGAACAGCGTGCCGATCCGCGCCTTGGGGTCGACCTGCTTCACCTTCGCCGCCGCCGCGCGGTACTCGTCCCAGGTGGTCGGCACCGCGATGCCGTTAGCGTCGAAGAAGTCCTTGCGGTAGTAGAACGCCATGGGCGTGATGTCCATCGGCAGCGCCCAGGTCTTCCCACCGAGTTCGTACAGCGAGCGGATCTGCTCCGGGAACCGGTCCCGGACATCGGCGACCCGCTGGGTGAGATCGACCAGGTTCCCCTGGCTGACATAGTCGGGCAGCACGGGGTACTCGATGTTCATCACGTCCGGCGCGTTGCCTGCCTTCAAGGCGGTGCTGAACTTCGTGTACCCGCCGGACGGGCCCGCCGGGATCTGCTCGAACTTCACCTTGACGTCGGTGTGCGCGGCGTTGAACGCGTCGACCACCTCGGCGGATCCCTTGGTCCACGACCAGAAGGTGATCTCCGTCGGTCCATTCTGGGCGGCACCCCCGGAGGTGCCGCCGCAAGCGGCCGCGAGGCTCAGCGCGGCCAGCGCCGCGGTCAGTCGCGCCGTGGCGCGCATCCGAATTCGCATGTCGTTTCTCCGTGGGGTCGTGGCGATGGGGGCAAGTGTCAGCGGCCATCGGCGGCGGGTCAACGCGACCGGGCCCAACCGATCGAACCTGAACTTCGCAGCACATCCGCGCAGGTCAAGGCCGTCCACACAGGATCGCGGGTGTGACAGTGTTCAACTCTGATCGGTGTGGCGGACATAACTTGTCCGGGTCCGGCCCCGCCGCCTAGCGTCCGGCCGATGCGGCTGTCAACCATGCGGGCCGGATGCTCCGCCCACCCGCCTCACGAGTCGGTCCTGCCGGGCCTTCCTCGTTATCGTGATGCCACGGCGGAGTGCTGCCCGGGCGGCGAGGAGGTGCGTGTGGACGTCAGTCTCAGGCACCAGGCGATCCTCATGGCGGTGCGCAGGCACGGTGGCGTCCGCGCCGCCGACATGGCCGTCAAGCTCGGCGTCTCGGGGATCACCGTGCGCCGCGACCTCGCCGAACTGGAGGCACAGGGCGAGCTGCGCCGGGTGTACGGCGGCGCGGTCCTGCCCGACTACCGGCCCGATCCCGGCGCGGACGCGGCCCCGGCCAGGGTGACCGGTCGGCCCGTGACCATCGGCATGGTGATCCCGACGACCACCCGGTACTTCCGGGAGATCCTCGAAGGTGCCAAGCAGGCGGCGCGCGTGCGCGGCGTCAAACTGGTCGTCGAGGTCACCGACTACAACCTCGAACACGACCGCACCCACGTCCAGCGGCTGCTCGACGCCAAGGTCGACGGCCTGCTGCTGACCCCGGACCAGGTGCTCACCAAGGTGACGCCGACCATGGACTGGATCGCCGAACTGCCGATCCCAGTGCTTTTCGTGGAGCGCTCCCACGAGCCCGCCGCCCTGCTGCACCCGGTGGAATACGTCTCCTCCGACCACGAGCACGGCACGATCCAGGCGATCCGGCACCTCGCCGAACTCGGTCACCGCGCCATCGCCCTGGTCACGAGCCAGTCGGCGACGGCCTACTGGATCACCCGCGGCTACGACGCCGCGGTCGCCGCGCTCGGCCTGGCGACGGACATGCCCCGCCACGAGCACCTCAGCCACGAAGAGATCCACAACAGCCTCGACGACATCCTCGACGGGGTCGAGCGCGCGGGCGTCACCGCGGTGCTGGCGCACTCCGACAGCACCGCGGTCGAGATCCTGCACCGCGCCAGGAACCGGGGCCTCGTCGTCCCCGACGACCTGGCGATCGTCGCCTACGACGACGAATACGCCGCGCTCGCCGACCTCCCGCTGACCGCCGTGGCCCCGCTGCGGGCCGACGTGGGTCGGCTGGCCGTCGACTTCCTGCTCCGCAAGGTGCACGGCGGCCGCTCCCGGCGTGCCGAACTGCACATCCAGCTGCTGCCGCGGGTGATCGTCCGCGCGTCGACCGGCCCGCACAAACCCTCCACCGGATAGCCCGTCGGGTCTCACGTTCCCGACAGCCAGCACTCTCCGACTTCATCCGATGATCGGATGATGATCCCTGCTCAGTGAAGGAAGCCCATGTCGCACTCACCCATCAGCAGGCGGCTCGTATTGCAGGCGGGCGGTGTCGCCGGACTGGCGGCGGCGCTCGGCCTGACCGCGGCGGGCGGCGCGTCCGCCGCCCGGGCCCGCATCGGCGGCGACGTCGAGATCAACGACCTCGGACCGGCCGTGGTCCAGTTCTCGCTGATGAGCGCGGTGCTCGTCGGCGACACCGTCTACATCGGCTCACGAAACCTCGCGCCGGCGCGGGTCATCGCGTTCAGCCTGACGACCAGGAAAGTGGTCGCGCGGACGGACCTGACCACGGGGTACGCCATCCAGACCCTCGCGGCCGACCCAACAGGCCGCTACCTCTACGTCGGCGTCCTGCAGAAGTCCGGCGGCAGCCAGCCGAACCTGCACCGGTGGGACCTCACCACCCCCGAGACACCCGCGGTGCCCATCGGCCGCATCGGCGACCGGGACGTGCGCGCGCTCTCGGTCTCACCTGACGGCGTGCTGTACGCGGTGGGCGGCGGCAGCCCGACCGCGCCCGCGCTCTGGGAGTACGACCCCGGCACCGGGCAGGTCGCCAACCTCGGCGTCCCCGACCTGAACTCGACCCTCGCCCGCGCCGTCGCCGCCACCCGGACGACGGTGTTCTTCGGCGCGGGCACCACCCACAACGGCGGCGGCGGGACGAGCCGGGCGTCGCTGTACGCCTACGACCGCGCCGCCCGGACCTTCACCTCCATGGTCCCCGCGGAGATGCAGAACGACCCGAGCGTCCGCGACCTGGCCATCGTCGGGGACACCCTGGTCGTCGGGTCGGCCGCGACGACCGAATCCTCCAAGGTCGCCGTGATGGAGCTCGGAGACCTGTCGTCGTACACGGTGACGACGTCGATCGGCACGACGGCGAAGAAGTTCGCGGGCATGGGCGACGACGTCTACTTCGCCAACGAGGCCGGCCTGATGGTGCGCACCGCGGCGGCCACCATCGCCCCGGTCGAGTTCGACGGGCCCGACCTCGGCGAGATCTGGGGCGTGGACTGCCGGGCCGGGAAGGTGCTGGTGACCTCGGCGTACGGGTTCGTCGCCGAGATCGACCCGGTGGCGAAGACGTCCGTGGTCACCGACCTCGGTGAGGCGGGCGCGCCGTCGGACCCGCAGTCGGGGATGGGGATGGCCGCGGGCGGCGGCTACGTCTACGTCGGCGGGACCGGCGCGATCGCCCGGCACACCCGCACGACCGGCAAGGTCGTCAACCTCCGGGCGCCGGGCGAGGCGAAGGACGCGATCGTCATCGGCGGTGTCATGTACACCGGCCAGTACAGCGGGCAGGGGATCTGGCGGCACGACCCGAGCGCGGGCGAGTCCATCGGCCAGGTCGCCGCCTTCGCGCCCGCGCAGAACCGCCCGCTGGACACATGCTGGGACGCGGTGAACAAGCTCGTGCTGGTCGCGGTGCAGTGCGACGCCGAGGGTGGCGGGGCGTTGTGGACCTACGACCGCGCCACGAACCAGTCCAGGAGCTTCCCCAACCCGATCGACGGCATCCAGCACGTCCGCGCCGTCGCCGCGGGCCGGGGGATCGCCTACCTCGGCGGTGACAACGCCATCGCCACCGGCACTCGCGGCACAGTGGTCGCGTTCGACCCGGTGGCGGGCACCGAACTCTGGCGCATCGAGACCGGCGAGTCCCAGGGCATCGCCGCGCTGGCCATGCGCGGCAACCACCTCTACGGCCTGTCCCGCAACGGCGCGCTGTTCGTCATCGACGTGTTGACCCGCACGCGGGTCCACCGCTCGGACGTCAGCTCGGTCAGCACCGGCTTCGCCGCCCTTGTGACGAACCGGGGCATGGTCTACGGCGCGTCCAACACGACGGTGTTCCGGTTCGACCCGGAGACATTCGCCGTCACCGCGGTGGTCCCGGAGATCAACGGCGCCTGGTACAGCGGGCCACACATCACCAACGACGACCGGGGCCGCATCTACACGCTGCGCGGCCGCAATCTCGTCGAGATCGTCGATCTGTCCCAGAGGTGACCGTCCGCGGGCGCGAGGAGACTCGCGCCCGCGCGTCCAAGGAGGCTCAATGCAGAGCAGTTCTCCGATGAACCGACGTCATTTCGTACGGCTCGGCGGGCTAGGCCTCGCCGCCGCCGCCGCCGCGATACCCCTCACCGACGCCGCGGCGGCCGCCCGTCCGGGTCGCCGTGACCCGACGGTGACCGACCTCGGGCCAGGCATCGTCCAGTTCTCCCTGATGAGCGGACTTCTCTCCGACGACACTGTCTACATCGGATCACGGAACCTCGATCCGACCAGCGTCATCGGCTTCCACCTACCCACCCGCCGCGTCGTGTCTCGCACGGATCTCGGCCCCGGCTCGGCAGTCCAAGCCATCGCCGTCGACGCCGACGGCCGCCACCTCTACGCGGGCATCCTCTACCACGACGACCGGGACCAGCCGAACCTGTTCCACTGGGACCTGTCGACACCGGGCACCCCGGCCGTCGCGGTGGCGCGGATCCAGGATCTCGACGTCCGCGACCTGGCCGTCGCCAGGGACGGCAAGGTCTACGCCGTCGGCAGCAGGCAGAGCCCGCCCGCGCTGTGGGAGTACGACCCCGCGACGGGAACGGCCACGAAGATCGTCGTCCCCGACCCCTTGGCGACGATCTCCCAGGCGGTCGTGGTCACCGACACCACCGTGTTCTACGCCTCCGGCAGCATCATCACCGGCGGCGCGGGCGCGAGTCAGGCCAAGCTGTTCGCCATCGACCGTGCCACCCAGGCCGTCACGTCGGTGCTGCCACCCGAACTGGCGACCGGCTCGTCAGTCACCGAACTCTGCCTGATCGGCAACCAACTCATCGTCGGCGCGAAAGGCCCCGGCCGATCGGCGATCATGAACGTAGCCGACCTGTCGTCGTACACGCTGATTCCGAGCACAGGCAAGCTGTTCCGCGCCCTCAGGCCGGACATCTGCTTCTACAACAACTCGCGGCTGCTCGTGTACTCGCCCGCCACCGGCAAGGTGACGCCACTGCCCTACACCGGCCCTGACCTCGGCGAGGTCTGGGGACTGGACGTGTACGGCGACCGCGTGGTCGCGGTGTCCGCCTACGGTTTTGTCGCTGAGGTGGACCCCACCACCGGCGCGACCGTGGTCACCGATCTGGCGGAGGCGGGCGCACCGGCGGCCCCGCAACTCGGCATGAGCGTCGCCGCGGGCGCGGGCGCGGTGTACGTGGGCGGTACCGGCGGCCTCGCCAGGCACGAGCTGAACACGGGCTCGGTTGTCATTCACCAGGCTCCCGGCGAGGCCAAGGACGCGCTGGTCCTCGGTGGGGTGCTGTACACCGGGCAGTACAACTCGCAGGGCATCTGGGCCCACGACCCCACGGCCGGTGCGCCGCACCAGGTCGCGACCTTCCCCGCCGAACAGAACCGCCCACTCGACGTGTGCTGGGACGACACCCGACTCCGGCTGCTCGTCGGAGCCCAGTCCGACACCCGCGGCGGCGGTTCACTGTGGACATTCGACCCCACGACCCGACAAACCACCTGCCATGTCAACCCAGTCGACACCCAACAGTGCGTCCGCGCCGTCGCAGCCCACAACGGCGTCGCCTACCTCGGCGGCGACAACCCGTACACCACCGGACCGAGGGGCACACTGGTCGCCTTCGATCCCACCGCGGGCACCGAACTCTGGCGACTCGACCCCGGCCAGGCGTACGGCATCGTCGCGCTGGCCACGCACGGCCACCACCTCTACGGCATCTCGCGTCGGGGCGGACTGTTCATTGTGGACCTCGATACCCGGCGGATCGTGCACACGGCCGACATCAGGTCGATCTGCCCCCAATACGCCGCCCTGGCGACCAGCCGCGGCGTCGTATACGGGGTGTCGGACACGACGCTGTTCCGGTTCGACCCGGCGACGTTCGCGGTCACCGTGGTGGTGGCAGGCCTCAACGGCGAGTGGTACAGCGGGCCGCACTTGACCGTCGACGAGAACGGCCAGTTCTACACGCTGCGCGGCAGGAACCTCATCCGCGTCCAGGACTTCCCCGACCGCGAACAGTCGCGGTAAACGCCAGAGTTCAACAAGTCCGCAACGCCGTGACGGACCCGCCGCCCGGCATTGGCGTCACAATCGGCGGCGACGGGAAAGTGTGCGAGTCAGGCGCGAACTGCTCCATACACAAGTACGAGAAATCCGTCGATGAGGCGCTGAACGGCGCGGGCGACGACACCCAGCTCAAGCCGCGACTACGTCAGGAACCCCAGCCCACCACGACCCCGGCCGACCCGCACGGCGACGGCGGGGGTGGCGCGCACTGCGTCACGATGAACGAGCCGCTAGTCACCACCGGTCCGCCGCCCACCAGCACCACCACGCCGGTACCCACCACCACGACGACCGCGCCGACCACGACGACGACCAACCCGCCCACCTGACCCACCGTCACCGCGGACCGGACCTCTGTCCCCCGCGGCGGAACGATCAAGGCGATCGTCACCGGCGGACCCGGCAACACCCGGGACTGGGTGGGCCTCTACCGGGCGAGCGACGCCAACTCCGCGGGTGGTCTCACTGAGCTGTACCTGAACGGCCGGTACTACCGCCGTCCACCGGGCTCACGTCGGCCACGGTCACCTTCACCGCGCCGAACACCGCGGGCACCTACAACTTCCGCTTCTTCGCCAACGACGGCTTCACACCGCTCGACGCCAGCCCGAACTTCACCGTGACATAAGCAAGAAGGCGCCGCCCTGCTGCCCAGCAGGGCGCGCCTCACTGCGTACTGGTCAGCGGCCTTCGATGGAGCCGTGGGTCAGGGCGGCCAAGGCCTGCGCGAGCTTGCGGTGCGCCCGGGTCACGATCGGTCCGTACTGGACGGCCTTGGACTTGATCCCCAGCTCAACACGGGTCCCAGGGCCCTCCGGGTAGACCACGGCCGGAAAGAAGAAGCCGTATTCGATGAGCGACACCGGCGAGGACAGGATCACGATGCCTCGACTCGGGTCGGCGTCGGCGACCTTGTACCCGGGCGGGCACTGGCGGACGAGCCAGTCGAACACCAGGTTCGGCGGCACGGAAGTGTGCAGCACCATCCGCCGCTTGGTCATCGCGACGGTGGCAACCGTGCCCTTCCTGGTGGTCGCCACCAGCAGCAACGTGCCAACAACGACAAGCGAGACCACGAAGGCCACAAGGAAGACATCCACGCCGCAGAGTATGCCCACGGCGTCTCATCCAGCCGACAGCGGTCCACCCGGAGATAGACTCACGGGCATGTCCACGAGAGACGCGGCGGGACTGCGCAAGCTCGATGTGCTGATCGGCCGGTGGGACATCGAGCCCATCGTCGACGGCCGCTCGATGGGCGTGGGCTGGACGGTGTTCGAATGGGTCGACGATGGCGCGTACGTCCGCCAGACCTCAGACGCCGACACCCCGCCGGATGATCCGCTGTGGCGCGCGAACTCGCCGCTGCCAACGTTGTCGATCATCGGCCTGGACGACTCCGACAACTCCTTCACCGTGTTGTACTCAGACGCCCGCGACGTCTTCCGCGTCTACAAGATGACCATCGCCGACGGCGTCTGGCGGCAGTGGCGGTCCGCGCCCGGCTTCAACCAGCGGTTCACCGGCACGATCAGCCCCGACAGGGCCACGATCACCGCTATGTGGGAGTTCTCCGAAGACGGCGAGACCTGGCGGAAGGATTTCGACCTGCTCTTCCGGCGCGCGAATTAATGTTTGACGCCCGCCGGAATAGCGGGCAAGATGAAATCAACACCGACGAGGGGCAGGAAATGGCGAGCATGTGGAAGCGGGGAACCGAGCGTCGCACCGACGCCGCGGTCGCCGACACGCGCCCGTTGTACCAGCGCCGCAACACCTCCGAGCAGCGACTTTCGGCGCTTCTTGGCCGCCAGGGCTCCCCGCCGTGACGTGACTTCGTCATGACAGGGAGCCGCCCATCGGGAAACCGGTCAGGGCGGCTCTCTTATTTGGCGCACCCTAATTCGCGCCCAAACAATGGCTCCTTGCATTAACTCAATGCCCTATAGCTCAGGTGGACAGAGCGCCCCGCTACGAACGGGGAGGTCCCAGGTTCGAGTCCTGGTAGGGCAGCGTCGGTTGACATGCCCTCGTAGCCCAACTGGTAGAGGCACCGCGCTCAGAACGCGGCCAGTGCAGGTTCGACTCCTGCCGAGGGCACAAGCACCAGCCGTCCCGGTTGGTGTAGTCGGCAGCACGGCGGCCTTTGGATCCGTCAGGCCAGGTTCGAGCCCTGGACCGGGAGCCACGCCGATGCCCGTTGGTCCAGCCAGGCACGGACACCGCGTTCTGACCGCGGAGACGGAGGTTCGATCCCTCCACGGGCAGCGCTTGTGAAAGAAGGGAGGACACGGACGCGCGGAAGCAGCGTCCCCCATGGGTCGCTAGCTCAGCCGGTCAGAGCAGTCGCCTCTTAAAGCGACGGGTCCAGGGTTCAAGTCCCTGGCGGCCCACGCCTTCATGACCCAGCGAATTTCACGAGGTCGTCGCAGAACCGGTGCGTGGCAGTACTTCCACCCGCCCCACGGCACGAGGGTCGCCCGTGGACCCTGGTACGCTGACCGCGATGACTACTTACTTGCGCAGATCGGGGGTTCCGTTCACAAAAGGTGAGTGCTGATGCACCCCTGGAACGTGAACGGAGACTCTCGCCTCCTTTTCTGGGCGCACGTGCGCGAGTTCGCCGTGCCGCCGTCGATGATCAAGTCTGCGACCGCCCGCCGGGTGGTGGGCGACTGGTCCGGGGCCTGTGCCGCCGCGCGGGTCGACGTGGATCTGAATCTGCGTGCTGTGGGTCGCACCCATGGCAGGCAGTTCGCGGCACAAGTCCGCGCTGATCTGCGCCATCTGGCTCCTGACCTGCTTCGCTGGCACTTTCCGAGGATTGGTCCGGACGGCCTGTTGCGACCTGGCCTCACTGTCTCCTTGGCTCGGTACCCTCCGCTGCCTGGCGGCGACGGCCCGATACATCTCGTGGCGCGTACGCCGCCTGCGTGGGCGGATGCCGGTCAGCGGATCAGCCTCGCGCTGTGGGAGCCGTCCCGGGCGGGCGGATACCCCCATCCTCATCCCCGGCCCGACCGGCGATTCCGCCTCGATCTGCACCGCCACCTATGGGACGTGCGCAGGACCGGCGAGCTGTGGGAGCGAGTTGGGGCCGCGCAGTGGCTCGCGGGCAGTGACCCCGCAGTGGATCAGATTCCTGCTGGGCCGTATGTGGAGCGAGATGGCTGCGCCGCGCACCGGTGGGTGGCTGAGGCGGCGATCCTGCTCCGCGCGGAGGGATGTCCGGACGGCGTAGTCACCGTGAGACTCAATACGCGACGCAGGCTGGTGCTGGACCTCGGTGAGCCGTCCACACCAACGATCACGGCGACTCGCCGGAGCGGCCGCGCCCGTGTCTGGCCGGTCCTGCCTAACGCCGCGACCTGGGTACTACCCGACCTGGAGCTGCTCCATGCCGGGTTGATCGACGCTGACCGGCTGCACCCGCTTGTCACCTCAGCACTCCTACCGAGCCATCGGCCAGCCGCTGCGTCACGAAGTCCAGACAGCTCAGGGAATTCGCGCCTCGTCGAGTGTCGTGGCGCCACGCACCGGATCGGCGTGGTGAACGGGGTGCTCGTCCCGCTGGACCACGACCCCGACAAGATCCGCCGCGAGGAGCTGCTGGTCGCGTTGGGCGGTACCGCGCTGCCGTGCCTGCAAGCGATCGACGAGGCACACCGGCATCCGGAAAGTCTCGTGGATGTTCGCGCTCGTCTGGACCACGGCGACGCGGCCGGTGCCCTCGTCGCCGTCGAAGGTCTGCTCGGACCGGACGTTCTCCTGCGCAGCGGCGCGTTGCGCGACGAGTTGGAAACGGCGGTGCGCCGCCAGATCGCTCATGGCCTGTACCGAGCCGGACTCGCTGGGTTCGGACCGCCTCCGTTGGCCAGGAACTCCCGTCGCCGCGGTGTCCGGACCCATCCACGCCACGCGACCTCGCGCTGATCCCTGTGCCTCGCTTCATTCCCCGCACTGGCCGATGCCCGGCCCCGACTTGACCAAAGGTGATCCACGATGCCAGTAGCTGTTCTGCCTACCGCGAACAATCTTTCCGACGCGGCCCGTATCCGACCGCTGGACGTCGCCGCCGATCTACTTGCCCTGCTTGGCGACACGACCACCGAGCCACGTGCCGACAACCAGTTGGAGGCCTTGACGCTGGCCGTGTCCGCCGACCTGCCCGTGCTGCTGTGGGGCGAGCCGGGGATCGGCAAGACCGCGGCCCTCAACCAACTCGCCGAAGCTCTCGCGCTGCCGCTGACCACGGTGATCGCCAGCGTCCACGAACCCTCCGACTTCTCCGGTCTGCCAGTGGTCGGCGATGATCCGGCGACACAAGGGGTTCCGATGGCCCCACCCGACTGGGCGGTGCGCCTGGTCCGGGCAGGCGAAGGGCTCCTGTTCCTGGACGAGTTGTCGACCGCGCCGCCTGCCGTCCAGGCCGCGTTGCTGCGCGTCGTGCTTGAACGCCGGGTCGGCGCCCTGCGGCTTCCGCCGGGTGTCCGGATTGTGGCCGCGGCCAATCCACGCTCCTCCGCCGCCGACGGCTGGGAGCTGAGCCCACCGTTGGCCAACCGGTTCGTCCATCTGCAGTGGACATACGACCACGACGTCGTGGTGCGCGGCCTGGGCGGGACGTGGCCGACGGCGGCCCTGCCCCAGCTGGACCCTGGGCGGCTGACCGACGCCGTGGCGTTCGCCCGCCGGGCGGTGTGCGGACTCCTGGCCACTCGGCCCGGACTCGTGCACCAACTGCCGAAGAACGAAGAACGCCGCGGTGGCGCTTGGCCCTCACCACGCAGCTGGGAGATGGCACTGCGGCTGATCGCTTTCGCCTCCGCGGCGGGCACCTCCCGGGAAGTGCTGTCCATGCTGGTGCGCGGCACTGTGGGAGACGGTCCTGGCCTGGAGCTACTGGCAAGCCTGGACCGGATGGATCTGCCGGACCCTGAGGTGCTGCTCGCCGATCCGTCGGCGGCTGTTCTGCCTGAGCGCGGCGACCTGCGCCAAGCGGTGCTTGACGGTGTGGTGGCGGCCGTACGCAAACGACCCGAGCAGTCCCGCTGGAACGCGGCGTGGTCGCTGCTGGTGCTGGCCTTGGAAACCGGCGCTCCGGACCTGGTGGTCGTACCGGCGGCGACCCTCGCCGCACTACGCCGCGAGGACTGGCAGATTCCAGCGACGATCGAGCGGCTGACCGGGGCCGTGTCGCTGTCGCGACGGGCGGACCAAGCCGGAGCACGGACCGCGGTCGGCGCGGGTGCCCGCCCATGACGCCGGGGAGCATGGACGAGGAGAAGCTGTTCGCGGCCCGACTGCACGCGGTTCGGAGCCGCCCGTACCTGGCGACGGCGTTGTTCGCCTTGCACACGGTCGAATCGCGGCGAGTACCTACGATGGCCGTGGACCGGCACTGGCGCTGCTACGTCTCGCCCGCGTTCGTGGACCGCACCCCGCTTGAGGAGCTGGCTGGGGTCTGGGTGCACGAGGTCTCCCACCTGCTCCGCGACCATCACGGGCGCAGTGACCGGTTCGCGGTGAAGCACGAACTGACCGGGCCGGGCGAGCGACTGCGGATGAACATCGCCGCGGACTGCGAGATCAACGACGACATCGTCGGCGATGGATTGGTCCTGCCCGAGGGTGCCGTCCAACCGGAGTCGCTCAGGTTGCCTGAGGGGCAGCTGATGGAGGACTACCTGCACCAGTTCCGGCTCGGGCCGTACACCAACGGATTGGCCTGGCTGGACTGCGGCAGCGGCGCCGACGGGCTGGAGCGGGGATGGGATCTTGGAGCCGGTGGTGCGCACGGGCTCAGCACCGAGGAACGAGATGCCGTCCGGTTCCGGGTGGCACAAGGCATCACGGGCCACCCGGGGAGCGTCCCGAAGGGCTGGCAACGGTGGGCGCGGGAGGCGTTCCATCCGCCACAGCAGTGGAGAGCGCTGTTGGGAGCGGCGGTCCGCTCGGCTGTTTCCAGCCCCGGCGTGAGTGAGGACTACACCTACGGCAAACCCTCGCGCAGGTCAGCCGGTGTGCCCGGCGTCGTGATGCCGAGCCTGAGGCGCCGACCGCCTCGTGTCTTCGTGATCGTCGACACCTCCGCCTCGGTGAGCGACATCGAACTGGGGAGCGCGCTCCTCGAAATCGCCGCGATCGTCCGCGCTGTCGGCGGCCGACGTGATCTCGTATCAGTGCTGTCCTGCGACGCCGCCGCCCACGTCACACATCCGCTGTGCCGTGCGGAAGGGATCACACTGGTGGGTGGCGGCGGCACGGATCTGCGAGCAGGCTTCACCAAGGCCATGCGCACAAGTCCCCGCCCCGACGTCATCGTTGCCCTGACCGACGGCCAGACACCCTGGCCCGACGCAAGACCGCCCGTCCGGACGGTTGTAGGCCTGTTCCCTCGACAGCGCCCATCGGGCGAGGATGATCCCGACTACGTGCCGGACACACCGCCGGCGTGGGCGCGAGTGGTCGCCGTGGGCTGATCTCCCGACAACCGGAATGATGTCACGACTGGCCAGAACACCACAGTCAGCAACCCGTCAGCTTTCGTTATCAGGCAAGGAGTCCGCCTTGAGCAGCACGCCGGATCTCGGTCTCCCGCCCCAGCGCGTCGCCGTCGAGGCGGAGCAGGTTCGCCGGTTGGTCGGCGACCAGTTCCCGCAGTGGGCCGACCTCCCGGTGCGGCCCGTGGCCAACGGTGGCTGGGACAACGTCACTTTCCACCTCGGCGACGCGATGGTGGCGCGGCTGCCGAGCGCGTCCGAGTACGCCCTGGCGGTCGACAAGGAACATTGGTGGCTTCCGATACTCGCTGCCCGACTGCCGCTTCCCATCCCCGTGCCGCTCGCGAAAGGGCGGCCCGGCGCGGACTACCCCTTCCCGTGGTCGATCTACGCCTGGCTCCACGGCGAACCCGCGAGCGCGAACCGTGTTGCCGACCCAGTCCGCTTCGCCCTCGACCTGGGCGGATTCCTGGCGGCCTTGCGGAGCGTCGACGCCGCCGACGGCCCCCAACCGGGCAAGCACAACTGGTTCCGGGGCGCCACCCTGCGCACCTACGACGCGCTGGCCCAACGCGCGCTCACAACACTGGACGGCCACATCGACGTCGACCTGGCCCGCGAGATCTGGACGACTGCGCTGGACGCCCCCTGGGACGGAGTGGACGTCTGGTTCCACGGCGACATCGCACCGGGGAACCTCTTGCTCGACGGCGGGAACCTGGCGGCCGTCATCGACTTCGGGACCTGCGGTGTCGGCGACCCGTCCTGCGACATGGCCATCGCCTGGACACTGCTGACCGCGGACGGCAGGCAGGCCTTCCGCGACTACCTCTCCGTCGACGAGCCAACCTGGGCGCGCGGGCGCGGTTGGGCCCTGTGGAAAACACTTGTCACCTGCGCGCAAACCGTGCACCGAGCCGACGAGGCAGCCGCGAACGCGCGTCACGTCCTCAACGAGATCCTCTCCGAATAATCGACCGGCGCAAATACCCAACAAGATATGCTCGTATCATGTCGCTGTTCATCACCGCCGACGATGGAACCCGGCTCTGGGCCGAGGACTTCGGCGACCCGGAGCAGGCGCCGCTGCTGTTGATCATGGGTGCGAACGCGGGAGCGCTGACGTGGCCGGACGAGTTCGTCGGACTGCTCGCCGAGACCCACCGCGTGATCCGCTACGACCACCGCGACACCGGCCGGTCGACCCACGCCTTCACCGAGAAGCCTTACGCCATCACCGATCTCGCGACCGACGCGGTCGCGGTGCTCGACGGGTTCGGCGTAGACCGGGCGCACGTTGTCGGCATGTCGATGGGCGGCATCCTCGGACAGCTGCTGCTTCTGGACCACCCGGACCGGCTGCACACCATGACACTGCTCGGCACCGCAGCCCTGTTCAGCACCGAATCGCCGGAGTGGGCCGGACCGTCGCCGGAACTGGCGGCGCTCTGGCAGGAAATGGGCGACACCCGCGACCGCGACGCCGAGCTCGACTGGCGGGTCCGGCACTGGCGAGCCCTCAACGGCGGCGTGCTCCCATTCGACGAGAACGAGTTCCGTCGGATGGAAGAACGAGTCATCGAACACGCCGGGACCCACACCGAGTTCCCGGCCCACGCCCACGCCGACACTTCGGGCCTCGCCCGGGGCGACGAACTGTCGAACGTGCGCACCCCCACCCTGGT
>DATLIA010000367.1:0-45522 GCA_035540215.1 Actinokineospora sp. | reverse complement strand
GGTCCATGGCGGCCTGCGCGGCCAAGCGGGTCGCGCCCGCGCGCTCGTGGCATTGGAAAGCGGCTTCCGCCGCCGCCAGCGCCTCATCGACGTTGCCGACCCACCACTCGGCGTCCCGCAGGGCGTCGAGTCCGGCTGGTGTGGTCCGCGCGTCGGTCATGGCCCTCCTGGTGGACCACTCGACTGTGACTGTCCAGTGTGGTCAGCGCAAGTGGTCGAAGAGGACGCCGTCGGCGCCGAACAGTTCGCTGTGCCAGCGGGTGATCAGCTCGGTCGCGTCCGCGTCGGACGGGTGGAAGCCGGGCCGGTTGTAGGCGCGGATCTTGCCGATCACCGACCGGGTGAGGAACGGGCTGTGCCGAAGCGCGGCGAGGCTGCGGGCGAGCCGGGTCGGGTGGTAGGTCGCGCGGTCGCCCGCCAGCGAGAGCGCGGTGAACCCGATGACGATGGGGATGAACAGGACGTTGACCAGCCGCATCGTGTTGATCCGCATGCGTTCGGTGCCGCCGGTGGCCCGGTAGACGTCGAAGGCGACGGACTTGTGTTCGCTCTCCTCCAGCGCGTGCCACAGCAGCATCGACCGCACCTCGCCCTCGCCAAGGAGGTCCTGCGCCCGCTTGTTGCTCAGCAGGCGCTCGGCGATCGTCGCGGTGTAGTGCTCCAGCGCCGCTGTGACGGCGAGCTGGAAGCGGTTCGGCATCACCCGGTCGGTCCGGATCATCAGGTAGTGGGTGAACCGGTCGACGAGCCTGGTCGGGTAGCCCATCTCGCGCAGGCGGTCGTTGAGCGCCCGGTGTTCGCGCCCGTGCGTGACCTCCTGCCCGATGAAGCCCGCCACCTGGGCCTGGAGCCCGGGGTCGGTGATCTCGTCGCGGTAGTGGCGCACCGACTTGACGAACAGGTCCTCGCCTTCGGGGAACATCGCCGAGAGCACGGCGACGATGTGGCTCATCACCAGGTCGCCCTTGACGTAGTGCCGGTCGAGCGTCGCGGCCGGGTAGCTGAACCGGATGCGGCGGGCGCGCACGACATGCTGGGGGACACCGGTCATGGCTTCATCCTCACGGTCGTCAGTAGCGTGGTGAGCAGGCGCCGGACCGCCGCGTGCCTGCCGTGGTCGTCCGCGTCGATGAACGTCTGCACGGCGAGCCCGGTGTAGAGCGCCAGGACCGCGCGCAGCGCCTCGTCGACGAACGGGACCCGCGCCAGGTCGGGGAAGAACTCGGCGAACACGGATTTGGTGATGTCGGCGATCCGGTCCGGGCTGCCGCTGAGCACCGAGCGCAGGTCCGGGTCGCTGCGCGCGGCGACGGTCAGCTCGATCAGCGCGACGAACCCTGGTTCCTCGTACATCGACCAGAGCACGTCCAGCGCCACCTCGGGGGTCCGCTGGTCTGGGGTCAGGCCGCCGAACCGGGCGCGGAACTGGTCGGCCCACCGGTCGACCAGCGACTCCGCCGCCGCGGCGACGAGGTCGGCCTTGGTGGGGAAGTGGTGGGCGAGCGCGCCGCGGGACACGCCCGCGGTCCGCACGACCTGGTTGGTCGACATGCCGCTGTATCCGGAGGCGCACAGGCATTCCACGGTGGCGTCGAGCAGCTTGCCGCGCATGGCATCGATACGGTCCCGCTGGCTGACCCGCGTCGCGGTGGCGTCCATCGCCGAACCGTAGCGCCGCACAAACAAACAGGCAAGCCTGCCGGTATTACTCGCCCGCCGGGTCGGCGGCGGCCAGCGCGGCGGCCACCCGGTCGCGTCCTTCGGCGCTGTCGCGGGTGTCCCGGCTGATCTCGACATGCACGAACACGGTCGACAGCTCGGCCGCGGCCGAGCCCTGGGCGTTGGTGCGGCCCGCCAGCCGCCCGCAGTCCTCGCGCCAGGCGCGGCAGACCCGCAGCGGCGTGCGCGCCAGGTCGTCGGCGATCCGCCGGACCGGGTCGGCGGGGTCGGCGGCGCCGGGGGAGACGACGACGTCGCTGCCGGGCAGGCTGTCGTCGTCGAAGCCGTGTAGTTGCACCTGTGGCAGGCCGAGTTCCGCGTATTCGCGGGTGATGGCGTGGAACATCGAGTCCGCCCGGTGGGCGACGTCGCCCGCGCCGTTCGCGGCGCCGCGGTGGGTGCCCGCGACGGCCAGCACCGAACCGGGCAGGCGGCGGAACAGGTCCAGGCCGATCTCCTCGGTGTGCAGGTCGTAGTTGGGGTGCGGAACCTCGATGACCAGCCGGGTCGGCAGGGAGGCGTCGACCAGGTAGAGCCCCCACCCGCGATCGTCGCGCGCGCGGTTGACCAGGACCGTGTACTCGCGTCCGGTGGCGGCGTCGGTGCCGGCACGGCGGGTGTACCCGAGGCTGTCGAGTCCACTGTGGTCGGTGCGGCGGAGTGCCTGCCAGAGCGCGGCGGACTCGCGGCTGGACGGCGGGCGGTAGGCGGCGTTCTCGCCGAGTCCGGCGGCGTATTCGGTGACCAGCGAGTCGAGGTTCGCGACCGGGACGCCTGACTCGTCGTCCCGACCGGGGAGCAGCAGCAAGGCCCCGATCAACACAAATGCGACAAGCACGATCGCGAGCAAACGACGTCGACTCATAGTGCGACGTTAAGGGATGGTGTCCGCGTCCCGCTTTACCCCCCGAAAGTATTGGGGGGTCCCTAATCGGACCACCCGAAGGTATTAGGGGGTCTGTTTCGCAACCCTACGGGCTGAATCTTCGATGTGCGAATGAACGCTCTGACATGCATATCTTTCCGTTTCTCTGTCGCTGATTCACTCGATCGAGTACCTACGAACGGGGGTGATCAACACTGCTTGTACTGTCCGCCCGAGATTTGCGGACAATTGAGGGGGCGGAAAGGTGGGCGTGCGGAAGAGAACGGCGCGAAATGGGGACAACCGGGGTCAGGAGTTATCCGAGCAGATGGTCGACGGCCGGTTCCCGGCTGGGGTCGGCGCACCGACGGCGGTCGTGACGGTCGGCCTGCTCCTGCTCGCCGCGCTCGCCTTCGCCCTGCTCGGACCGGGCTCCGGCGCCGAGGTGCCGCGGGCGGCGGTCGGCTCCCACGAGCAGATCGCGCGCAACGCGGGCCTCGCCATCGGCGCGGCGGCAGGCCAGCGCACCACGGACCTGCGCACCCTCGCGGCAGTCGCGCCCGCCGAACCCGACGCGGTGCTCGACGCGGTGCTGCGCAACCGGATGTGGCGCGGCGCGGCCGTGCTGGACGGGTCGACCCGAGCGCTGCTGGGCGTGCGCGGCGAACCGGTCCCGGTCGAGTCGGTGCCGGACGGACTGACCGACGCCACGGTCGTCCCGGTGGTTGGGACAGGCAGGCCGCGGCTGGTCGCGGTCGCGCCGATGTCCGGGAACCGCCTGCTGGTGGCGGTGTCCGTGGTCCGCCTGCCGCGCCAGGATCCCGGTGACACGCTGGTCCTGGTCGACCCGTCCGGCCGGACGGTCGACACCGCGGGAACCGCTATCGACCCCGTCGACACCGAGCGGGCCGCGCTGGTCGGCCAAGCGGCGACCGCGGTCGCCCGTGGCGAGAGTGGCAGCGTCATCGGCCCGGCGCATGGTCCCGACGGCCCGCGGGTCGTGGTCGCCCACGCCCCGGCCGACCTCGGCACCGTCCGGTTCGGTGTGCTCGCGGTCGCCGCCATCCCGGTCACCGCGCCGCCGGGCGGTGTGCTGCGCCTGGCTGTGACGGCCTCGCTGCTTCTGTTGGCGGCCATGGTCTTCGTCGTTCTCCACTTCGGACTGGTACGGCCGGTCCGCAGGCTCAGGGCCGACTCGCTGGCCGTGGCGGGCGGCACGCTCTCCCGCCCGGTCCGACTGCCTGGCGGAGCCGAGCCGCGGCGGATCGCCATGGCAGTCGAGCACGCGCGGGTCACTCTCGGCGGTCCCGCCCGGCCGTCGCACCGCTCTGGTCGCCGTGCGGGCCTGCGGTCCCCACGCGTGGCGGTGACCTGCTGCGCCGTGCTCGTCGTCGGTTGGGCGGCGAGTGTGCTCGTCGTGGTCGGTCGCCACCCGGTCGCCGTGCCCACGTCGGTGGCCGACGGGGTGCGCGGGCAGACCGGCCAGGTCGCCCACGGCGTGCGGCGCTGTCTTGGCGACGGCCTCGCGGACCTGATCGCCGTCGGCGCGCTCACCGAAGCGACCAAAGTGGACTTCCGCACCGCGGTCGACGGACTCGCCGACCGACAGCGCTACCGCAGCGTCTATGTGGTGGAGCGAGACGGGGCCATCTCCGCGCACGCGGGTCGCCCGGCGCTGCGCGGCGCGGGTCGCCCGGCCACGCACCCGGAGATCGGCGCGCATGACGCGGGCCGGGTCCCGGTGCTCTTCGCCAGCGCGCCGCTGACCGACGGGCGCGCCATCGTGGCCGAGTTCGACCTGGACTACCTGGCCGCCCTGCTCGCCCGCGGCCCCGGCCGGGTCCGGCTGGTGGACGCGGAATCCAGGACCCTCGCGGCCAGCGGCGGCTTCGTCGCGTTCGAGCCGGTGTCCGCGGGACCCGCCCGCTCCGGCGTCGACGCGGCACGGGCGGGCGGACTCACCGTGGCCGTCCACCCGGACACCCTGGTCGCGGCGAGTGCCCTGCGCGGCGGCGCCGTCGGGGCGCTGAACTGGGCCGTCGTGGCCGAGCAGCCCGTCGACGGACTCGCGCTGGTGGGCAACTCGGTGCGCCGCGCCGCGATCATGGTCGCGCTCGTGGCGCTGATCCTCGGGCTCCTGCTGCTCGGTTGGCACCACTTCGTGCATGTGCGGCCGCTGCGCGCCTTGGCCGACGCGGCGGACCGGGTCCGGGCAGGCGAGCGCGACGAGGTCGTCTTCCCGCGCCACCACGACGAGATCGGCACCCTGGCGTGCTGCCTGGAGGTGTGCAGACAGGCGATGAGTGACGGCCGTGACCGGCTCGGCGGGGTCCGCCGGGCCGCCGGGTCGGCCACCGACGCGACCGAGCTGATCGCCAGGGTGCCCGCGTCAGCCGGGGGCGCGCGATGATCTATTTGTACGCGGTGTTCGCCGTCAGCCTGCTGCTGATGCTGGTCGCCGGGGTGCTGGAGCGGCGCAACCACACCGCTCGGCTGCTGAGCATCCCCGAACGGGTGCTGGTCAACGGGATCCGCGGCAAGAGCTCGATCACCCGGCTCTGCGCGGGCGCGCTGCGCGGCGGCGGCCTGGTGACCGTGGCCAAGACGACCGGCACCGCCGCCCGGTTCATCCACCCCGACGCCACCGAGGAACCGGTCTACCGCAAGTTCGGCATCGCCAACATCGTCGAGCAGATCGGCGTCGTCCGCCGCGCCGCGGCCTACCGGCCCGACGCGCTGGTGATCGAGTGCATGGCGGTCATGCCGGACCTGCAGGAGATCAACCAGACGATCCTGATCCGCTCGACGATCGGCGTGCTCTGCAACGTCCGCGAGGACCACCTCGCCGAGATGGGGCCGACGCTGGACGACGTGGCGCGGTCGCTGAGCCGGTCCATGCCGGTCGGCGGGGTGTGCGTGACCGCCGAACGCGACCGGCTGCCCATCCTGCGCGCCGAGGCGGCCAGGCGGGACTGCGAACTGGTCGTGGTCGACCCCGAGTCGGTGAGCGACACCGACATGGCCGGGTTCGGCTGGATCACGTTCAAGGAGAACGTCGCCATCGCGCTCGCGGTCGCCGACCTGCTCGGCGTCAACCGCGCGTCCGCGCTCGCCGGGATGTGGGCGGCCCCGCCCGACCCCGGCGTGCTCGTGGTCCAGAACTACCGACACGGCGACGCGCTGCTGCGCGTGGCGAACGTCTTCGCCGCCAACGACCCGGAGTCCACCCTGATGAACATCGAGCGCCTGCTCGCCCAGGGCGCCATCGAGCGCCCGCTGCACGTGGTGATCAACTGCAGACCCGACCGGGTCGAGCGCAACGGCCAGATGGGCGCGCTCGTCGCCGACATCGATCCCGACCGGGTCGTGCTGATCGGTGACCCGGTGCGCAGCGCGCGCACCGCCATCCCGCAGCGGTGGCAGGACCGCGTCGTCGACCTCGGCGGCTCGCGGCGGCCCGCCGACCTGCTGGCGGGGATCGCCGCGGGCGTCGACGGCACCGCGTCGCTGGTCGCGATCGGCAACATCCACGGTCAGGGCGAGCTGCTGCTCGCTGAGTTCGACAAGCTCGCCGCGGTGACCAGGTGACCGGCGGCGGGCTGCCACCCGAGGTGGCGACGCTCGGCCTGGCGATCGGGCTGGTGTTCTCCCTGATCTGCTACCTGACCACGAACCTCTCGCCCGGGGGCATGATCACGCCGGGCTGGCTGGCGCTGACCCTGGTCGAGGACTACCGCAAGGCCGCCATCGTGGTGCTGATGACCGGGCTGACGTTCGGTGCGACCAAGGTCCTGCAGCGGGTGGTGATCCTCTACGGCAAGCGGCTGTTCGCCGCCGTCGTGCTGACCGGCGTCCTGTTCCAGACCGGCGGATTCATCCTGCTGCAGAACGACTATCCGCTGCTGTTCGCCCACCAGACCCTGGGGTTCGTCGTGCCGGGCCTGATCGCGTACCAGCTGGTCCGCCAGCCCCCGGTCGCCACGCTGCTCGCGACCAGCGCGGTCAGCTTCGCCGGGTACGGCGTGCTCGCCAGCGGTGTCCTCATTGGACTGGTGCCGACGATATGACCGTCACCAGCGTGCCGGGGCGGGTGGTGCTGGCCGTCATGACCGTGTTGGCGCTGATCGGTGTCGCCGCGTTCGTCCGCGACGTCACCCGGCGTCTCACCGACCCACCCGCTCCCCAGGCCGCCCGGCAGGCGCCCGGTGGGCCGGTCTTCGAGCGGGTGGCCTACCCGGCCAGGACGATCGCCCGCGACGCCAAGGGGTCGATCATCGCCACCTTCACCGACGGCGCCCGGACGGTCGTGCTCACCGGCCCATCGCGCACGTTCGCCGAGCCGAGGACCACCGCGGCGACGGTCACCACCACCGCGTGGGTCCGACTCGCCCCCGAGCCGTGGCGGGCGGGTGCGGAACGCGCGGACTGGTTCGCCCCATGGTTCGCCGCCACCCACAGCGAACCCGACGCGCTGGCGGTCGCCATGGAGTACATCGACGGCGCCCGAGCGCGAACCGACGGGGCAGGCGTTCGCTACGGCGGTGACGCCCAGTTCGGCCCGCAGGCACCGGGGGAGGGCAGGCTCGAACAGTCGGACTTCTACGACTACCTGGGCGTCGACTGGCACTTCCCGGACAAGATCCGGCGCCCCGACCCCACCCGCTACGGCGCCGTCGACTGCTCAGGCTTCGTCCGGCTCGTCTACGGCTACCGCCTCGGCTACCCGACCCGTGCCGACAACGCGCCTGGTCCCGGCTTGCCGCGCCGCGCGTACGCACTGGCGGGCCACGGCGTCGAACTGGTCGCCAATACGACGGCCACGGCGACGGACTACACCGCGCTCCAACCCGGTGACCTGCTCTTCTTCGACACGGAGGGTGCCCCGGATCAACTGGACCACGCGGGGATCTACCTGGGGACGGACAACACCGGGCACCACCGCTTCATCTCCAGCCGCGCCATGGCCAACGGCCCGACCCTGGGCGACCTCGGCGGCACGTCGCTCCTCGACGACAACGGCCGCTATTCCCGCCAGTGGCGCGCGGCCCGGCGCCTGTGACCTGAGCGCACCCGACGGTCACAAGGCTGCCGAGGCGGGAAAGGCGACCCCGGTGAGGCGTTCCGACTCGGTCCAAAGCCGGGCGTTGGTCGCGGCGTCCATTGCCCTGCGGGTCGGGCGGGCGGTCACCGTCGGTCCGACCAGGCTGAACCGGCCGCCCGGCCCGTAGTAGCCGCCCGCGACGACGTCGGGGCTGGTCGCGGCGTGCAGCAGGGGTTCGGTGCCCGGGACGACGTCCTGCGACGGGAGGAAGTCCAGCCGGTTCAGCAGGCCGCGGGTGGGCTTGTCGCGGCCGAGGTTGATGCCGGTGGACTGCAGGTTGGTCCGGGTGTAGCCGGGGTGCGCGCCGGTGCTGGTCAGGTTCCAGCCGCGCTCGGCGGCCACGACGGCCAGGTGCTGGGTGAACATGAGGTTCCCGAGCTTCGACTGTGCATAGGCGAAGTACGGGCTGTACCGGCGGTCCCACTGCATGTCCTGGAAGCGGATCCGGCCGAAGTTGGCCACGCCGCTGCTCATCGTGGCGACCCTGGGCGCATCGGCGGCGAGCAGCAGCGGCAGGAGGCGGACGGTCAGCGCGAACGGGCCGAGGTAGTTGCTGCCCATCTGCAGCTCGAACCCGTCGGCCGTGGTCATCCTGGTCGGCGGGGCCATCACGCCCGCGTTGTTCACCAGCACGTCGAGGGGCACACCGTCGGCGATCAGGCCGTCGGCGAACTCGCGGACCGACGCCAGGTCGGCCAGGTCGATCCGGCGCACCTCGATGTCGGCGTGCGGGTGCCTGGCGACGATCTCGGCCCGTGCCTGCTCACCCTTGGCGACCGTGCGGACCGCCATGACGACCCGCGCGCCCGCGTCGGCGATGCGCCTGGCCGCCTCCTTGCCGGTGCCGCTGTTGGACCCTGTGACGACGACGAGCTTTCCGGTCAGGTCGGGGATCGCGAGCATGACGTCTCCTCCTAAAAGACTGGCGGTCTGTTGGCTTCGACATTAACAGACCGCTGGTCTGGTAGCAAGAGACCGGAGGTCTGTAGACTGCGGCGATGACCTCGTTCAAGCGCGCGCACAGCGACGAGCAGCGGGCCCAGCGCAGGCGGATGATCCTGGACACCGCAGCGGCGATGCTGGCCGAGATGCCGGTCGCCCAGATCAGCCTCAACGAGCTGAGCAGGCGCGTCGGCCTGGCGAAGTCCAACGTGCTGCGCTACTTCGAGTCGCGCGAGGCGGTCCTGTTGGAACTGCTCGACGCCGAACTGCGCGACTGGCTGGCGGGCCTCGGCGACGAACTCGCCGCGGGCATCGACCGGGACGCGCCACTCGCCGATCGCGCCGACCAGCTGGCCGCCGTCTTCACCGCGTCGCTCGGCGCGCGACCGGTCCTGTGCGACCTGGTCAGCAACCAGGCCGCCGTGCTCGAGCACAATGTCTCCCCCCGGATGGCCGCCGAGCACAAGCGCGGCCTGATCGCGAACGTGAGTGTCCTCATCGGACTCGTCCGCGAACCGGTGCCGGAACTCGGCGAACGCGACGCGTACCGCTTCGCCGCCGCCGCGGTCATGGTCGCGGGCGCGGTCTGGGTCCACTCGCGCCCAGCCGCGGCGATGCTGGCCGCCTACGCCGAGGACCCGGCCCTGGCCGCGCTGCGGATCGACTTCGACTCGACCCTGCGCGAGACGCTGGAAGTCTTCATCGCCGGTCTGCTGGCCAAATCGTCAGCGGAGCGGGACGCGATCCGGTAGGCATGAACCTGTCGCGCGCGGCGGGAACTAGATCGGCCCAGCGCGCGTCGGAAGCGAAACAGCAGTCGGAGTTGGGGGTAGTACGTGGTCGCCCAGATGGACATCGGCGAGGTTCGCCGGATCGCGCGTGAGGCCGGTGTGGCGTTGAAAGCCGTGCCGCCCGCGACGGACGGCGAGGCCCAGGTCAAGGCCGGGACCGCGCTGCTGCGCCACGAGGGTGCGACGCCCACGCTGAACACGATGGCCGAGCGGCTGCAGGAGGCGCTGGCCGAACTCGCCGCGCTCACCGGCGACGTCATCGACGCGCTCGGCAAGTCCGCCGACCTGCTGGAGGACGCCGAGCAGGCCAACACCCACAGCCTCAGCACCAGGAAGATCTCATGACGACCCCGGGACCGTGGACGTGGGACCTCGTCCTGATCTCCGAGCCGGAGGGCGGGCACCAGGCGGCCACGGGCTTCGGCGCGATGGCCGCGACCGCGAACGGCATCACCGACGTCATCGACCGGCTCGAACGCATCCCATGGGAGGGCCCCGCGGCCGAGGCGTACCGCGCCTACCTCAGTGACCTGCGCGGTGTCGTCCTGCGGACCATGACCGTCGCCGAGGACAGCCACCACGCGACCGCCGGTGCGACCGGCACCCTCGACGCGCTGCGCAACCCGGCCGCGGAGACCGCCGACGAGCTCAACCGGTTCCAGGCCGCCGTCGACAAGATGAACGGGCCGAACAACGACGACCTCGACTTCTTCGAGGTGACCCAGGTCGCGATCATGAAGGGGCAGGCGACGGGTTCCCTCGAACGCGTCCGCGGCCAGCGCGAGGAGGCGCTGAGCCTGCTCACCGACCTGGTCAAGGCGCAGGAGGAGATCCTGCTCGAGCTGCGCCCGCCGCGCGGCCCGGACGCCTCGTCGATCACCGACCCGGTCGAGCGCGCCGCGGTCGAGGCGCTGTCCGGCGAGGTCAACCAGACCCTCGACAAGGCGGGCGACACCGACCGCGCCCGCGACTACGCCGACAAGATCAACCACGCCGACAACGACCTCGCCCGCAGGCTGCTGCTGTTGCAGGCCGCCGACGACCTCACCGCCGAGGAACTCGACTACCTGCTCGACCACCTCGACACCGACGCGCTGCACAACGCGATGGCCGCGGACTGGCTGCCCTTCGGCGGCGGACCGGAGGACAGCGCCGCGCAGCGCGAGTTCTACAACAAGATCGCGGGCAAGGTCGACCTCGACACCCTCAACGGCCTGGCCGACCAGCTGCCCGAGGACTACTGGCACCCCAACCCGTACAACGACGTGCCCCAGATCGGCGACGACCTGCGCCCCGACGGCACCAACCTGAGCTGGCAGCCGCTGCCCGACGCGGGCAAACCCGTCACCGCGGACTCGATCGACCCCAACGACGTGCAGCAGCGCGGCCTCGGCGACTGCCACCTGCAGGCGACGCTGTACTCGCTGGCCGGCACGCCGGAGGGCAGGCAGCAGCTCGCCGACAACATCCAGCTCAACCCCAATGGCACCTACACGGTGACGCTGTACCGCAACGACGGCACACCGGTCCCGGTCGTGGTCACCCCCGACACCCCGGTGCAGCGCAACGGCGCGGGCTGGCAGTCGTCCTACGACGGCAACCAGGCCAACTGGGTGCAGCTCTATGAGAAGGCGCTTGCCCAGACCAACGCCGAGCTGTCCCAGCAGCCGTCGATCGAGAGCGGACACGGGCAGAACGAGGAGCGCGGCTACCCCGGCCTCAACGGCGGCTTCCCCGAGGAGGACATGGCTCGCGTCACCGGGGAGCGTCCGGACAAGGTCGACAGTCCTAATGTGACAGACGACCAGCTGCGCCAGTTCGAGCGCGACGGCAAGCCGGTGACGGTGACCATCCTCGGCGAGGAGCCGTACAAGGACCCCAGCGGCACGAACCTGGTCAACAACCACGTGTACTCACTCGAACGCGTCGACTGGAGCACCAACCCGCCGACCGCGCACCTGCGCAACCCGTGGGGCAGCGAGCACATCGCGATGCCGCTGAACGACCTGCGTGAGCACACCACGTACATGACGGTGGGGAAGTAGGGACGATGAACGACTTCGACGGCCGGGTGGGCGCGCCCCAGGGCCTGCTGGTTCCCCTCGGCGGTGTCGCGACCGACCCGGACGGCGTGAACTACGCCGTGGCCGCCATCGACGGCGACACGGTGGAGCTGCGGTACTGGGTGGGCGAGCAACGGGCCACGGCCGTGCACGCGGTCAAGGGTGTTCCGCTGCGGGTGGGGGAGCGGCTCGTGCTGATCTCCGCGGTGCTGACCGAGGAGGGAAAGCGGCCATGGGTCGTGCTCGGACCGGCCTGACCGCGGCGTTCGCGCTACTCGCGCTCTCCGCCTGCGCCGTGACGGTGAAGCCCGGGGACCCAGTCGCGGTGTCGGAGAACGTCGAGGTGTCGGAGACGACCACCGCGGCCCCTGACGTCGAGGTCAGTGGATACCCACTGCCCCAAGGGCAGTCGACGGAGTTGTTCACGGGGAAGACCGGCAAGGTCAGCGTGAAGGTCGGTGACGTGCTGGTCGTGCAGCGCACCCTTGAGGTGCGCCAGCGCCCCGACAAGGCCGTGCTGGTCCTGGCCGAGGCGCGGACGAACGGGAAGCTCGTCTTCCAGGCCGTCGCGGCGGGTCGGACCTCGCTGTACACCTCCGACCCAAAGCGCGCGGCGTGCACGACGAAAGGGTGTCCGCCTGGCGCGAGCGCGCCGACGAGCGTCACGGTCGAGGTCGGCTGACACACTGGCTTGGTGATCCTTGATCTGAAGCTGGTCGGTGCCCGTGTCGTCACCATGGATCCGCGTCGCCCGACGGCGTCCACGATCGGTGTGTGGCGGGGCCGGATCGTCGGCATCGACGACGACGTCGCCGGGCTGCCCGCCGTCCGCACCGTCGACCTCGACGGGGCGACCGTGCTGCCCGGGTTCATCGACGCCCACACCCACCTCGCCTGGGCCGGGCGCGCTCGGCGCACGGTCGACGTGTCGGGCCTCGTCCGCGCCGACGACGTCCTCGACGCTCTGCGCGCCGCGCCGGACGGCGCTTGGATCGAGGGCACGGGTTACGACCCGCGTTCCCTGGATCGCGTGCTGACGGCGGCCGATCTGGACACGGTCGGCGCGGACCGAAACATCTACGTGCAGGACCTGTCCGGCCACGCCTGCGTCGTGAACTCGTTGGTACTCAAGCAGTTGCCCGGCGTCGTCAGCGACGGCTGGCTCACCGAGAACGACCGCGCCGCCGCCCACGCCCTGCGGCTGCCGTACTCGATCGACGAACTGTGCGCCGATCTGCACCACAGCGTCCGGCAGGTCCTGGCCGAGGGCATCACGATGTGCGCGGAGGCCGGGGTCGGGGCCGGACTGCTGGCGGGCAGTCCCGTCGAGGTGGCCGCCTACCAGCGCGCGGACCTGCCGGTCCGCGTCCAGTTGATGGTGTCCGCGAACGTCCTGCACCCAGTGCGCGCCCACCAGGACGACGGCGTGACCAGGTCGATCGACCTCGGCCTGCACACCGGCTTCGGCGGCGACCGCCTCTCGCTGGGCGCGCTCAAGGTGTGGACCGACGGCGGCATGATGGCCAGGACCGCCGCGCTCACCTCACCGTACGAGGGCACGGACAACACGGGTGAACTCCTCGACGAGCGAGAGTCCATCTTGGACGGACATGACGCGGGCTGGCAGATGGCCGTGCACGCCATCGGTGACCGCGCGGTCGACTTCGCCCTTGACACCCTCACCGAAGCCCAGGCCCGCAATCCCAGGGCGGACGCGCGACACCGGATCGAACACTGTGGACTCGTCCGCCCCGACCAGCTCCAGCGGATCGCCGACCTCGGCGTGATCCCAGTGATCCAACCGTCCTTCCTGTGGTCCTACGGCGACGACTACGCCGCCATCATGGGCGCGGAGCGGGCGCCGTGGATGTACCGCGGGCGCTCGTTCCTCGACCACGGCATCACGATCGCGGGCAGCTCCGACCGCCCCGTCGCCGACGGCGCCCCGCTGCGCGCCATCGAGTTCATGGTCGAACGCCAGTCGATCGGCGGCCTGCACCTCGGGCCGGGCGAGGAGATCACCGTCGAGCAGGCCATCGCCGCCTACACCCTGGGCGGGGCATACGCGTGCCGGGTCGAGAAGGACCTGGGCAGCGTCACGCCAGGCAAGCTCGCGGACTTCGTCGTCCTCGCCGACGACCCGCGAACGGCGCCGAGCATCGCCGCCGTTCCGGTCCTGGCCACCATCGTCGGCGGAGAGTTCGCCTACGGCGGCTGACCACCCCGGCGACTCCGATCAGGTGGTCGCCAGATACAGCGTGGCCGTGGCGTCGCGGTCCTGCAGCGGGTTGGGGAAGGTGACGATCTCGGCCTTGACGTGCGCGAAGCTCGCCGTCAGCGCCGCGACGTACTCGTCGTCCGGGGTGTCGTTTGACCACAGGCCGAACACCCCGCCGGGTCGCAGCAGCCCGGCCAGCCGTGCCACGCCCGCGGGGGCGTAGAAGTCGCCGTGGCTGGGGTGCAGGAGGTGGCGCGGGGAGTGGTCGATGTCGACGATGATCGCGTCGAAGCGGCGGTTCGGGCGGTTCGGGTCAAGGCCCTCGGGGGAGCGGGCCATGGCGAAGAAGTCGCCGTGGACGAGTTCGCAGCGGGGGTCGGCGGTCAGGGTCGCGCCTGCGGGGATCAAGCCCTGTTCGTGCCACTCGATCACCTCGCCGAGTGCGTCGATGACCGATAGTGAGCCGACCGCGGGGTTCTCCAGCACCGTCAGCGCGGTGTAGCCGAGGCCAAGGCCGCCGACCGCGACGGCGAGGTCCGTGCCCGTCAGTTCGGCGAGCGCGCGCCGGGCGACTTCCTCTTCCGCGACGGTGAACAGGCTCGACATGAGGAAGTCGTCGTCGAGTTTGATCTCGTGGACCTCCTTGTCGAAGGTCTTGTCCCACCGCTTGCGCAGCACGAGTTCGCCGAGTGGGGTCTGGCGCCAGTCGAGTTCCTGGAAGCGGCTACTCACCTTGGGTCCGCACGCGTGGGGTCATCGCCGCAGCGTAGTGCGCTGGTGTTGGGCTACTCCAAGCGGCGGATTGACGTGACCCGGGTCACCCCCTAATTTGCGCCATTAGGAAAGTTTCCTAACTGTAAGGCGAAGATCGAATTGAGTGAAACCACGAGTGGCACCCCCAGCACGCTGCGCGCGATCAACGACCGGGCCGCGCTGGAGGTCCTGCTGGCCCAGGGTCCGCTCACGAGATCAGAGCTCGCCTCCATCACCGGGATGTCCAAGCCGACCGCGTCCCTGCTGCTGAGCCGCCTGCAGGAGTCAGGACTCGTTGTCCTGGAAGGGATCCGGCAAGGCAGGCCCGGGCGGACAGCGGAGTTCTACGGCGTGAACCCCGCCGCCGCGCACGTCGCCGCGGTCGACGTCACCGCCGCCCGGATCGACGTGCGGGTCGCCGAGTTGACCGGTCGGGTGATCGGCGAGAACCGCCTCCGCACCCCCGGCCGCGCCGCGGGCGACCTGGTTGACCGGCTCCGGACCGCGATCGGCGGCGCGTGCGAACCGGCCGGGATCGACGTGGCCGCGCTCAACCGCGTGGTGATCGGCGTGCCCGGCGCGGTCGACCCGGCCACCGGGATGCTCGGGTTCGCCGCGCACCTGCCGGGCTGGCGGGTCCCGCGACTGGTCGAGACGCTCACCGAAGGGCTCGGCACACGGGTCGAGGTGGAGAACGACGTGAACCTCGCCGCCCACGCCGAGCAGACCAGCGGCGTGGCCCGCGGCGCGGACAGCTTCGCCCTGCTGTGGGTCGCCGACGGGATCGGCATGGCGCTGGTGATCGGCGGACGCCTGCACCGCGGCGCGACCGGTGGCGCGGGCGAGGTCGGCTACCTGCCGGTTCCGGGGGCACCCACTGCCCGCGAGGTGGGCCGCAACGCCAACCACGGGCTGCAGGCGCTGACCGGCGGCCCGGCCGTGCACAAGATCTTGCGGGCCGCGGGCTTCCGCGGCACCGACTCGGCGACCGCGGTACGCGCCGCGGCCGAGGCGCTGGGAGCCTGCCTGCCCACTGACCGGGCCACGGTCGACGACCGGACCGCGTTCTCCGACCGAGCCGCGTTCGACGACCGTGCCGCGCGCGCGGAGGACGCGCTCCGCGAGGTCGCGGCCAGGGTGGCGGTCGGGCTCGCGTCGGTGGTCGCCGTCGTCGATCCGGCCCTATTCGTACTGACCGGCGCCGTCATGCACGCAGGCGGCGAGCCGCTGCGCTCCTACGTCCAAACCGAACTGCACGCCTTGGTCCGGGCGCGGACCCGGGTCGTGCTTTCCGCACTGTCAGGCCAATCCGTGCTCGAAGGAGCACTCTCACTCGCCCTGCGACAGACCCAAGACGAATTGTTCGCCGCAACCCTGCCATGAGCTTCACCCCTTCCCCCAGGAGAACCATGTCCGGCATCAACCGCCCCAATCCCTTACTCACCAACGATCTGTCCCGCCGCGGCCTGCTGCGCGGCTTCGGCGCGGCCGCCCTGCTGGCCGTGCCCGGTACCGCGCTGCTTTCCGGCTGCGCGACGAGCGGCGGGGGAGCCACGCCCTCCACCGCCTCCGCCGGGGTCGCCGGTCCCGGCAACCCGTTCGGTGTCGCCGCCGAGGCGCCGCTGGAAGTGGTGATCTTCAAGGGCGGACTCGGCGACGAGTACGCGACCGCCGTGCACGAGCCGCTCTACCAGGCCCGCTACCCGAAGGCGAAGATCAAGCACGTCGCCACCCAGCAGATCGCGCAGACGCTGCAGCCCCGGTTCGCGGGCGGCGACGTGCCGGACGTGATCGCGAACTCCGGCACCGACCTGATGGACAACGCCGCGCTGCAGGCCGAGGGCCAGCTGCTCGACCTGTCCGCGCTGTTCGACGCCCCCGCGATCGACAACCCGACGACGAAGGTCCGCGACTCGCTCGTGCCCGGCACGGTGGAGTCCGGGCTGATCTCGGGGAAGCCCTTCGTCCTCAACTACGTCTACACCGCCTACGGCCTCTGGTACGACAGCGCGCTGTTCGCCAAGTACGGGTGGACGGCGCCGAAGACGTTCGATGAGTTCAAGGCCGTCTGCGACAAGATCAAGGCCGCTGGACTCGTCGCGTTCGCGTACCCCGGCAAGAACGCGCCCTACTACCAGTACTGGATGATCCTTATCTCGGCCGCGAAGGCGGGCGGCAACCAGGTGCTGGTCGACATCGACAACCTCGCCGACGGCGCGTGGACCAAGCCCGCGGTCAAGCAGGCCGCCGCGGCGTGGGCCGAGATCGGCGCCAAGTACATGGACAAGAGCTACGAGGGCCTTACCCACACCGAGGTCCAGACCCAGCAGAACCAGGGCAAGATCGCCTTCTTCCCGTCCGGCTCGTGGCTGGAGAACGAGCAGAAGGAGCAGACGCCCGCGAGCTTCGCCTACGCGGTGACGCCGACGCCGAGCCTGCCTGGTGACAAGATGCCGTTCGCGGCGATCCGCGCGGCGGCTGGTGAGGGCTACATCGTGACGGCCAAGGGCCGCAACACCGCGGGCGGCCTGGAATACCTGCGGCTCATGCTCAGCCGCGAGGGCGCCCGTGGCTTCACCCAGAAGTCCGGCAGCGTCACCGTGGTTCGTGGGGCCGCCGACGGTCTGCCGCTGTCGCCTGGCAACAAGAGTGTCGCCGCCGCGCAGACCGCCGCGGCCAACGACATCGTCACCTACAACAGCTTCGAGGGCTGGTACAAGGAGCTGGAGACCGAGCTGCGCACGCAGACCAACGCGCTGATGTTCGGCCGGATCTCGGCTGACGAGTTCTGTTCGAAGATGCAGGCGAAGGCCGACTCGACCAAGGCGGACTCCTCGATCCCGAAGCAGAGCCGGACCTCGTGAGCATGGCGCGCGGCAGGCCGCGGTTCATCATCGGTTTCCTCGCGGCGCCTGTCGCCCTGTACCTGGTTTTCGTGATCGGGCCGTACGGGCAGGCGTTCTACATCGCGATGACCAACTGGCGCGGCCTGTCCGCGAGCCCCACCTGGGTGGGTTTCGACAACTTCACCCGACTGCTCGACGACCAGGTGTTCTGGACGGCGGTCGGCCACCACCTGATCCTGCTGCTCGCCCTGCCACTGATCACGCTGACGCTGGCGCTGTTCTTCGCGTTCCTGCTCAACGTCGGTGGCGGGGGCCGGACCGGTGGGATCCGCGGCTCGACGTTCTACAAGGTCGTCCTGTTCCTGCCCCAGGTACTCGCGGTGGCCGTGGTCGGCGTGCTGTTCCAGGCCGTGTACCGGCCGGACGGCAGCGGCGTGCTCAATGGCTTGCTGAGTGTCGTCGGGGTGGACCCGGTCGGCTGGCTGACCGAGCCGGACCTGGCGCTGTGGGCGATCGTCGCGGTGATGGTCTGGCAGGCCGTCGGCTTCTACGTGGTGCTGTTCTCGGCGGGCATGGCCGCGATCCCCAAGGAACTGCACGAGTCCGCCGAGCTGGACGGCTGCGGTCGGGTGCGGATGTTCTTCCTGATCACGCTGCCGCTGCTGTGGGACACCGTGCAGGTCGCGTGGGTCTACCTGGGCATCGCCGCGTTCGACGGGTTCGCCATCGTCGCGGTGCTGTCGGTGGACCGGGGTGGCCCGGACGGCGCGACCACGGTGCTGCCGCTGGAGATCTGGCGCACCGCGTTCAGCTTCTCCAAGTTCGGCTACGCCTCGGCGATGGGTGTCGCGTTGTTCTTCCTGACGATCACCTTCGCCGCGTTGGCGCTGCGGGTGACCCGGCGCGAGCGAGTGGAGTTCTGATGCGTCGGGAGCGCAGTGTCCTTTCCGGACTGTCCCACGGGGCGCTGGTGATCTGGTCGATCACCGTGATCCTGCCGATCCTGTGGACCTTCCTGTCCTCGTTCAAGACCAACACCGAGATCTTCGGCGACCCGCTGGCGCTGCCCGGCGCGATCCGGTTCGACTCGTGGGGCCGGGCGTGGGAGACCGCGCACGTCGGCCAGTACCTGCTCAACAGCGTGCTGGTCGTCGGGCTGGGCACCGCGGGCACCATGCTGCTCGGGTCCATGGCGGCCTATGTGCTGTCACGGTTCCGCTTCCGGGGCAACCGGTTGATCTATCTGATGTTCATCTCCGGCATGGTGTTCCCGGTGTTCCTCGCGCTGGTCCCGCTGTTCTTCGTGGTGAAGAACCTCGGCCTGCTCGACACCCACACCGGCCTGATCCTGGTCTATATCGCCTATTCGCTGCCGTTCACGATCTTCTTCCTCGCCGCGTTCTTCCGCACTCTGCCCACGTCGGTCGCCGAGGCAGCGATGATGGACGGCTGCTCGGAGACCAGGACGTTCTTCCAGATCATGGTGCCGATGGCCAAGCCCGGCCTGGTCAGCATCACGATCTTCAACGTCATCGGCCAGTGGAACCAGTACCTGCTGCCGATCGTGCTGCTGTCCGGCGGCGTCGAGGACAAGTGGGTGATCACCCAGGGCATCGCGAACATCTCCACCAGCGCCGGCTACCAGGCGGACTGGCCCGGCCTGTTCGCGGCGCTGAGCATGACGATCATCCCGGTGGTCGTGGTCTATGTCGTGTTCCAACGCCAGATCCAGGCCGGACTCACCGCGGGAGCGATCAAATGAAACTGGCCGTGGTCGGCGGCGGATCCACCTACACGCCGGAGCTGGTCGACGGCTTCGCCCGGCTGCGCGATGTCCTGCCGCTCAGCGAGATCGCGCTGATCGACCCGGACACCGAGCGGCTGACACTGGTGGCGGGCATATCGAGGCGGATCCTGCGTCGAGCGGGCAGCCCGACGCTGGTCACGACGTGGGCGTCGGTGGAGGACGGGGCGCGCGCGGCCGACGCGGTGCTGATCCAGCTCCGGGTGGGCGGCCAGCCCGCTCGTCACCTCGACGAGACGGTCCCGCTCACCTGCGGCTGCGTCGGCCAGGAGACCACCGGCGCCGGCGGCCTGGGGATGGCGCTGCGCACGGTGCCGGTGGTGTTGTCGGTGGCGGAGAAGGTCGCCGAGGTCGCGCCGGACGCGTGGATCGTGGACTTCACCAACCCGGTCGGCATCGTCACCCGGGCGCTGCTCGACGCCGGACACCGGGCGATCGGGCTGTGCAACGTCGCGATCGGCTTCCAGCGCCGCTTCGCCGCGCTGCTCGGCGTCGAACCCGCCGCGGTGTCGCTCGACCACGTCGGCCTCAACCATCTCACCTGGGAACGCGCCGCGTACGTCGACGGGGTGAACGTCCTGCCCGCGCTGATCGCCAAGCACGGTCCGGCGCTCGCCGAGCAGGTGGACCTCCCGGTTCGGTTGCTGCACATGCTCGGCGTGGTCCCGTCGTACTACCTGCGCTACTTCTATGAACATGACGCTGTTGTGCGCGAGCAACTCGTGGCGCCCAGCCGGGCTACCGCGGTGTCCGAAGTAGAGCGAAAGCTGCTGCGGATCTACGCCGACCCGACGGTGGACACCAAACCGGACTTGCTCGGCAAACGCGGCGGCGCCTTCTACTCGGAGGCGGCGGTCGCGTTGTTGACGTCGCTGCTGGGCGGTCAGGTCGACACGCACGTGGTGAACATCCGCAACGACGGCACGTTCCCGTTCCTGGCCGACGACGCGGTGATCGAGGTCCCCGCGACGGTGTCGAAGGAGGGCGCGACGGCCAACCCGATCACGCCCGTCGACCCGCTGTACTCAGGGCTTATCGCGAACGTGTCCGCGTATGAGGAACTGGCTCTGCGCGCGGCGATCGGCGGTGACGAGGACCTGGTCGTCCGGGCGTTGCTCGCGCACCCGCTGGTGGGCCAGGCGGACAAGGCGATCGACCTCGCCCGCCGGGTGATCACCGCGCACCGCGCCTACCTGCCGTGGGCTGTCGCGTGAGCGTGCGGACGATCCTCGCGGTGGACGGCGGCAACAGCAAGACCGACGTCGCGGTGCTTACCGAGGAGGGGCTTGTCCTCGGCCGAGCACGCGGACCGGGGTTCGAGCCGCACCGGGTCGGGGTGTCCGCCGCGGTCGACGTGATCGCCGAGACTGTCGGCAAGGCGATGCGGGACGCTCGGCCGCCGTTCGCCGACCACGTCGCCGCCTACCTGGCGGGCGCGGATCTCCCGGAGGAGGAGGACGCGCTCCGCCTGGAGCTGGAGCGGCGGGGCTACGGCCGGACCGTCGACGTCGGAAACGACACGTTCGCGATCCTGCGGTCGGGCTCGCGGCGGGGCTGGGGCGTCGCGGTCGTGTGCGGCGCAGGTGTGAACGCGGCGGGCGTCGGACCGGACGGCCGGGTCGCCCGGTTCCCGTCCCTCGGCCGGATCAGCGGGGACTGGGGCGGTGGGATGCATCTCGCCCAGGAGGTGCTGTGGCACGCGGTCCGCGCTGAGGACGGCCGGGGAGCGGCGACGGTGTTGGCGCCGTTGGTGCGCAACAGGTTCGGCGTGGACCAGGTCGTGGACGTCGCACTCGGGCTGCACCGGGGCGAGATCGCCCAGACGCGGCTGGACGAATTGGTGGTTCCGCTGTTCGAGGCGGCCGGATCGGACGCGGTGGCAGGCGCGATCGTCGGGCGGATGGCCGACGAGGTGTGCGCGCTCGGCACCGCGATCCTCGACCGGCTCGACTTGCTCGGCAAACCAACGGAAGTGGTGCTCGGCGGCGGAATCCTCACCGCGGACGACCCCGCGTTCCTGGCCGCGATCCGCGCGAGATACGCCCGCCGCGCGCCGCTGGCGGAGTTGGTGGTCGGCACGCGCGACCCGATTGTGGGTGTAGCCCAGCTCGGACTCGACCACCTCGCCGCGTCGCGGGCGTCGTACGCACGGGTGGCGGAGGAGTTGCTGGCTACGTCGTGATCTTGGTGCACCCGTCGTACTCGCGGGCACCGTGGTCACCGAACACGACCAACGCGGGGCGGCGGCGCGCAGCCGCTCGGCGGCATCGGACTCGCCGCGTGCGTCGTGCAGAAGCGTCAGATCCCAGTCTGTGCGGGCCGACCAGAGCGGGGCCGTGTCCGCGCGCTACGGACTCATCGCGCGGACCGGCCGAGCCCTTGATGGGAGGAGGTGTGCTGAGAGAATCAGGGCGTGCCATGCAACGAGATCCAGTTCGACTATCGGATTTGTGATGGTCGTGACGTGTTTGAGGTTGTCCCACGAGTCGACGGCATGCCGCTCACCGAACTGATCGACAGATTTGAGATTGGCGCCCAGATGATGCCTGCGGGCAATGCCTATGGCGGTCTCATTCCTCTGTTCTTCCGGTTCGGCCCGATGAACCAGCACTTCCACGGACGGTCTACGGGCGCGATGGGGCCGAAGACGCCGGTGCTCGGGTGTGAGTGCGGTGAGTGGGGCTGCTGGCCGCTCATGGCCCACATCATCGTGACGGACGAACTGGTGACCTGGGACTGCTTCGAACAGCCGCACCGCGATACACGCGACTACACCGGTTTCGGCCCCTTCCGATTCGACCGCCACCACTACGATCGCGCGCTTCAGGACCTGACCAACGCGATGAGCTCCAACGAGTAGTCATCGCCGGTATGGACTGGTGAGCGACCGGATCAGCATGATCCGCCGACAGGTCCTTAGCGTGGAACCGTGAGGTCACATCGCTAGGCCGCGCTGGTGGCGGCGTCGTCCGATTGGTAGCGCTTAGTCGTGGCGTGCCATTCGCGGCTACCGCCGCACCACGCCCAGGTGTCGGCGAGGAAGCGCTGGAGCATGGGGGAGCCGGTGAGGGTGAGGGCGGCCGCCTCGGCGACGAAGCGCTTCATCAGTTCGTTGTGGATCTCGACTGTGCGTTTGACCGCCTGGTGCCTGGTGCAGTTCTCCTCATCCATGATGGCGATCGGCAGACTGATGTCGTCGTCGGCCTCCTTGCTCATCGAGTGGAGGTCGTTGACCAGTACCGCGGCTGTCCCCGCCATGGTGAAGGCACGGCGCACCGCCGGGTCGAAGTACTCCTGGGCGGGCACCTCATACCCCGCGACCGCGTCGACCAGCAGCATCGGTGGCAGGTAGCTGTTGTGGTGGCGGTGCATCAGGTACTCCCACACGGAGGGCCGCTTTCCGGTGTTGCGCCAGCTCGCGTTCTGGCTGAGTGCGGTGAACAGGATCGCCATCTGGTGCTGGAACCGGCCCATCTGCGGCACGGTCGTGTACCTGGAGAGGTGTTCCATGCCGGTGCGGAACGCCAGCGCGATTGGCTCCTCCTTGATGAACCGGTCCAGTTCGGGCTGGTAGCTCCGGGGGAGGACGACCGGGTCGACCACGCCATAGAGCACGCCGAGCCGGGCGGCCGCGAGGAGCGGGTCGGCGCCCATGTCCTCTTCGTCGAGGTAGTAGTCGTCCGCCGCCCACTCGGCGACGACGACCTTGGCCGCGGCCAGGAGGCGGTCGGCGTCACTGGTGGCCGGGTGGGTGAGCATGATCAGCCTGCCGAACCCGCACGCCCGCAGATGGTCGAGTCTGCCTTCGTAGATGCCGACCTGGCCCGCCCACTCGACCATTCGCTCGTTGACCTCCTCGCCGAGCGCTGGGTCGTCACGCACCGGGCCGGGGCAGAACAGTTCGGGGATGGAGTCGTCGTCGGGCTCCGGTTCGGGTTCCGGGCTGGGCACGGACTCGCGCAGCCGTGCCGCGAACTCGAGCGGGAACCGGGCCGCGGACATGCCCAGGGCGGAAGGCTTGCCGCCCAACGGGAACACCGCGGACGGAACCGCCACCGGTGGGGACGCGGTGAGCAGCGCGGACAGATCGGCGAGCGGGGCGGCGGCCATGTCCGCCAGCACGGCGGCGGCGCGCCGGGCCAGGTCGTCGGTCGCGGAAGGGGCGGACAGGCGAGACAGCGCGGACATGGTCGGGCCCTCAGATCCGGTCGGCGGCGATCAGGAGGTAGTGGAAGCTGCCCTCGCGGTACGCGGTCAGGAACGGCTCCTCGATGCCGGTGGCGACCTCCGACTTGGCCCGCAACTCCCAGTAGGGGATGGTGGCCGCGGTCAGGTCGACGACGTTGATGGGGACGAAACCGTTGGCGGCCAACGCCTCGAAGTACTTGCTGCGCGGGTGGATGTTGCACGTATAGTGCTGGTCGATCTGGCTGACGGCCTTGGACCGGCCGCCGGTGACGTCGTTGTAGCAGCCGGTGACGCAGACATAGCGGCCGCCGAAGGGGATCAGTCGGGCGAATTCGTCGTACAGGTCGTAGAGGTCGACGTACATGGTCGTCTCGTTGGTCCAGATGGCGTTCATCGACCCGGTCTCGAAACCGGTGTCGAGCATGTTGCGGAAGTGGAACTGGACCTGGTCGGCCACGCCGCGCTCGTTGGCCTGGCCGTTGGCGAACTCGACCTGGGTCTCGGAGATCGACACACCGTCGACGCGGCAGCCGAAGCGCTGGTTGGCCATGAACGAGGTGCCGCCGCGGCCGGACCCGCCGTCCATCAGGCCGCCGCCCGCCGGGATCTCGCCGAGGTGGTCGAGCAGGACGTCGGCCTGTGCGGTCTCCAGCCGGTGCATCTCGGCGATGATGGCCTGCTCGCGGCCCTCCGGCGGACCGTCGAGGACGGCCGGGTCGTAGTCGCCGATGCCGTAGTGGTGGTGGTACAGACCGTCGACGTCGCCCAGCCGGAGGTTGACCGGATCCTTCTCGTTGTTCCAGTACGTCGCCACCGAGCGCTGGTAGGCGGTGCGCAGGACCGGCTGTGCGGGGACATGGTGCGTCGTGGTCATCGAACGTACTCCTGGGGTCACGTGGATATGGCCGTGCGGATACGGAATCTGCGGCGGGATCAGTCGGTGCGGCCGAGTTCGACGTCCTCGAGGATGCCGAGCGCGTCGGGCATGAGGACGGCGGCGGAGTAGTAGGCGCTGACGAGGTAGGCGGTGATCGCCTTGTCGTCGGTTCCCGTGCGGCGCACGGAGAGGCCGGGACGGTACTCGTCGGGCAGGCCGGTCTGGTGCAGGCCGATCACGCCCTGCCGGTCCTCGCCGGTGCGCAGCAGCATGATCGACGTGGTGCCGCGGTCGCTGACCGGGATCTTCCCGCACGGCAGCACTGGGACGCCGCGCCACGCGGGCACCATCTGGCCGTTCATGTCGACGTGCTGCGGGTAGATGCCACGCCTGCTGCACGCCTGGCCGAAGGCGGCGATGGCCTTGGGGTGGGCCATGAACGCGGTCGGCTCCTTCCACACCGTCGCCAGCAGCTCGTCCATGTCGTCGGGCGTCGGCGGGCCGGTGCGGGTGTGGATGCGCTGACTGAGGTCCGCGTTGTGCAGCAGGCCGAAGTCGCGGTTGTTGACCAGCTCGCTCTCCTGCCGCTCCCGCAGGGCCTCGATCGTCAGCCGCAGCTGCTGCTCTACCTGGTCCATCGGGTCGTTGTAGAGGTCGGAGACCCTGGTGTGCACGTGCAGCACGGTCTGCGCGACGCTGAGCTCGTACTCCCGCGGGCTGAGGTCGTAGTCGACGAACGTGCCGGGCAGCTCGGGCTCGCCGCTGTGTCCTGCGGCCAGCTCAATGGCGGCTTCGCCGTTCTCGTCGCGCGGGTGCGCGAGCGTGGCCCGATATCGGGTCAGGTGCGCGCTGAGCGATTCGGACCGGGAGACCAGCGCCTGGAACTGTTGCCTGGAAAGGGCAAGCACCGTGCAGCGGGTGGCGGCGTGCGCCGCGAACGCCCACGTGGACTCCGCTGTCGAGAGAATCCCGTCGCCGAGGCGGTCGCCATTGGCCAGCACGCCCAGCGTCGTCGGGTCGCCGTACTGGCCGACGCCGACCATGGTCACCTTGCCGTGCGCGATGAGGATCAGCCGGTCGACCGGCCCACCTGCCTCCACAATGGACTCACCGGCGGCGTACTCCCGCTGCTCGAACCGGTTCGCCAGCTCGACGAGCGTGTCAGGGTCGTCGAGTCCGCGCAGCGGGGCGAGCTCACGCAGTTCCTCCGGGATCACCCGGACCTCGGCGCCGGTGGTGACGAACTCGACCCGGCCGTCGCCGACGGTGAAGGTCCGGCGGCGGTTGACCCGGTAGGCGCCGCCCGCGGCCTGCACCCACGGCAGGGTGCGGGTCAGCCAGCGGGAACTGATCCCCTGCATCTGGGGAATCGACTTGGTCGTCGTCGCCAATTTGCGGGCGGCGTCGGTACTGAGGCTCTGGGCGGGGGTGGCGGTTTCCGTGTCCAGAATATCGGTCACCGGCTGACAGCTCCTATTCGCGAATTCTGTCGGTGTCGATGAGAATTGATAAGGAAGCCCTACCGGCTGATGACTCCCAGCGATTCCGGTAACCCGTTGGGCGACGATCCGACGCTAGCATCGGGATTCCGTGCCCGCCAGTCACTCGACAGGGTGACCGATCAGCCTACCCCTTTCGTGGTATCGCGTCGGGTCGAGTAGTCGCGTTATGTTCGAGACGGCGCTCGGTAGGGCCATTCGTGAATGGAGTCGAATTCGCTGGGCTATTCACATCGCGACGGCCGTGGTGTACCCGACTGATTGGTGTGATGCGTTGTGACCGTGACCGATCCCGATGTCAGCCTGAACGGGCACGCTCAGCTCAGCCTGAGCACGAAGGCCGCCCGCAACCTGGCCACGACCACCAAGTCCGAGCCACAGATGCAGGGCATCTCGCCGCGGTGGCTGCTGCGGATGCTGCCGTGGGTGGAGGTCTCGGGTGGCGCGTACCGGGTCAACCAGCGCCTGACCTACACCGTCGGCGACGGGCGGGTCGAGTTCACCAACATCGGCGCGCAGGTCAGGGTGATCCCGCAGGAGTTGCGTGAGCTGTCGCTGCTGCGCGACCTCGACGACGAGGAGACACTGGGCGCGCTGGCCGACCGGTTCGCGCAGCAGGAGTTCGCCCCCGGCGACATCGTCATCCGGTCGGGCGACCCCATCGACCGGATCTGCCTGATCGCCCATGGCAAGGCCGACAAGGTGGCCACCGGCAAGTACGGCGACAAGGTGGTCCTGGGGGTGCTCGCCGACGGAGACCACGTCAGCCACCACGACGTCATCGGGTCCGGCGGTGAGTGGGACTTCACCGTCATCGCCGTTACCGCGTGCACGGTCCTGACGCTGTCCCGACGAGCCTTGCAAGACTTGGCGGAGCTGTCCGATCCGCTGCGTGCCCATCTTGAGTGGCTGCGCGCCCGGCCGACGCTGTCGCAGAACAAGCACGGCGAGGCCGCGATCGAGCTGTCCGCGGGCCACAGTGGTGAACCGGAACTGCCTGGCACCTTTGTGGACTACCAGACCTCGCCGCGGGAGTACGAACTCAGCGTCGCCCAGACCGTCCTGCGGGTTCACTCCCGGGTCGCCGACCTCTACAACCACCCGATGAACCAGACCGAGCAGCAGCTTCGGCTGACCGTCGAGGCACTGCGCGAGCGGCAGGAACACGAACTGGTCAACAACCGCGAGTTCGGCCTGCTGCACAACGCCGACCTCAAGCACCGGCTGCACACCCGCACCGGCCCGCCGACCCCGGACGACCTCGACGAACTGCTGTGCAGGCGCCGCAAGTCACGGTTCTTCCTGGCCCACCCACGCACCATCGCCGCGTTCGGCCGCGAGTGCACCAAGCGCGGCATCTACCCCACGACGGCCGAGGTCGACGGCAGCCCGGTCATGGCGTGGCGGGGCGTGCCCATCCTGCCGTGCGACAAGATCCCGGTCACGGAGACGAACACCAGCTCGATCCTCGTCATGCGCGTCGGCGAGGACGACCAGGGCGTCATCGGCCTGCGCCCGCCAGCGCTGCCTGACGAGTTCGAACCCGGCCTGAATGTCCGGTTCATGGGTGTCAACGAGAAGGCTGTGATCTCCTACCTGGTGAGCACCTATTTCTCGGCCGCGGTGCTGGTGCCGGACGCGCTCGGTGTGCTGGACAACGTGGAACTCGGGCGCTGACGCGGCCTATGGCAACGAATTGTCAATCACCCGCGGATACCTTCGCCGGAGTCGTATGGCGAGAGGGTATCCGCGGGTGATGACATGACAGAGGAACTGGCTCGGGCCGAGGCCGCGTTGAGCGAGCGGGTGCGCCGGTATGGACTGGTGAACGACCGGATCAGCACGATCCGCGTCACCGAGGCGTCGAACAACGGTGTCAGCGCGACCGTCGACGCGGCGGGCTCGCTTGTCCAGCTGGTGTTCGACGACCGGGTGCGCAGACTGAACCCCACCCAGCTGGCGGCCGAGGCACTGGCCTGTGTGCGCCGCGCGCAGGGCGGGATCGCTGACCGGGTAGGCGAAGCGGTCACCGAGATCGTCGGTGACGACGAACCTGGCAGACGCATCGTCGCTGGTTTGCGTGGTCAGTTTCCCGCGCCCGCGCTGGAGGCCATGCTCGCCTCGCCGCGAGCGCCGTCGGCGGGTCGTCACGCGCTGCCGGATGACGATGGGTTCGACGCGGGCATCATGCAGCGGGTCGATCGGCGGTCGAGCAATGGGTGACGGATTCGCGGTCGACCCGGACCGTCTCAGCGATCACATCGGCGGCCTCGCGGGCCCGGCGGACCGGGCCACCATGGCCGGTGGCGCCATCGCGGAGATCGGCTCGGCCAACTCCATCGGTCCCATCGACGCCGCCTACGGCTTGACGTGTCAGCACTTCGGGATGGCGCTGGGACTCGTGCAGGCGCCGGTGGCCGACAACCTGCGGGAACTCAGCGCGTCCCTCGCCGCCATGACCGACCAGCTGACGCTGACCGTCGAGGCGTACGCCGAGGTCGAGCAGGCGAACACCCTCCTCCTGGAACACGCCGGGGAAGAGCTGAACCGAATGCGACCGCGCCCGGTGCGCAGGAGGCCCCGATGACCAACCCCTACGTCGATGAGCGCAGCCACCTCTCGGTCGACGACTACGGCCTGATCCTGACGAAGGGCCCCGACGGCGACGCCCCTGGAGACGCCTGGTTCCAAGGCATCCCAGCCATCGAGGACGGCGAGCAACTGGCCAAGGGGATCGCCGAGGGCGACTGGGTCGGCATCCTCGTCGGCGCCACCGGTGTGAGCCTGGACGTGCTGGCCGCGGCGTTCGACCCGATCGGCACCGCGTCGTCCTACATCGCGGGCTGGATGCTCGAACACGTGACCCCGCTGCGGATGGCGCTCGACGGTCTGGCGGGCAACCCCGAGGTGATCAGGGGCTACGCGGCGACCTGGCAGACCGTCGGGATGGAACTGCGGTCGGCCCACCATGACCTTGAGGCGTTGATCGACCCGGGCACCCAGAGCTGGCAGGGGCGTGCGGCGGAGTACTACCGGGCCAGTGCCCACGGTGTGGCCAAGCTCCTCGCCACCGCGTCCTCCGGGGCGCTGACGATGTCGATGATCGTCACCGTCGCGGGGGAACTCGTCGCCGCTGTTCGCAAGACGGTTCGCGACATCATCGCGATCCTGGTCGGGATTCTGGTGAACGCGACCATCGAGCTGCTGGGCAGCGGCGGCCTGCTGGCCGGTCTGGTCACCGAGCAGGTGACCTTGGAGATCCTGCGCTGCGTGCAGCGGGTGTCCAAACTGGTCGCCCGGCTGCTGGAGGTCCTGACCGAGATCGCCGTCTTCATCGACGCCGCCAAACGGCTGGTGGACAACGCCGTGAAAGCGTGGCGCGCCAGCCCGTTCAGCGATCGGACCGGCCACTGAGGACACGCCCGCGCGGACGAATCAGTTCGGCGCCGACGAAAGCGGTGAGAACAGGTCATCGAAGACGCGTACCCGGTCGAACGACATCGCGTACGCGCGGGACCGGCCCTCCATCAGCCGCCGCTCGTCGGCCGACATGTCCAGTACCACCCGGTCGATCGCGGCGCCGATCCCCGCGACGTCCCCGGCGCCGACGATGATCGCCGTGTCGCCGACGGCCTCGCCGGTGCCGCCGGTGGTCGTGGTGATCACCGGGCCGCCGCCCGCGAGCATCTTCTCGGTGAGCGCGATGCCGAAGGTCTCCACGAAGTCCGGCTCCGGCCTGGTCGGCAGCGCGTAGGCCGCGCAGCCGCGCATCAGCAGTGGCTTCTCCTCGTCGTCGACGTCGGAGAGGAACACGATCCGGTCGTCGTCGCCCGCCAGCGCCTTGACGTCGGCCAGCGCGGGTCCGGTGCCCGCGACCACCAGCTTGACCCGTGCGCGCGCCCGGGACCCGGCGAAGGCCGACACCAGGTCGAAGACGCCCTTCGCCTGGGTGACTCGAGACAGGAACAACACGTACCCGTCCCGTTCCAGACCACGCCGACGCAGCGCGGCGTCCACATCGGACGGTTCGAGGTCGGTGTACGCCGAGGTGTCGATCGGCGGGTAGCTGACCCGGACCCGGTCGGCGCACTCGGCGGCGAATCCGGTCCCACAGTGCGCATCCACGGCCGCCGCGCTGGCTACGATCTCGTCGCGGGTGTACTCCGACACCGCGATCACCTCGTCGTTGGCGAGGAACGTGGTGAACAGGACGACCGCCGCACCCAGCCTGCCCTCCCGCAGGCACGACCGGATCACGTTGGTGACGTCCGAACCGACCGCCTTTGCCATGGTGTGGACGTCGGGCCGGTAGCCCGCCGCCCGCGCGGCGGCCACGGCGTCGCGCACCACCGCGTCGTGCGGCGCGAGGTACATCGACAGGCACGTCGTCGGGATCGGCTCGGCAAGCAGTTCGACCAGCCGACCTGTCAGTCCCGTCATGTACCGGCCGTCGGGAACCCGGTAGTCGCCGACCGGTTCAGGCCGCTCCACCGTGATTCCCGCGCTATACGGCAGAATCCGGTCGAGCGGCTTGAGTGGCAGCCCCGCCGCCTGCAGGGCGGGTATCGGCCAGGTCAGCAGCCGTACGTCGGTGAAGCCTCTGGTCAGCGCCGCCTCGGCGAGGTTGCGAGCCTCGCCGGAATGGCCGCAGATCACCGGGTCGGCCCGGACGACGATGACCAGGCGCCTGCTCATGGCCTGGCTCCCATGCCGGACGGGTCCGACAGCGACGGCGGGCGGATCTTGCGCCCCCACTCAGATGGTTCCCGGCCTAGTTCGAGGTGCAGCGTGCCGCCCGCGTGGAGATCGACCGCGCTCAGGTGTGTCACATCCAGAGCCTTTCCGTTGAGCCGCGCCGATTGCACGTAGTTGGGCGCAGGCACCCGGTCCACGCCGTCGGCGCTGATCGGGGTGTCCTTGTGGCCGCTGGTCTCGATGACGAACTCGCGGTCCCCGAGCTGGATGGCGGCCGACTCGAAGGCGGGCGCGTTGACCAGGAACAGGCTCTGCCCGGCGACCGGGAACAGCCCGAGGGAGGCCCACACGTACCAGGAGCTGAGCCCGCCGGAGTCGTCGTTGCCCGGTAGCCCACCGGGTCCGGTGCCGAACTGCCAGGTCAGCGCCGCGTGCACGATCTCCGCGGTGCGGTCCGGCCTGCCCGCGTAGTGGTAGGACCACGGCGCTTCCATGTCCGGTTCGTTGTTGAGTCCCTCGAACCGGTTCAGGGCGTAGCCCGCGGCCATCTCCGCCGGGGCCGGCCCCTTGCCTGGCTGCGTCACCGGCTCGGCGCCGTAGCCGAAGAACGCGTCCAGCATGCCGACGAACGCGTCGTCACCGCCCGCCAACCCGATCCGTCCCGCCATGTCGTGCAGCAGCCGGAACGAGTAGTTCCACTTGCCCCCCTCGTAGAACGAGGAGTCCAGCAGCAGCCCGGTGGCCGGGTCGAACGCGTTGGCCCACAGGCGACTCCGCGCCACCAGGTCCTCGGCCAGCGGACGGTCGCCCATCGCCCGCGCGACACCGGAGGTGCAGTGATAGGCGTAGGCGAGGTCGAGTGTGTGTGAGATCGGGTGCACTACGCCGTGCTCGTAGAAGTCCTCGCCGTACATCCGGCGCAGGTCGTCGACCATGTGCACCAGCGCCCAGTTCCAGTCCAGGTCACCGAGGCCCAGCGCGTGCGCGTCGGCCAGGGCGGTGTGGGCCAGCGTGCTCGCCTGCCGGAAGAACCGGTCCGCGCCGCGCGCCATCCGGTAGCCGATCGGGAAGTTGCCCTCCTCCTCGCACACCCGGATGAGCGACTCGAGCAGGTCGACCGCCCGGTCCGGGCAGATCGCCATGAGCAGCGGCAGCTCGGTCTTGTAGATGTCCCACATCGTGCAGACGTCGAACGCGAACGGTCCGGACGTCGGCCAGAACGGACTCTCGTCGTCGGCGAAGCACGGCTTGATCAGCGAGTGGTAGAGGGAGGTGGCGAACACCTGCCGCCGGGCCGGTGACCCGCCGTTGACCTCGATCCGGCCGAGGTGGTCGCGCCACCGCTGCTGGGTCCGCTCCCTGGTCGCGTCGAACGCGAGTTCCTCCTGGCCGCACTCGCGGTACAGGTTCTCCCGCGCCTGTTCGCAGCCGCGCAGCGAGAACCCGATCCGCACCTCGACGCTCTGCCCGGCCCGCGCCGGGCCCATGAACAGCAGGCCGAACGGGCGCAGCGTGGTCTGCCGGATGCGGTCGAAGTCCAGCCGGGTGCCGCCCTCGATCAGCCTGCGGTCGTGCCACAGCATCTGCCGCCAGCCCGGGCTCTCGACCTCGATGTACACCGACAGCGGCACACCCTCGACCACCACCGTGCCCTGGGCCCGACCGTGGCCGATGCTCTCGACGTGCGCCCGCAGCGGCACCGTGCGCCCGTGGTCGATGGCCAGGCCGCCGCAGGACAGGTCGACCACGACGCGGGCGCTGCGGGACTCGGGGAAGGTGTAGCGGTGCACGGCGACCTTGGCCCCGACGGTGATCTCGCACCGGATGCCGGGGTCGAGCGTGGCCGCGTAGTACCCGGCTTCGGCGACCTCGTCGCCCAGCGGCCATGACCGGCCCAACTCGTCCAGCGGCTGCACCATCGGTGTCACCCGCACGTAGTTGTAGTACTTGCGGATGGCGCCGGTGCCGGACTGCTGGAAGTGGGTGAACCCGGAGGCCTGCAGCTGGTCGAACATCTCCTCCGGCAGTCCCTCCGTGTTCTTGGTGTATCGGCCGTAGCCGGTCGGGTAGGCGCCTGAGTACGCGCACGCGGACACCATGCCCAGCGGCGATGTCGCGCCGGGATGGGTGTTGCCGACCTGCGGTTTCGGCGACCACCAAGTCGCCGCCAACCCCTGCGCGGTCGGCAGTGAAGTGGCGGCCGTGCCGATGAAGGGATCGATCTCGTTGAGGATGTCCCCACCATAGGACGGTTTCCGCCCGCGCTGGTTTCGGTGACGTGAATTCCCCACCGAGGGCTGGTTGACTTGCGGCATGCTGCCATGGGACGTCGAACTCGCTGGTCGCCTCGACCGCAAAACCATCACCTCTGATCTGCTGCGCGACAACCCGTTGGGAGACCCGCACGAGCGGCCGCTGTGGGTGTATGTCCCGCCCGGCTACGACCTCGACACCGCCGCCAGGTACCCCGCCGTCTACGTCATCCAGGGCTACACCGGGTCGGTGTCGATGTGGGCGAACCGGACCCCGTTCCGGCAGCCGTTCATCGAGACCGCCGACGCGGCGTTCGCCGGGGGCGTGCCCGGCTGCGTCGTGGTGTACGTCGACGCGTGGACCGCGCTGGGCGGCTCCCAGTTCGTCGACTCTCCTGGCACCGGCCAGTACCACTCCTACTTGTGCGACGAGGTCGTGCCGTGGGTGGACGAGCACTATCGCACCATCCCGGACCGTGATTCGCGCGCTGTCGCGGGCAAGTCCTCCGGCGGCTTCGGCGCGATGATCACCCCGATGCTGCGTCCGGACGTCTTCGGCGCGTTGGCCACCCACGCCGGGGACACGCTCTACGAGCTGAGCTACATCCCGGACTTCGCCAAGGCCGCCCGCGCGCTGCGCGACTACGACCATGACATCGACGAGTGGCACGCCGACTTCAAGTCCCGCCCGGCGTTCACCAAGCCGGAGGACGGGGTGCTGATCGAGATGATGTGCCTGTCGTCCTGCTTCTCCCCGGACGCCGACGGCAAACCGATCCTCCCGTTCGATCCGGCGACCGGCGTCCTGCGCCAGGAGCAGTGGGCCCGCTGGCTGGCCTGGGACCCGGTGCGCATGGTCCCCGGCCACGCCGACGCGCTGCGCTCGCTGCACTCGATCTGGATCGACGCGGGCACGAGCGACGAGTGGTACCTCGATCTGGGTGCCCAGGCATTCCGGGCCGAGCTGGCGAAGATCGGCGTCGCCGACGGGAATGTCCGCTTTGAGCTTTTCGCCGCCGGACACGCCGCGATCGACTACCGCTACCCAATGTCACTGGCCTGGCTGGCCGAACGTCTGCGTCGCACCGGCTGACGCCAGGAAAGTGCTATGGCCCTAATGGTCTAATGCTGTGCGCGAGGGTGAGTTCTGGGTGTTGACCTGTGCATAAACCTGACTAATTATGTGCATGTTCGCGCAAGCTTCTCGGTTGGAACGCGCACCAACCGTGCAGTCTGACCTTTGTTGGTCGCACGACGCGCATGTCCTGCACCCTGCTCGTCGGGCCGGATCTGCACCCGCCCGTCGCTGCCCGTGTTCGAAGGAGCCCTAATGGCTGAAATCTCCCGCCGCTCGCTGTTCGGCGGAGCTCTCGCAGGCGGTGTCGTGTTAGGTATGGGCGGCGCCGCGCCCGTCGCCATGGCCGCCGCCGCCGCGGCCCCGCCGCCCCGGCAGACCGGGCAGACGTCGATGATCGATGTCCCCTTCGCCGCGCACTCCGTCGTCCGGGTGGGTCTGATCGGCCTGGGCAACCGCGGCGGCGGCATGTCGGGTGAGTGGGCGCGGGTGCCGGGATGTGTGGTAACCGCGGTCTGCGACATCCGCCGCGACCGCGCGCAGAACGTCGCCGACCAACTGGTCGCCGCGGGCAGGCCGCGGCCTGCCGTCCACGGCGGGACGGACGTGTCGTACCAGGCCCTGCTGGATCAAGCCGACATCGACCTCGTCTACATCGCGACGCCGTGGGAGTTCCACTACGTCCAGGCCCGCGACGCGATGCTGGCAGGCAAGCACGTGGCGGTGGAACTGCCGATCGCCACGTCGCTGACCGAGCTGTGGAGCCTGGTCGACACCTCGGAGCGGACCCGCAAGCACCTCATGCTCGCGGAGAACTGCTGCTACGGCGCGGACGAGCTGGCGATGCTGAAGATGTCGCGGGCGGGTGTCTTCGGCGAGGTCACCAACGGGCACGGCGGGTACCTGCACGACCTGCGCGCGCTGCTGTTCAACGACGGCTACTACACCGACGACTGGCGCCGCCTCTGGCACACCCGGAGCAAGGCGAGCTTCTACCACATGCACGGCCTCGCGCCGGTCTCCGCGGCGATGAACATCAACCGCGGCGACCGCTACACCACGGTCAGCGCCACGTCGACGGCCGCGCGCGGCCTTGCCGACTACCGGCAGCGGTTCGTGCCCCAGGGCCACCGGTCCTGGAACGAGACCTACATCAACGGCGACCTGGTCACCTGCCATATCGGGACCGCCAACGGCCACAACATCCGCACCGAGCACGACGTCAGCACACCGCGGCCGTACAGCCGGATCAACAGCGTCGCGGGTACCCGCGGCCTCTTCGAGGGCTACTCGGGCAGCGCCTCGGGATCCCGGGTCTACTTCGAGCCCGCCCACACCGACCACGGGTGGCGCGACTTCGGCACCTACGGCGAGCAGTACAAGCACTGGCTGGTGGCCAAGCTCGCGGGCTCCGGTGGCGGCCACGGCGGCATGGACTTCATCATGGCCTGGCGCACCGTCCAGCTCATGCGCTCGGGTCTAGTCCCCGACATCGACGTCTACGACTCCGCCGCCTGGTGCGCGCCGATCCCGCTCAGCGTCGACTCCATTGCCCTGAGCGGCGCCGCGGTCGAGGTCCCCGACTTCACCCGCGGCGACTGGGGCACCGCCCGACCCGGTCTGGACTCGGCGGTGTCGGACATGCCGACCGGCGGTGGCACCCTCACGCCGCTGGCCAGTCTGGCCGCCGCGTTCGACAACGTCGGCATCACCAGCGAGACCAACGTCAAGCCGGGTGACTTCGACGGCACCGGGAACAGCTTCTCGGCCGAGAAGCTGGCCGCCGCGGGTCTGACCGCGGGTGCCACCTTCACCGCGCTCGGCGCGAGCATCAAGTGGCCCACCGGCATCGGCAAGATCAACAACGTCATGGGTCGCGGCCAGGTGATCAAGCAGACCGGCAAGGGCAGCAAGCTGGTCGTCGTCGGCTCTGGCATCGGCACCGCGCCGTCGGGGGCGGTCGTGGTGAAGTACACCGACGGCACGACCGTGTCGGGCACCATCACCTTCCCGAACTGGACCGCGCCCGCCGCGGGCGGGGCGACGGTCGTCGCGGCCAGCGTCGGCCGCAACCGCCAGAACGGGTACGGCGACACGGGATACAGCTACAAGATCTTCGCCCACTCGGTCACGCTCGACCCGGCGAAGACCGTCGACACTGTGACCCTGCCGGTCAACAGCAACCTGCACTTCTTCGGCATGGGCGTGGCCCCGTAGCGCTCTTGATCCGGGGGCCCGCTCTGGGTCCCCGGATCAGGCGCGGCCGCGAGGTTTTCCGCGCTTTCCGCCTTGCGGGGCGCCGGTCCGGCGCGGCTTGCCCGCACCGGTCGGCTTGCCCGCCGGAGGCTTCTTTCCTACGGCGCGCTTCGGTTCCGGGGTCTTGGTCTCCGGGCTCTTGGCCTCGGACGCGCGTCCACGGGTGCTGTTCGCGGTCCGGCCGCGCACGATCCCGATGAACTCCTCGATCGCGTCGGTCGTCTCGTCCTCCAGCCAGGACAACGCGACCCGCGACTCCGGTACGTCCACCATCGGGCGGTAGATCAGGTCCTTGCGGTGGTACAGCCGGGCGAGCGACTGCGGGACCACGAGCAGCCCGACCCCGGCCGCCACCAGCTCGATCGCGTCCCCGGTCGTCTCGGGGCGCGCGAACGCCTCCAGGCCGGGCGGGCGCTCCCAGTCGAGGGTGTCGTCCAGCGGATGCAGCAGCACGCTGTCGGCCAGGTCCTCGGCGGCGACCTCGTCGGCCGCGGCCAGGAGATGGTCCTTCGGGAACACCACGACCGTCGTCTCGGTGTAGAGCGGGATCGCGTGCAGCCCGGCCCGGTCTCTCGGCAGCCGGAGCAGTGCCGCGTCGACACCGCCGTCGCGCACCAGTCCGGGGGCGTCGGCGGCGAGGGCCTGCACGAGCGTCAGCGGGTCAGCGGGGAACCGGTCGTTCCAGACCCGCACCCACTTGCCGGGGATGACCCCGGGGACGTACGCGAGACGGAACGATTCGGGTGCGTCCGGGCCTGTCACGAGGGCAGATTACCGGGCGTGAACGGAGTTAGCGCACACGCCCGTTACGCTGGACGCCATGAAGTCGCAGAAGACCCCCCAGACGATGAAGCCCGCGACGGCGGCCAAGAAGCTGGGCGTGTACCTCGAAGCCACCCCCGCGGAGTTCCAGGAGGGTGTCGTCTCCCGCGACGAACTGAACGCGCTGCAGGCCGACCCGCCTGTCTGGCTGCGCGACCTGCGCCGCAACGGTCCCCACCCGCGCGGCGTCATCGCCGCCAAGCTCGGCATCTCCATCGGCGGCCTCGCCCGCGGCGGCGTCACCGAGGCGCTGACCACCGAGGAGGTCGACGCGCTGAAGGCGGAGGGCCCGGACTGGCTGCACCGGGAGCGCGACACCCAGGCCGAGGTGCGCAGGGAAGCGGAGCGGACCAAGGAGAAGAACGTCCAGCCCCGCAGGCCGCGTTCCTGACCGGACACCAACTCAGCCTGCGGGACGTGCCGCGCACCGGATCTCGATGACGGTCTCCTCCGGCGACTCGTCGACGACGGGTACGAAGTCGGCGACATCGGTCAGCAGCCGCCGGGTTCGCTCCGGGTCGCCTGGACCGGTCACCAGCACGATGGTGATCGCTTCGCCCTGGGGGTAGACGCTCAGCGTCAGCCGGTCCGGCGGGGGATGCCGCAGCGCCGAGCGGATCATCGTGGCCGCGGGGCGCGGGATCTCCACCGCGTCGGAGTCGGCGTGGAAGGCGACCTGGCAGCCCTCCGCCCGAGCGGCGGCCAGGAGTCCGCGGGCCGCGGCGTCCAGCACGCCGGGCAGCCGCAGTTCGTCGCGGGCGGCTTGGTCAAGGGCCTCCGCGCGCAGCCGCACGTCGCTGTCCAGCGGTGAGTGCGCGCCGTCGGCGACGGCCAGCAGGAACGGCTCGACCTCGCCGCCGATCTCGGCCATGCGCCGACGGTGTACCGCGGCTTGGCCTTCACGCCTGGCCTGGGTGGTCAGGATGTCCTGTCGCGCACCACGTTCCCGCCGGACGACGGCGCCGAGTCCGGCGATCGTGCGGCCGATGGCGATGCCCATCGCGAGCCCGAAGAGCGGGGACAGCAGCGCGGGCAGCAGCGTCGCGACCGACGGCGTGGACAGCGCGCCGACGCCGATCAAGATGAAGATCACCGAGACCTCGGCGAGGTGGGCGACGACCGGTTCCCAAGCCGGGCGGACCGTCGCGAGGACCACGAACACCGGGGTGACCGCGCCCACCGGCCACGACGCGTAGCTGGAGATACTGTCCGGCGCCATCAATGGCATCGCCACCGCGGCCCAGGCGACGGCCGCGGCGCCGACGATCATGCTGGTCGACCGGCTGACGCCGTGGTGGGCCTTGGCGATCAGCGCCAGCGTCAGCCCGACCAGCAGCAGGTTCCAGCCGACGAGAGCGGCGGTGCCCACGCTGTACCCGGCGTACACCAGGCTCATCGCCGTGTTGCCGATGAGGAAGGGCGCGTTCACCGTCGCCAGGTGCCTGCGGATGTCGCCGACCGCGAGGGTCAGCAGCTCGGCCCTCGGCCACTTCGCCGCCCGCTGCCCGGACGTGCCGGGCGCCCAGCGCAGGACCGCCATCACGCCCGCACCCGGGCGGCTGATGATCTCCACGGTGCCGCCGATCTCCTGCACCCGTTCCACCACCGACCGGCGTAGGCCGACCGAGCGCTCATCGACGGGGGCGCGCAGTCCACGGCCGTCGTCGCGCACGGTCAGTTCGAGTCCATCGTCATGGCGGCGCAACACCACCTTGGCGACTGAGGCGCCCGCGTGGTTGTCGACGTTGCGCAGCAGCTCACCCGCGGCCTGGGCCAGTGCGTGGGCGACGGACGCGGGCGCGGCGACCGTGTGGTCAAGATCGAGTTCGACCGGGGTCCGGGTCGCCGACGCCTGCTCGACCAGCGCCGCGGCCAACTCGATCGTGCCGCCGTCGATCGGGCGCGGCGCCGTGCGGAGCGCGTCCACCGCCCGCCCGCACGCCGCGCGCACCTGCGCCACGGCGAGGCCACCGGTGGCGAGCGCCCGCAGCGCGCCGCTCACATGGTCGTGGAGGGTGCGTTGGAACTCGCGGTGCGCGCCGCGCCTGCCTTCCGCGGCGGCGGCCTCCGCCATGGCCTGCTCGGTCGCCCGCTGGGAACTGTCCGCCGCGTTGCCCGCGGCCCGCATCAGCGGCGCGACCACACCCGCGGCGACCGCGGTCGCCAGCATCGGCCACTGGCCGATCACCGCGTAGGGCATACCGTCCGCGTCGAGGAAGGCCAGGCAATACAGCCCACCCAGGCCCGTGACGACTGCCGCGGCCGCCCGCCACGGCAGGAATCCGGCCGCCGCGCCCGCGGCGACCACCACGGGCTGCACTCTGGTTCCGGCTGGCAGGACGTGCGCGGCGTCCACACTCATCGCCAGGGACACCACCACGGCGGCGGCGCTGGTCGCGATCACGTCCGCGGTGCCCAGCACGGCCCGCCAGCCGCGGAACAGCTGAGTCGTCCACACGACCGCGAGCACCACGAGTCCGACGGCGGTGCCGCCCGCGGTGAGCCGGGGTTCCGTGACGGCCGAGATCGACCAGGTGGCGCCGAAAAGCCCGACCATCACGGCATAGGACCGCTGCAGGCCGCGCTCGACGCTCTGCCGGTAGGTCCGTACCACCTTGGTGACATCGCGGACGGCGCCGACATGGTTACGGGGGGTGCTGGGGCTATGCGGGCCCCAGCACCCCGGATGGGATCAGTTCCAGTTGCACGCGTAGCCGAAGTACCCCTGGGTCTCCCACGGGTAGACGCTGAGCGTGAACGCCGAGCACATACCGCGGTTCGCGTACTGCTGGGCGAACCAGCGGTGCCCGTAGGCCAGCGCGTAGTACGCCGCCCGCAACTGCCACGGGGTGGCGGCGGGCGGCGGGGGCACGGTGCCGTAGCCCAAGGCCCTGGTCTCGGACTTGCTGAAGTAGAGCGTGCACCTGCCGCCGCCACACGAGGCCACCGACGCGTCGGCGACCGTGTTGGTCACCGCCGCGGTCCCGGCGGTCAGTGCCGACGTCAGCGCCAGCGCCGCGACCGACTTGCGAATGATGTTCGCCATCGTTGTGCTCCTTCCCGGTCATCGGCCCCGGATCCGGGGCCGAGTCCAGATTCGGGCCAGGCCGGGGGTCGCGCGGCAGTCGACACTTGCGCCGGTCGGCGCAACGGGTGTCGGCGGAAATGCCGACTGCCGGTGGACCCAGCGGGCTGGGAGGCTGGCCGCATGGCGGTGTCGGTAGCGGAACCCGGCGCGCGGGACCGAGTCGAGCGATGGCTGCTCCGGTCAGTCGCGCTGCTGCGGGTCGCCCAGTACGGGAGCTCGGCACCCGCCGTCGCCGTCATCGCCGTCACCGCTCACACGGCCGCGAGCGCCACCGTCGTCGCCAGCTACCTGCTTGGCCTGACGTGGTCGGCGTGGATGTTCGCCGGACTGCTCCGCCACGATCGTGTCCCGACGTGGGTCGCCGCCATGGACGTGCTGGTGATCTGCGCGGTCCAGACCGCGCTCCCGCTGGCTCTCGGCGCCGACCGGACGGTGTGGGTCGACTGGACCTACGGACCCGCGATCGGCGCGACGGTCCTCGTGCTTGTCAGCTTGGGCCGAGGCTCGTGGTGGTTGGCGGCCTTGCCTATTGTTTCCTGGGCCGCGATCCCGTTCATCGGGCGGACGCCCGCGCCGCGGTGGCCCGATCTCGTCGGCGGAGTGGTCGGCATGATCGCCTTCGCCGCGCTGGCTGCCTTCGCCGCCCGGTCGTTCCGCCGGTTCGCCAAGACCGTCCCGCGGCCGCCGATCGACTCCGCGCTCTCGACCCTGCAGATGATCGCGGGCGGCGGGCTGGACCTGCGCGCCGACGACGTCCGCCGTCGCTGCCAGCAGGACGCCGATTCGCTGCGCGGGCTCCTCATGAGCGAACGCGGAGACCCCTTCAGCGACTTGACCGTCGCACTGACCGAGGTGGTGCGCGACCGTTCGCTGCTCGGTTTGCGCGTGCACCCGCTGTTCGACACCCTTCCCCCTGACGTTCCCGACAATGTCGCCGCGGCCTTCGTCGCGGCCGCACGAGAGGCGCTGACCAATGCGGCCCACCACGCGCGCGTCGAGGAGGCGTGGTTCACCGCTGTCGGCACGCCGGAGAAGGGCGTGTCAGTGACCATTGTGGACCGTGGCAAGGGATCGGCGCCGGACAGCGCTGTGGTCGACGCCATCGCGGCCACCATGACGAAGATCGGCGGCCACTCGGTCGTCGACAGTGTGCCCGGCGAGGGAACCACCGTGGAGCTGACATGGACACCCTGATCCGGCTCGCGATCATCGACGACGAGGAGCTCCTGCTCGACGCCATGCGGATCACCGTCGGCCAGATCGCCGATATGGACCTCACCGCTACCGCAGCCACCGTTCGCGCCTACCTCGACACCGAGGCGGCCGCGGATGTCGTCCTGTTGGATCTGAACCTGCGCGACTACAGCAAACCGGCGGCCAACGTTGCCGCCCTCGTCGCGGCCGGGGTGAAGGTCGTCGTGTTCTCCGTGCACGCCGATCACGAGCATGTCCTCGCGACCACCGAGGCAGGCGCATGCGCCTATGTCCTCAAGAGCGGGACGAACACCACCGAACTCATGGAGGTCGTGCGCGAGGTCGCCAGGGGCGGCTCGCCGATGACGGCCGAGCACGCGTTCTCGCTGAGCCGAGACAACCGCTCTCGCCGCCCGCACTTGTCGCCGCGCGAACGCGAGGTCCTGCACATGTACGCCACCGGGCGGACCCTGCAGACCACCGCCCGGCGGCTGAACATCAGCGACTCGACCGCGCGGACGCACCTGCAGCGGATCAAGGAGAAGTACCAGGCCGTCGGCAGGCCGATCAACCATCGCACGGACTACACACTGCGACACCAGGAAGACAACTTCGGTCAGGAGACCATGGGCTCCACGCCCGACGAGCCCGTGTAGTTCCTTGTGCTGTCGGCACTTCTGGTGACTGCCGGACAAGTCGTCGCCGCAGCATCATCAACGTATGAAACAAAGATCTCTGTCCGCGACGATCGCGGCCGTGGCGCTGTTGTCCTGCGCCTGCGGAACCCCACAACGTCAATCCTTCACCATCGCCGCCACCGGAACATCGGCCGAACCCGCGCCCTGGGTCGACAGCATCGGTGGCCTGGCCGCTGATCACGCCGTCGCGGCGGCGAAACCGGGCTACGGAGCGGTCTCCGTTCTGCTGGGCCCGAACCCCGAGGCGTTCCAGGTGGATCTCACACCCATGCGCGACGAGTCCGAAGTGGAGCAAGACCCTGAACTGGCCGACACCAAGGTCAAGGGCAGGCTGTCCTTACTGCAGGACAAGGTGATCGCCGCGCGTGCCGCGCCCGATGGCCTCGACCTGCTCGGCACATTCCGCGACGCAGTGCGGATGACCCCGGCGCCAGGGACCATCGTCCTGGTGTCCTCCGGCGTCCAGACCGAGGACCCGGTTGACCTGCGCGAACTGGGCTGGGACTTCGACGTTCCCGCCACGGTCGCCGACCTGGCCGCGCGTGGCCTGATTCCGGACGCGTCGGGCCGCCGCGTCGTACTTGTCGGGCTCGGCGCCACGGCGGGCACGCAGCCGCGCCTTCCGCTGCCCGCCGAAGCCAAGGTGACCGCGCTGTGGCAAGCCGTCTGCGTCAAGGCGGGTGCGCGGTGCGAGGTGTCCGGTGCCGGTCTGACCGGTCGGCCAGGCGCCGACCGGCCCGCCGTGCCGGTCGTGCCCACCGACGCGACCCCCACCCGGTGCCAGGGCACCCAGATCGTGCCCGACCAGGTCACGTTCGAGCGCAACGAGTCCACTGTGCTCGATGGCGCGGACGCGGTGCTGCGGCCGATCGCCGAGCAGCTCAAGCGGTGTCCGGCCGGGCGCGGCGCGACGGTCACCGGGCACACCGCCGCGGTTCCCAGTGGAGACAAGGGATTGGCGCTGTCGCTGGACCGCGCGACCGCGATCCGGGACCGACTGATCGCGCTGGGCGCACCCGCCGGGGTGTTCGCGCGGGTCGAGGGGTTGGGCTGCACCCGGCCGATCGTCGACAACGTGCCCGGCGGCGTCTTCACCGAGTCGCTCGCCCGCCTGAACCGGCGGGTCGAGATCACCATCACCGACGTCCACTGAGGAGGACACCATGCCCGGTATCGGGAAAGTACCGTTCACCCACACCTTCACCTCGATTTTCGGCGCGGGCCCGATGCCGTTCACGAAGATCGTCAAGTCGCACGAGATGGTCGCCGAGTCGGTTCGGGTCGACACGGGCCGAGCGGCCACCGACCTGACCAACCTGGAGGACGGCCTGCGGCGCGCCGTCGAGTCGAAGGCCGAGCGGGCCGTCCGGCGGTCCGTCGCCAAGCGGATCGACCCGGTGGCCAAGCAGATCAAGGACCTGCACGCCGAGGTCAACGTCATCGGCCACCAGCTGGACGCGCTCGACGACCAGCGCTACGTCGGCCCGCACGGCGAGTCGCTGAGCGTCGACGAGTGCGAGGCACTGCACCTGCGCTGCCGCGAGACTGTCGACGCGGACACCGCCAACGGCGCTGTGCACCACCGCAGGACAAGCGCCGAGTCGAAGCGGACGCTGGTTCGGTTGCTGGCACTGGACTTCTTCGTGCTCACGTTCCTGATGATGAAGTTCCTGAACGTCAACTACATGTCGTTCTGGGAGACGCCCGGCGGCATCGTCAAAGCGGGCACGGCGCTGCTGTTCGGCGTGCTCGGGACGGTCGGGATCGCGCTGGGGGTCAAGGCGTTCGGCAAGCGCCACCGCGCCTACCGGCGACCGGACGGAACCTGGGACTTCAGCGGCGGTGGCCGAGTGGTCCTGATCATCGAACTGAGCGTCGCGGTGGCTCTGGTGCTGTCGATCGCCGGGGCGATGGCCTGGCGGTTCGTCCTGGACGGGCAGAGCGGCGACCGGATCCTCACCGTGATCATGGCGATCCTGTTCGCGCTGATCACCGGCGCCGTTGCCTACCTGTCGTATCTCTCCGAGTTCGCCGACGGCTCGCTGGTCACCGAGGCGATCGACGTCGTCGCCCCGCAGCTGCACGCGACTGAAGCCCAGCGAGCGGGCCTGACCAAGCGCCGTTCGGTCCTGCTGGAGAACGCGGGTCGGCTGTTCGCCCAGATCGAGCGGGCGGACACCGCGATCCGGCGGACCGCGATCGGCAAGGTCGAGGCCAGCAGCCACGACAAGGCGATCCGCTACGCGCGGTCGCTGCACCAGCAGACCGGCCCGGGCGGGATGCTGCCCGAACCCCGGCTCGACTTTCACGCGCTCGACCTCGCGATTGAGCAGACCCGCGGCCTGGCCGCCCGGCACACCGACCTGGTGTCGTCGGTCGGCTCGGCCCCTCGGACCCAGGTCGGATTGGCGGTGGCCCAGTGAGCTTCATCGACAAAGCCAAACGCGCACACGTCATCGGCGGGATCATCGCCGCGGTGGCTGGCTCGGCCCAGGCACCCGCCGACATGCCGAAGTACCTGGAACAGCAGTATCGGGACGCGACCAAGGTCCGGCTGGAGCAGACCAGACGCGACACCAAACGCCTGACCAAGCCGACTCCGCGGACCAGTGGACTCGCGTTGTCCCGTGAGGAAGCGAAGAGGTTGCGGGGCAGGTGATCGGTCAGGCCGGGGGAGTGCGCCGCAGGGCCGCGGTGACCGCGGCCCGGTCGGGCGGATCGGCGCCGGGGCGGGTGCAGGCCAGGCCCGCCGCGGTGGCCGCGAACTCCAGCGCCAGTTCGATCTCGTGCTCGGTGAGCGCGTCGAGGGCGCCGCGACGCAGCGATCCGTGCTCGGCGAGCCAGTGCAGCAGGCCCGCGCTGAATGTGTCCCCGGCGCCGACGGTGTCGACGACGGAGACCGGCGCGGCGGGGCGGCGGTAGGTTCGTCCATTGTGGAGCGCCACCGCGCCGTCGCCGCCTAGTGTGACCACGACAAGTGCGGTGCCGAGGTCCTGTTGCAGCCGCTGCGCGACGGTGATGGCGTCCTCGTCGGGGAACACCCAGTCCAGATCTTCGACGCTGACCTTCACGATGTCGGCCGCGGCCCAGAGCGCGGTCAGCCGCGGCGCGTAGGACTCCCGTGGGCCGACCAGCGCGGGGCGGACGTTGGGGTCGAGGCTGGTCACCCGGTCGGCGCGTTGGGCGGCGAACCACTCCGCGAGGACGGTCGCGCCCGGCTGCAGCGCCAGCGCGAGGGATCCCGCGTGCACGGCGAGGACGTTCTGGGGCAGGTCGTGGGGGAGTTCCGCCGGACGCCACGCCCAGTCGGCGGTGCCACTGACATGGAAACCGTAGGTCGGACCGCCGTCCGCGCCCCGCGTGACGACGGCAAGGCTGGTGGGCTCGGGTGCGTTGACGGCGTAGCGGAGGTCGACGTCGTTCGCGGCCAGGTTGTCGCGCAGCAGCTCGCCGAACCGGTCGGCGCCGAACCGGCAGGCGAAGGCGACCGGCGTGCCGAGCCGGGCCAGCGCGATCGCGGTGTTGGCCGGACTGCCGCCGGGGAGCGCGGTGGGTCGGCGGGGGTCGTCCAGAAAGAGGTCGATCAGCGCCTCACCCGCGACGACGATCTCCGGGCTTGGGCTCACGTTGCCCACTGAGTCCTCCCTGCACGTTGCTGACCTGCGGATTCTTGCTCATCTGGCGGTCTGGTGCATCCCAATTTCCGCTATCCACCATCAACTATTCAGATATCCAATAGAACTGGTGAAGGTGGATGGCGGATGGGCGTTGGAGAG